>JBIHZW010000054.1:0-17583 GCA_044240245.1 Pseudomonas sp. | reverse complement strand
GGCGCGCAGATTCGCGACAATGCACTGAGCAAGGCGCGCTTCGAGTTCCGCTGGGAAGATCAGTTCAACCTTGGCCTCGACCCCGACACCGCGCGCAGTTATCACGACGAAACGCTGCCCAAGGACTCGGCGAAGGTGGCACACTTCTGCTCCATGTGCGGGCCGAAGTTCTGCTCGATGAAGATCACCCAGGAAGTTCGCGTCTATGCTGAAGAGCAGCGCATCGCCGCACTCGACTTGGATGCCGAAGCGGGCATGCAAGCCAAGGCGGCGGAGTTCAAGGCGCAAGGTGCGCAGCTCTACCACAAGGTCTGATAGAGCTTTTGCTGCGCCCTGTTTCGGCGCAGCATAGGGTGTAACCAGGACGGGCCTTCGGGCCCGTTTCTGTTAATTAGGGGGCGTTATGCAACGAGAAGATGTTCAAGTGATCGAGCGCGAGGCCTGCTTTAGCGGCTTCTACAAACTCGATCGGCTGCGTTTGCGCCATCGCCAGTTTGCCGGTGGCATGGGCCCGGAGCTGAGTCGCGAATTGTTCGTCCGTCACGATGCGGTGTGCGTGCTGCCCTATGACCCGCAGCGCGATTGCGTGGTGCTGATCGAGCAGTTCCGTGTTGGCGCGATGGAGAAAAGCGCCAATCCCTGGCTGATGGAGCTGGTCGCCGGTTTGATCGACAAGGATGAACAGCCGGAGGAAGTCGCCCGTCGTGAGGCGATGGAGGAAGCCAATCTACCGCTGACCTCCTTGTGGCCAATTACCCAGTACTACCCGTCACCCGGCGGCTCGGATGAGCGTGTGCACCTGTTTGTCGGCCGTTGCGACAGCGAAGGTGCTGGTGGCGTGCATGGTTTGGCGGAGGAGGGCGAGGACATTCGTGTGCACGTCTGGCCGCTGGAAGATGCCCTGGATGCGCTGAAAGACGGTCGGATCGACAATGCTGCCAGCATCATCGCCCTGCAGTGGCTGGCGCTGAACCGCGCCGAAGTGCGGGGGTTGTGGTCGTGAATCTGCTGCGCGAGCGCTATCGGGTCGACCTGGTCGAGTTGCAAGCCGCTTGCGAAGCCAACTATGCGCGCCTGATGCAGCTGCTGCCGGAAATGCGTGAGGGCTCGGATGCCTACCGGCAGACGCGGCGTGTGGGCATGAGTCAGGGTGAACAGCAACTGGGCGTGCTGGCGCTGGAAGTGCTGGAAACCTGCCCCTATACCTCGACCCTCTCCGTGCGCCAGGAGCACAGTCTGCCCTGGCTGCCGGTACCGCACATGGAGGTGCGCGTGTACCACGATGCGCGTATGGCGGAAGTTATCGGGGCGCAGAGTGCGCGGCGGTTTCGCGGCATCTACCCCTATCCCAATGCGGCCATGCACCAGCCGGATGAGAAGACTCAGCTCAACCTGTTTCTCGGTGAGTGGCTGAGTCACTGCCTGGCCTGCGGTCACGAACTGGCTCCCGTCCGTTAGGTTTTTCCACGTTCTGCCGATAATCAGTCGCAGGCGCATTATTCCGATACGCGCTAGCCTTAGGATGGGCGTTGGATTTACAGCGGGCGTTCTGTGATCTATTCCCCTTTCGCGGGTTTACCGCCCGCAGGGCTAGCCAGCATAATTCACGCATTCCGCTCAAGGAGAAGGTCTTGCCGGGCGCGCCGACTAAAACCACTGCTGTTGATCGCTCGGTACTGCTTGTGCAGTTATCCGACAGTCACCTGTTTGCCGACGGGGCAGGCAAGCTATTGGGCATGGATACCCAGGACAGCTTGCAGCGGGTGATCGAGCGTGTGCTGCAGGAACAACCGCAGATTGACCTGATCCTGGCCAGTGGCGACCTCTCGCAGGACGGCAGCGCTGAGTCCTACCAGCGTTTTCGCGAGATGACCTCCGCCATCCCCGCGCCTGCGCGCTGGTTCCCCGGTAACCATGATGAAGTGCCTGCCATGCAGGCTGCCTGCGTCGGCAGTGATCTGCTGGAGCCGGTGATCGACCTGGGTAACTGGCGCGTGACTTTGCTCGACTCTTCGATCCCAGGTGCCGTGCCCGGTTACCTCAGCGAGCAGCAGCTTGCCTTGCTGGAGCGCGCGCTGAGCGAAGAACCGGATCGTCATCACCTGATCTGCCTGCATCACCACCCGGTGTCCATCGGCTGCAAATGGATGGAGCCCATCGGCCTGCGCAACCCGGATGCCCTGTTTGCCGTGCTCGAGCGTTTCAGCCAGGTGCGTGCGGTGCTCTGGGGGCATATCCACCAGGAACTCGATCAGCAGCGCGGCCCGATCCGCCTACTGGCGTCGCCCTCGACCTGCGTGCAGTTCGCCCCGGGCAGCGAGGAGTTTCAGGTGGATAAAACCGCGCCGGGCTATCGCTGGCTGCGCCTGTTCGACGATGGTCGCCTGGAAACCGGTGTGTCGCGGGTTACCGGGATCAAGTTCGAAATCGATTACACCATCAAAGGCTACTAGCAGGCCGTTGAAAAACGTAGGCGAGGCAGCCAGCGCAAGGCAAAAACAGGCGAAAAAGCGGAGTTTACGAGCTGTAAATGAGCATTTTGAGCCTGTTTTTAACGCCGCGATGGCAACGCAGATAGTTTTTCAACAGCCTGTTAAGGCCTTTGCAGAGCTCGGCTAACCGGTTGCAGCCGGTCGCCGCAACCGGTTAGCCTCCCGCCCCATGACCACATCCATTCTCTATATTCACGGGCTTAACAGCTCGCCGGCATCGCTCAAGGCCAGCCAGTTGCAGCGCGCCATGGCGCAGCTGGGCCTGGCCGCACAGCTGCGGGTGCCGGCGTTGCATCACCATCCGCGTCAGGCGATGGCTCAGCTCGAAGCGCTGATAGCCGAGCTTGGTCGGCCCGTGCTGGTTGGTAGCTCGCTGGGCGGCTACTATGCGACCCACTTGGCCGAACGCCATGGGTTGCCGGCGCTATTGATCAATCCAGCCGTGCGCCCGCACCTGCGTTTCGACGGCTACCTGGGCCCGCAGAAGAACTATTACAGCGATAAGACCTGGGAGCTGACGGCCGATCACGTAACAGCCTTGGCCGAACTGGATGTAGCAGTGCTGCAAGACCCGGCGCGTTATCAGGTGTGGCTGCAGACTGCCGACGAAACCCTCGATTACCGCGATGCCCAGCGCTATTACCGCGCCTGCGCCTTGCGTATCCAGGCCGGCGGCGATCATGGCTTTCAGGGTTTTGCCGAGCGTCTGCCGATGCTTTTCGCTTTCGCCGGTATTCCTCGCCATCTATGGCAGGATATCGACTTTTCCGCTCTCAATTGACGAACAAGAGACCCCATGGCCCAGCAAGGTTCTAGCTCTTACAACGCCGATGCCATCGAAGTCCTTTCCGGCCTCGACCCGGTGCGCAAACGCCCGGGTATGTACACCGACACCAGCCGGCCCAACCACCTGGCCCAGGAAGTCATCGACAACAGCGTCGACGAAGCACTGGCCGGGCATGCCAAATCGATTCAGGTGATCCTGCACGAGGACAACTCCCTGGAAGTGCTCGACGACGGTCGCGGCATGCCAGTGGACATTCACCCGGAAGAGGGCGTGCCAGGGGTTGAGCTGATCCTCACCAAGCTGCACGCCGGCGGCAAGTTCAGCAACAAGAACTACCAGTTCTCCGGCGGCCTGCACGGCGTGGGCATCTCGGTGGTCAACGCGCTGTCGACCAACGTGATCGTCACGGTCAAACGCGACGGCAACGAGTACCAGATGAGTTTCGCCGACGGCTACAAGGCCAGCGACCTGGCCGTGGTCGGCACGGTGGGCAAGCGCAACACCGGCACCAGCGTGCATTTCTGGCCGGATGCCAAGTATTTCGACTCCTTCAAGTTCTCGGTCAGCCGTCTCAAGCACGTACTGAAAGCCAAGGCTGTGCTGTGTCCGGGGCTTGCGGTCAGTTTCGAGGACAAAGCCAGCGGCGAGAAAGTCGAGTGGATGTACGAAGACGGCCTGCGCTCCTACCTGGTAGATGCGGTCAGCGAATTTGAACGGCTACCTAATGAACCCTTCTGCGGCAGCCTAGCGGGCAATAAAGAAGCAGTAGATTGGGCGTTGCTGTGGCTGCCGGAAGGCGGCGACGCGGTGCAGGAAAGCTACGTCAACCTGATCCCCACCGCTCAGGGCGGCACTCACGTCAACGGCCTGCGTCAGGGCCTGCTGGATGCCATGCGCGAGTTCTGCGAGTTCCGCAGCCTGCTGCCGCGTGGGGTCAAGCTGGCCCCGGAAGATATCTGGGAGCGCATCGCCTTCGTCCTGTCGATGAAAATGCAGGACGCGCAGTTTTCCGGGCAGACCAAGGAACGCCTGTCGTCCCGTGAGGCCGCTGCCTTCGTTTCTGGCGTGGTTAAAGATGCCTTTAGTCTGTGGCTTAACGGCCATCCGGAGCTCGGTCAGCAGCTCGCCGAACTGGCGATCAGCAACGCCAATCGCCGCCTCAAGGCTGGCAAGAAGGTCGAGCGCAAACGCATCACCCAGGGCCCGGCGCTGCCTGGCAAGCTGGCTGACTGCGCGGGGCAAGACCCGATGCGCTCCGAGCTGTTTCTGGTGGAAGGTGATTCCGCCGGTGGTTCGGCCAAGCAGGCGCGCGACAAAGAGTTTCAAGCGATCCTGCCGCTGCGCGGGAAGATTCTGAATACCTGGGAAGTCGATGGCAGCGAAGTGCTGGCCAGCCAGGAAGTGCACAACATCGCCGTGGCAGTCGGGCTTGATCCGGGCTCCAGCGACCTCTCGCAGCTGCGCTACGGCAAGATCTGCATCCTCGCCGACGCCGACTCCGACGGTCTGCACATCGCCACCTTGCTCTGCGCGCTGTTCGTCCAGCATTTCCGCCCGTTGGTGGATGCAGGGCACGTCTATGTCGCCATGCCGCCGCTGTACCGCATCGACCTGGGCAAGGAGATTTTCTACGCCCTGGATGAAGCCGAGCGCGACGGCATCCTTGACCGCCTGGTAGCCGAGAAGCGCCGTGGCAAACCGCAAGTTACGCGCTTTAAAGGCCTGGGTGAGATGAACCCGCCGCAGTTGCGCGAGACCACCATGGACCCCAACACCCGGCGTCTGGTGCAGCTGACCCTGGACGATTACCCCGGTACCCAGGAAATGATGGACATGCTGCTGGCGAAGAAGCGCGCCGGCGACCGTAAATCCTGGCTGGAGTCCAAGGGCAACCTGGCCGAGGTGCTGCTCTGATGCAGCGGCTGTTGGCTGTCTGCCTGCTGCTCTGCTCACCCTTGCTGGCGAGTGCGGCGGCATTGGAGGAGCTGAAACTGCTCAACGAGCAAGCGGTCAGTGGTGTCAGTGGCGGCAATCTATCTGGGCTGGCCTGGTGCGATAACGCGCTGTGGGTGGTTTCCGATCGGGATGATCAGCAGCTTTATCGCCTGGAGTCGGATGAGTCGCAGTGGCAGGCCACGGCCGAGAGCTTTGTCGCGCCGCCTGCGCCGGATGTGCGCTTGCCCTGGGGGCTGCGCATGCGCAGCTGGGTCGCCGGCCTGGTACGCGGTGGTGAGCTGGATTTCGAAGGGCTGAGCTGTGACGCCGCTGGTAACCGTTACCTGGTCAGCGAGGCCAAGGCGGCTGTGCTGCAGTTGCCTGTGGTCGGCGAGCCCAACTGGTTGAAGCTGCCTCAGGGCCTGCTGCGCCAGGCGCGCGCCAGTGGCATGGCACTGCATTACAACTCGCTGTTTGAAGGCATTGCCGTTGACCCGGCTGGCGAGCGCCTGTACCTGGCGGCCGAACGTATGCGTCGCGGCTTGTTGGTGGTGCACAAACAGCGCGCGATTTGGCGTTGCACTGGTGGCTGCGTGTTATTCAGCGAGGCGGGCACGGAAACGGGGCCCGAGCAGTTGGGCGGCAAGCCGCAGCCTCGGGATTTCTCGGGCCTGGCCTTCCATAACGAAAAGCTCTTCACCCTTGAGCGTCAGGCGCACCGTATCTGTCGGCGCGATCTGAGCAATGGTCAGGTCGAGAAGTGCTGGTCGTTTGCCGCCGAGGCGCTGACTCCAGAGCGACTCTATGCGCCGTCCTATGGCCTGGCGGAAGCGCTGTGGGTGGATCAGGATGGTGCCTGGATCGGTGTCGATAACGGCAGCTTCAGCCGTGCCGACGGTGAATCGCGGCCGATTATCTGGCGCTTTGCCGCACCCCAAGGCGGCTGGGGCAGCAAGCCGTGAGCGAGCAGCCTGCGGGTAAGCGTGCCGGGCGCGTGATGCTGGTGCTGGCCTGGGGCGCAGCGCTGTTGCTGGCGACCAAGTTTTTTGGTGGCTGGGAAGATGCTCAGCGCAATCCCAATCGCGCGCCTGAGTCGCTGCATGGTAGCGGCTATGTCGAAGTGCACCTGGCCAGCAGCCGTCAGGGCCACTATATGGCCGGCGGCAAGATCAATGGCGAGGAGGTGACCTTCCTGCTCGACACCGGTGCCACCCAAGTGGCGGTGCCGATCGAAGTGGCGCAGCGCTTGGGCTTACAGGCCGGTGCGGCGATCACCATCAGCACCGCCAATGGCCGCGCTACGGCCCATCGCACGTGGCTTGAGCGCTTGCAGCTGGGCGATATCGTGCTGACCGACGTAGAGGCTTTGATCGCCCCCGGCATGGGTGGCGATGACGTATTGCTGGGCATGAGTGCCCTGAAACAACTCGAATTTACCCAGCGCGGCGGCACCTTGATGCTGCGCCAATCCACCTTGCAATGAGGCACGCATGAGCGAATCCCTCGATTTGAGCCTGGACGGTGTTGAACGCCGTTCCCTTGCCGATTTTACTGAGCAGGCTTACCTCAATTACTCCATGTACGTGATCATGGACCGCGCGCTGCCGCATATCGGCGACGGCCTCAAGCCTGTGCAGCGGCGTATCGTCTACGCCATGAGCGAGCTGGGCCTGGACGCCGACTCCAAGCACAAGAAATCGGCGCGTACCGTCGGTGACGTGCTCGGCAAGTTCCACCCGCACGGCGACAGCGCTTGCTACGAAGCCATGGTGCTGATGGCGCAACCGTTCAGCTACCGCTATACCCTAGTCGACGGCCAGGGCAACTGGGGTGCGCCGGATGATCCGAAGTCCTTCGCCGCCATGCGTTACACCGAGGCGCGCCTGTCGCGTTACTCGGAAGTGCTGCTTACCGAGCTGGGCCAGGGCACCGTGGACTGGGTGCCGAACTTCGACGGCACCATGAATGAGCCGGCAACCCTGCCGGCGCGCCTACCGAATATTCTGCTTAACGGCACCACCGGTATTGCCGTCGGCATGGCCACCGACGTGCCGCCGCATAACCTGCGCGAGGTTGCGGCGGCCTGTATTCGCCTGCTGGACGAGCCGAACGCCACCGTCGAGCAGCTCTGTGAGCATATTCTCGGCCCGGATTATCCGACCGAGGCGGAAATCATCACGCCGCGCAGCGATCTGCTGAAGATCTACGAAACCGGTAAGGGCTCGGTGCGTATGCGCGCCGTGTATCGCGTCGAGGACGGCGATGTCGTGGTCACCGCGCTGCCGCATCAGGTCTCCGGGGCCAAGGTGCTGGAGCAGATTGCCGCGCAGATGCAGGCGAAGAAGCTGCCGATGGTCGCCGATCTGCGCGACGAGTCGGATCACGAGCACCCGTGCCGTATCGTGATCATCCCGCGCTCCAACCGCGTGGATGCCGACGAGCTGATGCAGCACCTGTTCGCCACCACCGAGCTGGAGTCCAGCTACCGGGTCAACACCAACGTGATTGGCCTGGACGGCAAGCCGTCGGTGAAAGACCTGCGTACCCTGCTCACCGAGTGGTTGCAGTACCGCGTCGGTACCGTACGCCGTCGTCTGCAGTTCCGTCTGGACAAGGTTGAGCATCGTCTGCACCTGTTGGAAGGCCGCTTGATTGCCTTCCTCAATCTCGACGAAGTGATCCGCATCATCCGCACCGAGGACTCGCCCAAGCCGGTGCTGATGGAGCGCTTCGGCCTTACCGAGATTCAGGCCGAGTACATCCTTGAGACCCGCCTGCGCCAGCTCGCGCGGCTTGAGGAAATGCAGATTCGTGGCGAGCAGGAAGAGCTGGCCAAGGAGCGCGACAAGCTGCTGGCCCTGCTTGGCAGCGAGACTAAGCTGAAGAAGCTGGTGCGCCAGGAAATTTTGGCCGACGCCGAGAAGTACGGCGATGACCGTCGCTCACCTATCGTTGCCCGCGCCGAAGCCAAGGCACTAAGCGAAACCGAGCTGATGCCGACCGAGCCGGTCACAGTAGTAATTTCCGAGAAGGGCTGGGTGCGCTGCGCCAAGGGCCACGATATCGACGCCACTGGCCTGTCGTACAAGGCCGGTGATGGCTTCAAGACGTCTGCGCCAGGCCGCTCCAACCAGTTCGCGGTGTTTATCGACTCCACCGGGCGCAGTTACTCGCTGGCTGCGCATTCGCTGCCATCCGCCCGTGGTCAGGGCGAGCCGTTGACCGGCCGCCTGACGCCACCGCCGGGTGCGACCTTCGAATGCGTGCTGCTGCCCGATGACAATGCGCTGTATGTGATCGCCTCCGACGCCGGCTACGGTTTTGTGGTCAAAGGCGAAGACCTGCAAGCGAAGAACAAGGCCGGCAAGGCATTGCTCAGCCTGCCTGCCGGCGCGCTGGTGGTGCCGCCGAAGCCGTTGGCCAATCGCGAAGAAGACTGGCTGGCCGCGGTGACCACCGAAGGTCGTCTGCTGCTGTTCCCGGTGCGCGATCTGCCGCAACTGGGCAAAGGCAAGGGCAACAAGATCATCGGTATTCCCGGTGAGCGGGTTGCTTCGCGCGAGGAATACCTCACCGATCTGGCCGTACTGCCGGTCGGCAGCACCCTGGTCTTGCAGGCCGGCAAGCGTACGCTATCGCTCAAGGCCGATGACCTGGAACACTACAAAGGCGAGCGCGGCCGACGCGGTAACAAGCTGCCACGCGGCTTCCAGCGGGTCGACAGTCTGTTGGTTGAAATCCAGGGTTAAGCTTCAGGGCTGGGCCCGGATGTATGCCGCTAGAGTGCCGTGCTGGAGTCGCGGGCGGCTTTCAAGGATGATACGCAGCCGCAGGGTAGGTCGCGCAAGCGGCCCACTGGCACCTAATTTGGTATGCACGCCGGCAACCTGGCCGGCTGGATGAGTGAGATGACTGTTCTGCGTTTTCCCGGAATTCTGCTGCTGGCCGGCGTGCTTGGCCTGGCGGGTTGTACGCGCTATCAGCAAGCGCCGCTGTACCAGCTTGATAGCGGCAACATTCGCGTACCCGTAGCCGAGCAGGGCATTGCCGTGTTGCTTGGGCCGGTGGCGATTGCTGATTACCTGCAGCGCGAGGCGCTATTACAGCGCCAGACCGACGGCAGCCTGACCGCCGCCGAGGATGCCCGTTGGGCCGGTAGCCTGGCCGCCGATATCGATCAGCAGCTGTTGCGCCAATTGGCTTCGCGTCTGGACAGTCAGCGCCTGGTGCTGGCACCGGCCGCCGCCGGTTTTGTACCGCAGGTGCGCCTGGGGCTGTCGATTACCCGTCTGGATTCCGGCCCGCAGCGCCCGGCTGTGCTGGAAGCGCAGTGGCGGCTGACCGGTGTCGACGGCAAGCTGCTCGACGGGCGCCTGGTGCGTCTGGAAGAAGCCCACAGCGGCACCATCGTCGATCAGGTACGTGCGCAGAGTCTGGTGGTACAGCAGTTAGTTGAGCAATTGTCCTTAGCCATCGAAACGCACGGCGCGCCAGCGCCGGTAGTGCCAGAGCCGCCGCGCAAACCCGCGCCGGTAAAGCCCGCACCACCCACGCCGCCACGTATCCCGGTAGTTGAGCCGATGCGTGATGAAGGCGAAGTGTTCCGCTTCTAAACGCCGCCAATAAAAAGCCCGCCAATCAGGCGGGCTTTTTATTGGGTCGGATTAATGGTTTTCGTGCATACGCGCCAGTTGGCGCTCCAGCAGCGATGGGTAGGGTTCCAGCAGACGTTCCACACAGCAAGCGCCTTGCGGGCTGGCGATGGCGCGAATGCGCGCGCGCTGGCTAACCAGTGGATCGTCGGCAATGCTGCGCTCGACCAGTAGCAGATTGCGGCTGTGCTGTGACAGCGCCAGGGCATTCTGCGCCGTTTCGCTCAGCAGCAGGTCACCCTGGCTGAGGTCGCTGAGGTTTTCACCCAGCGTCAGGCCCAGCTGCAGCTGCAGGGTAATGCCGCTATCCGCCACTTCGATCTGCAGGGCATGGCCGAGGGCGCGCATCAGCTCGCCGCAGCAGATGGCGTGGGTCAGATAGTCCTCACCAATATCCAACTGGTGGAACAGCATCAGGCTGCTGCCATCGCTGAGGGTGTGCAGCTCGCCCTGATACAGACTGGCAGCGCGGTCCAGACAGTCGCGGTAGCGCTGCAGCAATTCCATCAGGCGCGCACGCGGCAGGCGGCGCAGTTGCTCCTGGGCACCCAGCTGGATCGCCAGCACGGCGCTGGGCAGCGGCTGCTGTATCGCTGGTGCAGGTGCTGCTGCGGGCTCGTTTTCGGGCTGATCGCGCAGCTCGGAGAAGGGATCATCCACTGCGCTGCCCGCGTAGTGCTCGGCGTCGGTGGTGTGCAAGGACTCTACTGGCTCGCCCTGCTCATCGAAGCGCTCATCATGCAGGTCGCGAACTTCGAAGTCCGGCTCATCCTCGAACGACTCCGGTAGATAGTCGTCATCGTCCTGGGCGACTGGCTCGTCGTCGTAGAACGGCTCTTCCTGTTCTTCTGGCAGTGCAGGCTTTTCGGGCACGAGGCGCGCTTGCAGCTGGCGCGCCAGATCGCCGATTTCATCCTGGCGGCCAGCGCCTGGGGCAGGATCGTCAGGGTCGCGCAACCACACCCGCAGCTGCAGCAGCGGGGTGGAGATATGCCGTCCCAGGCGCATGCTCAGGCTAAGGGTCAAGGCCAGCAGAATCAGGCTGAGAATGCCCATGCTCTGCAGGCTGATGGTCATCGGCTGCTGGAACTGCTGCATATCCAGGCTGATACGCAGCTGCCCGGCGATCACCTCCTGGAAGGTGATGGGCGTCGAATACAGCCCCTCGGTCTCCCCGAGCATGCTCTGGCTGGGGCGTGAGCCGGCCTCGGCGAGGATACGGTTATCCACGCTGTAGATCGCAGCATGGGCCACCAGCGGGTTCTTCACCAGATTATTGAGCAGCACGTTGAGGCTGAGGATGTCGTTGGACACCAGCAGTTCGGTCGCCGAGGCGGCCGTCTGGGTAATCAGGCTGGTGCCCAGGGCTTCGGCCTGCTGCTGCATGGCATGCTTGAACTGCATGCCAATCACCCAGCCATAGATCACCAGGGCCAGGGCCACCAGCAACAGGCTATGGCTGACAATGCGCAGTGCCAGGGGTATGCGCCGTTGGCGCAGGGCCTGAAACAGCAGGAGGAAGAAATTATCGGGCTTTACGGGGGCGGGCCGGTTCACAGAGCTCGGCTCATGTCGACTGTAGTTGGCGCGCAGTATAGCGGTGCCCCCGCGGTGGGCAAAGCGCCATGCGTGGCTGTTTACCCGTGAAAATGGGTAGAATGTGCGCCTTTTCCACGGCTTGTGACCCGTTCAGCAAGCCGCTGCCCCTGACGCTGTACTGGAGACCGAGCCTTGCGCGAAATCGTCCTGATCAATATCACCGGCGAAGATCGCCCCGGTTTGACTGCCGCCATCACTGGTGTGCTGGCCCAGGGCGGGGTGAATATCCTCGATATTGGCCAGGCGGTGATCCATGACACCCTGTCGTTCGGCATTCTGGTGGAGATCCCGGATACCGAACGCGCCTCGTCGGTGCTCAAGGACATTCTCTTCACCGCCTACAAGCTTGATCAGCAGGTGCGCTTCACGCCGGTATCCGAGGCGGATTACCAGCAATGGGTCAGCGGTCAGGGTAAAGCCCGGCATATCGTCACCCTGCTGACGCGCAAAGTCACGGCCGAGCAGCTGCAGCGCGTCAGTGCCATTACCGCTCGTTATGACCTGAATATTGATCATATCGACCGCCTCTCCGGGCGCATGCCGCTGGATATGCCCGCTGAGCAGGGCAAGGGCTGCATCGAGTTTTCCGTGCGGGGCGAGCCGGCTGATCCAGCCGCCCTGCGTGCCGAGTTCCTTAGCGTGGCGCAGGAATTGAATGTTGATATCGCCTTCCAGCGCGATTCGTTGTTCCGCCGTAATCGCCGCCTGGCGGTTTTCGACATGGATTCGACACTGATCGAGGCCGAGGTGATCGACGAGCTGGCCAAGGCCGCTGGAGTGGGTGAGCAGGTCTCGGAGATTACCGAGCGTGCCATGCGTGGCGAGCTGGATTTTGCCGCCAGCTTCCGCGAGCGCCTGGCGCTGCTCAAGGGACTGCCGGAAACCGTGTTGGCCGATATTGGCGCCTCCCTGCGCCTGACTGAGGGGGCAGAGACCCTGTTCAGCGAGTTGCGTCGTCTGGGTTACAAGACTGCGATCCTCTCCGGCGGCTTCACTTATTTTGCCAAGCAGCTGCAAGCCAAGCTGGGTATCGACTATGTGTTTGCCAACGAACTGCAGATCGTCGATGGCCTGGTCACTGGTGTCGCTGTAGAGCCGATTGTCGACGCTCAGCGCAAGGCTGACTTGCTACGCGAGCTGGCGGCCAAGGAGGGTTTGCGCCTGGAGCAGACCATCGCCGTGGGCGATGGCGCCAATGACCTACCGATGCTGGCTATCGCCGGCTTGGGCGTGGCGTTCCGTGCCAAGCCGCTGGTCAAGCAATCGGCCAAGCAGGCGATCTCGACCCTGGGGTTGGACGGCATCCTCTATCTGCTTGGCTTTCGCGATCGCGACGGGCTGGAGTAAATAGCAGGCAAACAAAAGCCGCCCTCGGGCGGCTTTCTTGTGCCTGTACTGCTTACTCGTCGCCGGCCGAGAAGTCGTAATCCATTGACTGGCTTGGGCCCTGCAGGTAATGCCCCTGGATATAGTTGACCCCGGCCTGCCAGAGGGTGGCCAGCACGCTGGCGCTCTCGACAAAGGGCACGATGGTCAGCTTGGCCTGGGAATGCAGGCTGGCCAGCAGGGTTTTCAGCGCTTCCTGGTTTTCCGCCTTGCTCAGGTCCTGGGAGAAGGAGCTGTCGACTTTGACGAAGTCGATATGCAGGTGCTTGAGCGTGTTGAACGGATTCAGCGAGCAGCCGAATTGAGTCAGTGCTGTTTTGCAGTGCAGCTCGTTGAGGCCCTGAGTGATGGCCTTGGCCTGTTTGAGATAGGCAATCGCATCCGGCTCGCTGAACTGGAACACCAGCGAGTCGGACGGTAGGCGTGCGGCTTTCAGGGCCACGCTGAGCCATGGCAGCAGGGTCGGATCCTGCACGCTGGCAGTCGACAGGTGCACGAACAGGCGGGTGTTGTGGCCTTTGCTGCGGTGGTCGGCGAGCAGTTTGATCGAGTTGAGGATGACCCAGCGATCAATTTTCTCGGCAAGCCCGGCATCTTTGGCCGCGCTGAACAGTTCCGCCGGTGGGATTTCCTCGCCCTGCGGGCCGATCAGGCGTAGCAGCGCTTCATAGTGTTCAAAGCTGTCGCCGCGCAGGCTGATGATCGGTTGGAACAGCAGGCGGAAGCTATTCTTCTCCAGTGCCTGTTGAATCATGGCGACTATGTTGCCGCGGTTCGCTGCCGCTGCCAGCTCATCAGCCGGGTTGAACACCTTGATGGCGTTGCCGTCTTTCAGCTCGTCGGCGCAGCGGTGGGCGCGGTCGACCACTTCCTGGGCCTTGGCGGTTTTCTCGTTAAGCCCGGCGACGCCAATCGACAGGGTGCTTTGCACGGTGCGGCCGCTGACGTCGAACAAATGGCTTTCGACTTTTTTCAGCAAGCTGTTCAGCTGCTCGCGGGTGCTCTCCGGGTTGACGCCAGGTTGCAGTACGGCAAACACGTCATCACCAAAGCGCGCCAGTTGTGCGTCGGCACTGAAGTGTGCGCGCAGCAGATTGGCCAGGTCGGTGAGGAGGATGTCGATGCCTGCCAGGCCGATATCGGCGAGCAGGCTGGCGTAACGGTCGACGCGGATGTAGGCGAGGCTCGAAGGTTGGCCGGCATTCACCGCGCGTTCGGCGGCGCTGTCCATCAGTTCGAGGAAGTGGGTGCGATTGAACAGGCCTGTGACCAGATCCTGGCTGCTGATCTCGCGCAGCTTTTCTTCCAGTTCGGCGTTGCCGGTTTCAGCGCGAATCACCACCTGGATGCACGGTTCGCCATCGTAGGTGGCCGGGGAAAAGCTCATCTGCGCCGGGAAACTCTGGCCGTTGGCTTTGATGCCGGCGCAATTGAGCTCGGCACTGCCTTCGGCACTTTGATAATTCTTCAGGAAGTCCTTGAAACTGGACTGGTCGCTGCTGCCGATCAGGTCGATCATCGGCATGCCTTCCAGTTCGTCGGCATCTTCGTAGGCGAACAGCTCCAGGTAGGCGCGGTTGGCGTAGATATGCATGCCGTCATGCACGTAGGTGATGGCATCGACGGAGCTGTCGAGCAGCAGCTGGCAGCGCTTTTCCGCTTCGCGCAGGGCCACTTCCGAGGCGCGACGGGCGCGGCGTTCTTCCAGATTGGCCAGCTCGCGCTTGGCCACCAGCACCAGGCGCTCGTCTTCGCCTTGCGGCAACGCGTCCTGGGCGCCGAGCATCAGCGCTTCGGTAATGCTGTCGGAGTCGTTGTCAGCGAGCAGCTGAATGACCGGAATATCCTTGGCCTGGCGGCGAATCGCGCCAATCGCTTCACTCGGTGCCAGCTGTTCACTGCTCGGCGCGCAGATCAGCAGGTCCCAGCTTTGCTGCAGGGCCTCGTTGAGGTCATCGCTGGAGCTCAGGCGATGCACACGGGTTGCCCGCCCTGCGTTGCGGAACAGACTGACCAGGCGCTCGGCCTCGTTCTGCGAGTCTTCGAGTATCAGTAGCCGTATGGTTTTTTTTTCAATGGCCATGGTGTGGTATCAAATCTGCGCCGAACGGGCGCGAAAAGGCGACAAAAGGGAGTGCGTCGGCAATCTACAGCGACTTCCAAAGTGAGTCAAAGTCTTCCTCCCCGCCTGGCGTGCGGCTTTTCGGCGCTGTGACAGGCTTCCCGTGCTCACTGCTGATCTGTTCGACGCCGCGGTACTCGAACTGGTTGAAGCTGCCAGTGCTGGTTTGCCGCCGGCTGAGCACCGCACGATGCTCGTTGCCGTTCAGATTGATGCTGACCTTGTTGCCTTCCTGGAACGGTAGGCGCGCAGTGATCACGCTAGCCGGGCGCGAAATTGCGCTGATTTCCGGCAGCAGCAGGGCGCGCAGGTATTGGCTGTTCTGTTCAGCTTTACGCACCAGCTGCAGGCCGCAGGCTTGCGCATGCGGGGCAATCAGCTCAATGCCCATCTGGGTGCCGCCGCCACGTACCTGGCGAATCCAGCGTACCACGGCAATGCTCCAGCCTTGTTGCGGCAGGCCCTGTACGCCGAGCAGTTCGCCGGCCTGCAGCTGGCTAGGTACGTCCTTCGGCCAGGACAGGCAGTAGCCACCGGGGCTGATATTGACGATGGTCACTTCGTAAATCGGATAGCTTTCTGGGCCGCTGGGCTCAGTCGGTTCGTTGGGCTGGTTCGGCTTGTTGTACTGAATTTCTTCGAAGGGTAGGCCGTTTTCCCACTGGTTGCTCTTCTGCGCATCAAAAGCATTCGACCAGACATCCGGCGCACCGGTGTCAGCCTTGAATACCGCTGCATTGGTCGTCACAGGCAGTTGCAGCACTTCGTTGAACGGGCGCTTGCCGGCTAGGTAGAAATGCAGTGCGCTCATGCCAATGCACAGGGTCAATGCGCCCTGGCCCTGGCTGCGCTGGAAGGTCCGCTCGGCGATATCGCCCCAGGCTGCGGCCAGGTGCTGCAGCATGTCGTGGCTGAAACCTTCGGGGACGGGCAGGCGCGATTGGGCCTGGCTCTCGGCCGGCAACAGCAGGTGTTCCTTGATGGCATCGACCAACTGGCTGGGGTCGATCCCGACCGCGTTGTGCAGTTGGTTCTGCTGAAACAGCGAGATATAGCGGGGCGGGCCATCCAGTTGCGGAGCAATAGCGAACAGGCTGGAGGGCGCATCGCCGGCTTGCAGGGTGGCAAGTGCACTCCAGGGCTCGAGCACTTCGGCCAGTCGGGCAATAGCGCTCTGGCGCATCTGGTTGCAGCGCGCGCAGCCGAGCAGCAGAGCCACCAGATAGCTTTGTTCGGTGCTCAGGCCTTGAGTGTGCCGGGCCTGACTATCCCGGATTATGGTCTTGTGTAGGCCGCGCGCCAGGGCGATCTGATACAGCTGATGCAGCTCAAGCCAGAGCCCTTCTGGAACCGGGCAGTACAGCTGGCTAGCGCGGATCAGCGGACCACACAGGCTATGGGTGGCGCGCTGCAGGGCGACGGCAAGCAGTTGATGGCGCTCACGGCCCGGTTGCGCCGCCAGGCGTGCAACGATCAGTTTATAACCGACGGCCAGGTGGTTCTGCAGGGCTTGGCAGAGGTTGGCAACCTTGCGCGGGCGCTCATCGAGGACGATGGCTTGGTTTAGGAAATGTTTTTCCAGTTGCTTGCAGACGAAATAAATTTCCGGGCGGAGGATTTCCAGCAGTTGCAGACGATTTTCCGAGGGTGTCAGCAGCTGGTTGAGCTCGACCAGCGCCTGGTAAAGCTGGCGGGCGGTTTCACCGATATTGGCTTTGGGCAGGCCATCGACCCATTTTTTCAGATCACGAGGACTGGCTTCGCAGAATGACAGGCTTTGCTTATCCGGCGTGGTGACGCGCAGTAGCAAGTGAGAATTCTGTTTATCCATCTAAATCGGATACTCCACAGCACACGGGCAAGGCAGGTGAGTCTAGGAATTATGTTTCGACTCTAGCAGCATCTCGCGCCCCCCGCAGCCATGTCCTTGGCTGGATTGCCAAGCTGGCGCGGCACACTAATCATCTGGAAGTCATTGTTGTGACAGGTTTTCATGCCCAGAGGTTCACTCTGGGTAGGCATCCCGGCACTGCTTGCGTGCGCTGACAGTGCCTGCTTGGCGGGGTTAGCTGCGTGGGGCGCCGAGGCGCTGACCCATCTGCACCGGGCTGTTGGCGGCCAGTTCTTCTGCCCACTGCACTTGTTCCGGGCCAAACAGCACGATAGCCGTGGAGCCCAGCTTGAAGCGCCCGAGCTCTGCGCCTTTCTCCAGTACGATTGGCGCGCGCGCGGTCTCATCGTAACTGAATGTTTTCAGTGCTCGTTTAGGTGGTGTGATCAGGCCCGCCCAGACGGTTTCGATCGACGCCACGATCATTGCGCCAACCAGCACCACGGCCATCGGGCCGCGCTCGGTGTCAAACAGGCAGACCACGCGCTCGTTGCGGGCAAACAGCTCGGGCACATTTTCCGCGGTGGTTTGGTTGACCGAGAACAGCCGGCCCGGCACATAAACCATCTCTTTCAGGGTGCCGGCCAGCGGCATGTGCACGCGGTGGTAGTCCTTGGGCGAGAGGTAGATGGTGGCAAAGTCACCGCCCATAAAAGCTGCGGCGCGCTGGCTGTCGCCGCCCAGCAGCTCAATCACGCTGAAACTGTGGCCCTTGGCCT
>JBIHZW010000254.1:0-5479 GCA_044240245.1 Pseudomonas sp. | reverse complement strand
CTCGATCTCGATCAACACCTTCGGCACCCACAAAATCGCCGAAGACAAGATCATCAAGCTGGTGCGTGAGGTGTTCGACCTGCGCCCCTATGCCATCACCAAGATGCTCGACCTGCTGCACCCGATGTACCAGGAAACCGCAGCCTACGGCCATTTCGGCCGCACTCCGGAGCAGAAGACTGTTGGCGACGACACCTTCACCACCTTCACCTGGGAAAAGACCGACAAGGTCGCCGACCTGCGCGCTGCCGCTGGTCTGTAAGCCCAAATCGGTTGCAGAAAAAACCCGCTACGGCGGGTTTTTTATTGCCTCAGCTGGCTACTCATCACGCTAGGGCGTCGGCGTAAACCAATAAGCAGGTTTGTCGAAGGGGTGGTTGGAAGAGAGATGGGGGTTGGCAATCCTCAATGTGCGCCGGCGATCCAGACCAAGCTGCTGGATGGTAGCGGTGTACTCTTCGGCGAACAGACGATCCAGAGTGCCATCGGCCATCAGCGCGAGCATGCCTTCCTCAACACGCTGCGCGCGCAATCGGCCCTCATCGGTACGGGCAAACCAGAAATACACCGGCAACGGGTAATACAGCAGCAACTCGCTCTCGATGGCCATCTGCGGGTACTTCTTGCGCCAATGCGCCAACTCCCCGCTCACCTCGCTTACGCCCCGGCCAAAGGCATCAAAGCGCCGCAGCATCAGCATATGGAACAAGCCTTCATAGCTGCTGCCGGTGACCACCGGTAATCCGGCCGCCTGATACACCGCCACATCGGACCATTCACGCTGCTGACCAAACCGTAGCTGGCGAAGCTGTTCAAGCGACTGAATAGTGGCAAAGCGCGGCTGATCGGCGGCCTGAATCAGGAACACCCGGTAACCGAGCAAGCCCTTGTCGACCGGGATCTTTACCGGCAGCAGGGCCTCTTCCAGGGTCTGCGTGGCATCCAGCACCAGGGTATTGAGGCCAACCTGCGGGCGCTGCATCTCGACCACCTGCAACTTCTCGCTCATCGGCTGGCCGGGCTCAAGCCGATAATCGCCGTATTTGCCGCGGGTAACCTCCAGCGCTGCACGCAATACGCGCCAGTGATAGTCGTAGCGCTGGTCACCCTCGGTTTCCGGTGCGTTATGGACAAAACGCCACTGTACCGCCACATCCTCGGCCGCATGCACCGCAGCAAACGGCGCAAGGCCTGCAATAAGCAAACACAGGCAAACACGGCCAAACCGAGACAAACCCATTGGCATAACGGCCACCACCCCACACAAGCGCCCAAACTGACTGATTAAGCATAGCTGCTACGCTGAATAAACCGCTTCCGAGCAAGGACGCTCAGCATGAAAGCCGCTATCGCGCTTTTATTTATCGCCCTGACCCTCGACGCCTGGGCCGCCCCCTGCCCAGACTGGCAGGGGCCACGCGCCGAGTTGGAAATTACCGCGCTGAGCCAGCAACTGGCGGCATGGGACGACGCCTACCACCGCCAGGGCGAGTCGCCGGTAGCGGACGAACTCTATGATCAGGCCAGCGCCAACCTGCAGCGCTGGCGCGCCTGCTTCCCCGAAGCATCAGTTGCCCCTAGCGACCCGCTGAGCACCAGTAACGGCCGCCATCACCACCCAACCGCTCATACCGGCCTGCGCAAACTGGCCGACAGCCATGCGGCAGGCGCCTGGATTGCTAGCCGCGAGGATTTGTGGATTCAACCCAAGGTCGATGGCGTTGCCGTCAGCCTGATCTATCGCGACGGCCAGCTGCAGCAGCTGATCAGCCGTGGCGATGGCCGCAGCGGTCAGGACTGGAGCGCCCACGCGCACCACCTGCCGGCGCTTCCCGCGCAGCTCCCTAAACCGCTCAGCCTGGTGCTGCAGGGAGAGTTGTACTGGCGCCTATCGGCGCATATCCAGCACAAATCCGGCGGACTCGGAGCGCGTAGCAAGGTCGCCGGGCTGATGAACCGGCAGACGCTGACCGCCGAGGAAGCCGCCGGTATCGGCCTGTTCGTCTGGGATTGGCCCGATGGCCCGGCACTGATGCCCCAGCGCCTGCAGCAGCTGGCGGAGTTGGGTTTTGCCGACAGCCAGCAGTTCAGTCAGCCGATCCGCAGCCTTAAACAAGCCGCCAATTGGCGGGAGCGCTGGTATAACAGCGCCCTGCCCTTCGCCACCGATGGCGTGGTCCTGCGTCAGGGGCAACGTCCGGCCGCTACACGTTGGCAAGCCGAACCGCCGCACTGGGCCGTGGCCTGGAAATACCCGGTGAGCCAGGCCTTGGCCGTGGTGCAGGCGGTGGATTTTCGCATCGGCCGCAGCGGGCGCATCACCCCGGTGCTGCGCGTGCAGCCGGTAAAGCTGGATGATCGACGCATCGAATATGTCAGCGCCGGTTCACTGCAACGCTGGCAGGCCTTGGATATTCGCCCGGGCGATCAGGTGGTAATCCGCCTCTCCGGCCTGACCATCCCCGCGCTGGACAGCGTGCTCTGGCGCACCCAGCAACGCGCCGCACTGCAAGTGCCTGACGCGGCGGCCTATCACCCGTTGAGCTGCTGGCGCGCCACCCCAGCCTGCGCCAGCCAGTTCCGTGCGCGCCTGGCTTGGCTTAGCAGCAAACAGGGCCTGGCCTTACCGGGCGTAGGTCCCGGCACCTGGGAAAAACTGCTGCATGCACAACGCCTGAACAGCCTGCTCGACTGGTTGCACCTCTCAAACGAGCAGCTCAGCAGCGTGCCAGGCCTCAGCCCACGCAGCTCAGCCGCACTACAGCAAAGCTTCCGCCTGGCCCGCGAACGGCCTATGCAGGACTGGCTACGCGCCCTCGGCCTGCCGATCAATGGCAACCTGGCGCTGGACGCCGACTGGGACACCCTGGCGCAACGTAGCGTGGCCGACTGGCAACGTCACGCCGGTATCGGCCCACAGCGGGCGGCGCAGTTACGGGCCTTCTTTCAACACCCGGAAGTGCAGGCGCTGCGGCAACAACTACGTGCCGCGCAGATAGCCGGGTTTTGAGCAGAAATAAACTTTGCCCAACGCGAGCGGTCGACTGCACGCACCATCACTCAGGAACCACCATGCACAAAGCACTACTACTGAGCAGCCTGCTGCTGGCTGCCACACTGGCCACTGCCGCCACCACACAGCTCAGCCAACTCACCGGCTGCGCCGCCAAGCGCCAGGCTATCAGCGAGCAAATCGACATCGCCAAAAGCCACGGCAACAGCAGCCAGCAAGCCGGCCTGGAAAAAGCCCTGCAGGAAGTTGAAAATAACTGCAACGATGCCAGCCTGCGCGCAGAGCGCGAGGCCAAGGTGGTAGAAGCCGAAGAGGAAGTGAGCGAGCGCGAAGGCGATCTCCGCGAAGCCCTGGCCGACGGCGATCAGGACGACATCAGCAAGCGCCAACTTAAACTGGAGGAAGCCCGCACAGAACTGCAGCAGGCCCGTGAAGAGCTAGGCAAGTAGTCCAATTAAAACGCGCGAAACTCTTCATGACAGGCCTTGCAGCTGTCTTCAACACGCTGCATCGGCGCGGCCAGCGCCTCGGGTGTTAAGGGTTGTTCGGCAGTGGCAGCAACCAGTGCAGCGGTGCTGGCTTCCATCGCCTGAGCCAGCTCCTTAAAGCGTGCCTGACGCTGCCAGACGTCATCCTTGGCGCGACTTTCCTCACCCTCCTCTTCGCGCACCTGCGGGAAGTGCTGCCAGGGCGTGCGGGTCAGTTGATCGAGTTTGGCCGCGCCATCGATAAATGCCTGCTCCTTGAAAGCCAAGCGCCCTCGCAGCATGCCGCCGAGGTCTTCGCTGACCTTGAGCATCTGCTTGAAGATGGTCTGGCGCTGGCCTTCCGGCGAATTGGGATCGACACCGCCGCAGCCACTTACGGCCAGCGCCAGCACAACGAGGGACAGGGTTTTAAACTTCATAACACCTTCAGAGCCAACAACCGGGTGAATAACGGGCGACAGTATCGCCACCCGCTACCCAGCGGCCAAGCGTGGTGTTTTGCCGCAGATAACAAAACCCGCGCCCACGCTCACCAGCCGGCTTAAGCCGAGACGACGAACAGGCTGACAATCAGGCCCATATTGACGAACCACACCAGCGAACGTACCGGCGCCCAGTCAGCCAGATAGCAGATGAAATAGAGGATGCGACTGGCGACAAAGGCCATCGCCAGCTGGTCGATCAGCGACTGCTCGGCACCGCCAGCCAGGTGGGCGATGATTACCGCGGCGGAAAACGCTGGAGTGACTTCGAAGCTGTTGAGCTGGGCGTTATTGGCGCGCCGGCCGAGGCCGCTGAGGCCGTTCAAGAATGCACGCGGATCATAGTTGTACTTGGGGTTGAAGCCGCCGCTGACGGCCTTGGCCGTGGCGGTGGACAGGTAAGGCAGAAACAGCGCAATCAACACACACCAGTAAGCAACAGTCATGGCAACTCCCTAGGATTGGACAAACAAGCCGAAGCTTGGCGTGCAACCTTAGCTCGCGTCCATGACCACCGCCCACAATGCTGCGGCGATTCAGCCAATCATGCCGCCAGTTTGCCCTTGGCCAGCGCCACGGAGGCCGCAAGCATGGCCCGCAGCAGCACCGCACAACCAGCGGCGAGATCCGCCGGCGCGGCATTCTCGATCTCGTTGTGGCTGATGCCGCCCTCGCACGGCACAAAAATCATCCCGGCCGGGCCCAGCTCGGCAAGGAAGATCGCGTCGTGCCCGGCGCCGCTGACGATATCCATATGCGACAACCCCAACCCGGCCGCCGCGCCACGTACTGCCTCGACACAGCCCTGATCGAAATACAGCGGCGGAAAATCCGCGGTCGGCGTCAGCTCGAAACTCAGGCCATGTTTGGCGCAGGTCGTCTCGATCACCCCTCGCACCTCGCTGATCATCGAATCCAGCCGCGCCGGCTGCAGGTGACGGAAGTCCATGGTCATACGCACCTCGCCCGGAATCACATTGCGCGAGCCGGGATAAGCCTGCAGGCAACCGACCGTGCCACAGGCGTGCGGCTGATGCTCCAGTGCAACGCGGTTGACCGCCGCAACCACAGCCGCCGCGCCGACCAACGCATCCTTGCGCAGGTGCATCGGCGTTGGCCCAGCATGGGCCTCGACGCCTTTGAGATTGAGATCAAACCACTTCTGCCCGAGCGCGCCGAGCACCACGCCAATGGTTTTACCTTGGTCTTCGAGGATCGGCCCCTGCTCGATATGCGCCTCGAAATAGGCGCCCACCGCATGCCCGGTTACCGCGCGAGTGCCGGCGTAGCCGATGGCGTTCAGAGCCTCACCGACGCTGACACCCTCGGCGTCACGCTTGGCCAGGGTTTCCTCCAGAGTGAATTTCTCGGCAAACACCCCAGAGCCCATCATGCAGGGAGCAAAGCGCGAGCCTTCCTCGTTGGTCCACACCACCACTTCCAACGGCGCTTCGGTCTGCACGCCCAGATCATTCAGGGTGCGCAGCACCTCGACG
>JBIHZW010000253.1:0-5497 GCA_044240245.1 Pseudomonas sp. | reverse complement strand
ACCGCGCTGTTTGCCTCTGATCCGAACTGGGGACGCATTCTCGCCGCCGTGGGTCGTGCAGGCGTGGCGCAACTGGATGTCAGCCTGATCGACGTATTCCTCGGTGACGTGTGCATCGCCAGCCGCGGCTGTCGCGCCGCAAGCTACACCGAAGAGCAGGGCGCCGCCGTGATGGCCAAGGAAGAGATCACTATCCGTATCGAGCTAGGCCGCGGCGGTTGCAGCGAGACCATCTGGACCACCGACCTGTCCCACGAGTACGTGAAGATCAACGCCGAATACCGCACCTGATCCGTCACGGACCTGCTGTTTGACGACCCGCATTCCCGTTGTTTATGCCCCCATAAACAACGGGAATTTGCTATTGCGGGAGTCGCCTTTTAAGGTCATTCGACCTTCCCGCAGCGAGCGCAGCCCATGTCACTTACTCTGGTTATCGGCGACAAAACCTATTCGTCCTGGTCGCTGCGTGCGGCGCTGGCCCTGGAACTGACCGGCGCGCCCTATGCCGAACAGCTGATTACCCTGAACCGCCCCGATACCCGCGCGCGGATTTTGCAGCACTCGCCGACCGGCAAGGTGCCGCTGCTGATCAGTGACGATGGCGCCATCTGGGATTCGCTGGCGATTGGCGAATATCTGGCCGAGTGCTTTCCCGCTGCCCAGCTGTGGCCGCAAGCCCGGGCTGCCCGCGCGCTGGCACGCAGTGCCTGCGCCGAGATGCACAGCGGCTTTGTCGCGCTGCGCAGCCATCTGCCGATGGACCTCAAACGTAATCAGGCGCTGGCTGAAATTCCGGCTGATGCCATGGCCGATATCCAGCGCATCTGCGCCCTGTGGGCCGAGTGCCGACAGCGCTTTGGCCAAGAGGGCGCCTTCCTGTTTGGTCAGCCCAGCCTGGCCGATGCGTTCTTTGCCCCGGTAGCAGCGCGTCTGCGCAGTTATCAGGTGGCACTGCCGGCAGAGGCTGCCGCCTATGTCGAGACGATCTATCAGTGGCCGGCGTTTCAGCGCTGGTACCAGGTTGCTCAGGAGGAACATCTGGCGTGAAGCGTATTCATGTAGCCGCTGCGGTTATTCGCGGTGTAGATGGGCAGATTCTGCTCGCCAAACGTCCCGAGGATAAGCACCAGGGCGGTCTTTGGGAGTTTCCCGGTGGCAAGGTCGAGGCCAGCGAGACGGTGCAGGCAGCCCTGGCCCGTGAGCTGGAAGAGGAGCTGGGCATTCGCCCCAGCGCCGCGCGGCCGCTGATTCAGGTGCGTCACGATTACCCGGACAAGCAGGTGCTGCTGGATGTCTGGGAAGTCTCGGCGTTTACCGGCGAGCCCCATGGCGCCGAAGGTCAGCCCTTGGCCTGGGTCAGCCCACGGCAGTTGGGCGATTATGAGTTCCCTGCAGCTAATCGACCGATTGTTGCGGCGGCGCGGTTGCCCGAGCGTTATCTGATCACCCCCGAGGGGCTGAGTGGGCCTGAGCTGCTGCGCGGCATCCAGGCCGCCCTGAAGAGCGGCATCCGTCTGTTGCAACTGCGCGCCCCGGCGATGTTTGATGCGCAGTACCGCGACATTGCCGTGGATGCTCTCGGCCTCTGTGCGGGCAAGGCGCAGCTGATGCTCAAGGGGCCACTGGAGTGGCTGGGCGACTTTCCCGCTGCCGGCTGGCACCTGACGGCGCAGCAGTTGCGCGAATTGAGCGCTGGTGGCCGACCGTTTCCGCCGCAGCGCTGGCTGGCGGCCTCCTGCCATGGCGCGCAGGAGCTGGAGCTGGCCACGCAGATGGGCGTGGATTTCATCACCCTGTCACCCGTGCAGCCGACTCAGACTCATCCCGATGCGCAGCCGCTGGGTTGGGCACAGGTTGCCGAGCTGCTGCAGGGCTTCAATCAGCCGGCCTACCTGCTGGGCGGCGTTATCCCTGCCGATGTAGAGCGCGCCTGGCAGGTCGGCGCCCAGGGCGTGGCGGGTATTCGCGCGTTCTGGCCCGAGTAAGTAGCGCCGTTGGCCGCCTGTGGGTAAAGAACGTTATAGTCGCGCCCTCAAATGGTGCGCGATAGGCGGGCGTTTAACGGTGCAAGGCATCAAAACATGGTTGAAAGGCTTCTGGCCGGCGCCCATGGCGGTCAGCCTGAGCGAGCGGGTGCTCAGCTGCGTGGGCGCGGTTTTGGGCCTGCTGTTCAGCGGTTGGCTATGCCGTGAGGTGCTGGGCAGTGCCAGCCCCTGGCTGATTGCCCCCATGGGCGCGTCAGCGGTGCTGCTGTTTGCCGTGCCGGCCAGCCCTCTGGCGCAGCCCTGGTCGATTCTCGGTGGCAACCTGATCTCCGCAATTGTCGGCGTCAGTTGCGCCACCTGGCTCGGTCACGACGCGCTGGTAGCGGCGCTGGCTGGCGGTTTGGCGATTGCCGGGATGTTTGCCCTGCGCTGCCTGCATCCACCGGGTGGCGCGGTGGCGCTGACGGCGGTGCTGGCCGGCCCGGAAGTGGCCCAGCTGGGTTATCACTTCGCCCTCTACCCGGTTGGGCTGAACTCCGTTGGCCTGCTGTTGATCGCGCTGCTGTTCAATAACGTCTTGCGCCGGCAGTACCCACATCGTCCGCTTGAGCATGGCAATGTGCACAAGACCCGTGATCCGATCCCTCGTGATCGTCTGGGCTTCACCCCGGCGGATCTGGATGCAGTGCTCAAGGCGCGTGGCGAGTTGCTCGATATTTCCCGCGAAGACCTGGAAGAGATTCTCCTGCAAACCGAAGCGCGGGCTTATCAGCGGCGCTTTGGCGAAGTGCGCTGTGGCGACATCATGTCCCGTGATGTGCAGACCCTGGCAGAGCACAGCAGCCTTGCCGAGGCGCGTTTGAGCCTGCATGAGCATCGGCTCAGCGCCATGCCGGTGCTCAACGCGCAGGGCGAATTGCAGGGCATGCTCAGCCTGCATGATCTGTTGCTGGCCGACACCGATACGCAGACTGTCAGCCAATGCATGCGCCGGCAGGCGCCGACCTGTCGCGCCGACTGGCCGGTGACCTATCTGCTGCAGATGCTCACGGATAGCGACGTGCATCGGCTGCCCGTGGTGGATGACCACCGTCGCTTGCTGGGCATCGTCAGTCAATCCGATCTGCTGGCGGCGCTGTTTCGCATGTCTCTGCAGAACCCTGCGTCGGGCGCGGGTTAAGCGCGGGCCTGAGTTATCCTGTGTCTTTTCGCCGCCTGGCTGTTGAGTGTGTTCATGCCTGTTGAAGCCCGTTCCCCCTCGAATATGCGCCCCAGTACCCTGCATCTGCCGCGTGGCAACTGGGCGACGGTTTTCGAATGTCTGTGTGCGCACTTCCCGGCGATTGCCCCGGCGGTGTGGCAGGAGCGGATTGCCCGGGGGCGGGTGCTGGACGCGCAAGGTCAGCCGCTCAGCATGGCGGCGGCTTACCGCGAAGGGCTCAAGGTGCACTATTTTCGTGAGGTGCCGGCAGAGACGCCGATTCCCTTCGAGGAAACCCTGCTGTATGTCGATGAGCATTTGCTGGTGGCCGACAAGCCGCATTTTCTGCCGGTGATGCCGGCCGGCGAATACGTCGAGCAGACCCTGCAGGCGCGCCTGGCCAAGCGCCTGGGCAATGCCGACCTGGTGCCGCTGCACCGGATTGATCGGCACACCGCCGGCCTGGTGCTGTTTTCCACCAATCGGCAGAGTCGTGGTCAGTACCAGGCGCTGTTTCGCCTGCGGCAGATGGACAAGTGCTACGAGGCGCTGGCGGCGGCTTTGCCACAACTGGATTTCCCGCTGCTGCGGGCGACGCGGCTGGAAGGCGCTGAGCCGTTCTTCCGCATGCGGGAAGTGGCTGGTGAGGCCAATACTGAAACCCGCATCGAGGTCGTCCAGCGCCTGGGCGAGCACTGGTTGTACCGGCTGTATCCGGTAACGGGCAAGAAGCATCAGCTGCGCGTGCATCTGGCCGCGTTGGGCGCGCCGATCCTCAATGACCCGTTCTATCCCGAGGTCACCGATGCACCGGATGCCTTGGATGACTACAGCAAACCGCTGAAGCTGTTAGCCAAGGGGCTGAGCTTTATCGACCCTTTGAGTGGCGAGCGGCGTAGCTTCGAAAGCCAGCTTAGCCTGCTCTAGTTGTGTGGCTCTTTGGCAGCCGCCTGCCAGAGCACTTCATCGATCCCCTGGCGTTTGGCGATCAGCCGTGCGGCGACAAACAGCAGGTCTGACAGGCGGTTGACGTAGGCCAGGCCGACGCCGCGAATCGGCTCCACGGCGTTCAGGTGTTGGCAGCGGCGCTCGGCGCTGCGGGCCAGGCTGCGGCACACATGGGCCTGGGCAATCAGGCGCGAGCCGCCGGGCAGGATAAAGTTCTCTAGCGGGCCGACTTCTTCGTTCCAGCGGTCGATGGCGGCTTCCAGTCGTTCGATTTCCGGGGCCTGCAGTGCCTGGTAGTCGGGCATCGCCAGTTCGCCGCCGAGGTCGAACAGGCGGTGTTGGCAAGGCGCGAGTACCTCAATGATTTCATTCAATCCGGAGCAATGGGCGGCGTGCTCGGCAAGGTCGGCCAGCAGCAGGCCGATATGGCTGTTCAGCGTATCTACCTCGCCCATGGCATCTACCCGTGGGTGGTCCTTGGTCACGCGGCGGCCATCGGCCAGGCCGGTTTCGCCGGCATCACCGGTGCGGGTGTAGATTTTCGAGAGGCGGTAGCCCATGTTCAGAGACCTGTGTCAGAGGTGGCGGCGGTCATGGGCAGGCGCAGGGTGAAGCAGGTGCCCTGGCCGGCTTTGGACTGCACTTCCATCTGCCCTTTGTGGTTGTTGGTGACGATGAAATAGGAGACAGACAGGCCAAGCCCGGTGCCCTGGCCGACTTCCTTGGTGGTGAAGAACGGCTCAAAGATGCGCTTGCGCACCGACTCGGGCATGCCGACGCCATTGTCTTCCACCTGGATTTCCGCCCAGGGCGGGGCCAGGCGTACGCGCAGGGTGATCTGCCCTGGAGTTGTGCTGTCGTCGCGCTGGTGGATGGCCTGGGCGGCGTTCTTCAGCAGGTTGAGCAGCACTTGTTCCAGTTCGTTGGCGGTGGCCGGCACGGCGGGCAAGTCGGCATCGAACTCACGCTGAATGTTCAGGCTCTTGAAGTCGAAGCTTTCGGTCAGGTCGAAGTCATTGCTGGCGATTTCCAGCGCCTGATCGACTAGCGCGGGCAAGTGGCAGGGCGCGAGTTGGCGGTCGCTGCGGCGGCTGAAGTTGAGCATATGACTGACGATCTTCGCCGCACGGCTGCCGGCCTGCTGGATGCCGTCGAGCAGGCGCGGGATTTCCCGGGCATTCAGGTAGCGGTCGATAGCTTCCAGGCAGATGCCAGCCTGTTCGGCCTGTTCGCGGTTCTTTTCCAGCTCGGGTGACAGGCGCCGGCGGATGTTCTGCACGTTGTGCAGGATGGCCCCCAGCGGATTGTTGATCTCGTGTGCCATGCCGGCGGCGAGGCCCCCGACCGAGAGCATCTTCTC
>JBIHZW010000131.1:0-9510 GCA_044240245.1 Pseudomonas sp. | reverse complement strand
GTATCGACCTTGCGCCGTAGCCAGGTTTCGTTGATTTCCGGGAACAGGCTGAACAGGGTTTTGCCGTGCACCTCATCCGGGCCCATGCCGGAGTGGTTTTCCATAAAGCTGTTCCACACTTCCACCTGGTACTGACGGTCGAGGACGATCACCCCGACGTCAATGCACTGCACGATATCGAGCAGCCAGTGCACTTCTTGGATATCTATCTGTGCGGGCATGGCTTAACTCATCAGGTAGTTGATCTTGTTGGTCAGGCGCTTGATCGAGTCTTCGGTAAACAGCAGCAGCAGGTCGAAGTGGATATTGTGCGCTTCCAGGCTGTAGCTGATTTCCACTGCCAGGGTCTTTTTCCAGCGGCGCTGGTTGAGGTGGATCAGCCGTTCGATGGAAGAGTGCTGGCCAAGCAGTTGCGGATGGCCCTGGGAGAAGCGCACGTCGATCTGTTCGGCAATCCCCGCCAGGCACGCGCCGATCAGGATGCTGGCCAGATCCAGGAGCATTTCCGAGGTTTCCAGGTCGTCCTTCGGCTGCCAGTCGAGCAGGCGCGCCATATCGGCTACCTCTGAATCATGGAACAGCAGCAGCGACTCGCCGGCGATACCGTCGCCAATAAAACCCTGGCACACCGCGCTCAGGCGCTCGCCGCGCATGGCATCGGTCAGGGTCATATGCAGCTCGCTGACCTCGAAGATATTCACCTGCGGCACCGGCAACTGCACAAATACCCCGAGCGCCTTGGCCAGCAGTGCGGCGGCGCGGCCCATGGCGACGTTGGTGACCTCGCGCAGGGCATCGCGGAAATTCACCTTCAGATCATCAAGCACCGCCGCCTGGGCGATGGCGCCAGGTGTAGCCTTGGGGTCGAACAGGCCGAGCTCGAGCAGGGTGGCGCGCAGTACCTCGGGGTCGGCAGGCTTCTTGATAAAGGCCAGCGCACCGAGTTCCTTGACCCGCCTTACGGCTTCTTCCTGCACGTCACCGGAAACCACCACCACCTTGCAGGCCAGGCCTTCGGCGCGCAGCGCGGCGAGGGTTTCGTAGCCATCCAGCACTGGCATGGTCAGGTCCAGCAGCATTACCTGGCCCAACCCCTGGCGCAGCGCAGCCAGGGCTTCCTGGCCATTGCTGGCCTGGCTGATGGTCACTGGCCATTCGGGCGGCAGGGCGCGGATCAACTGCTTGCGCGCCATGTTCGAGTCGTCGCAGACCACTAGAGGGATCACGGCTGGAGAGCACCTGTGCGCGTGGAAGAGCACCGCTCTGGGGCGGTTCTAACAAACTGTCAATCAAGCATAGTCGCTTGAGATTGCGCGCGAAGGCTTATTAGAGTGGGCGTTGCAGCCAGTCGAGCATGCCCTGGGCCGCGCGGCGGCCGCTGGCAAAGCAGGCGGTCAGCAGGTAACCGCCGGTGGGCGCCTCCCAGTCGAGCATTTCCCCGGCGCAGAAGGTGCCGGGCAGCTGTTGGAGCATCAGCCCTGGAGTCAGTTGCTCGAAAGGTACGCCGCCGGCCGTGCTGATCGCTTCATCCAGCGGCCGGGGGCGAATCAGCGTGATCGGCAGGGCCTTGAGCGCGCCGGCCAGCTGCAATGGGTCGTTGAAGGCCGCCGCGCTGGCCAGTTCGCGCAGCAGGGCGGCCTTGACGCCGTCGATACCAGCCTGGCGATGCAGATGTTTGGCCATCGATTGCGAGCCGCGTGGTTTGCTCAGTGCCGCTTGCAGCTTAGCCAGCGGCGTCTGCGGCAGCAGGTCAAGGTGCACGGTAGCGCTGCCATCCTGGTTGATCGTCTCGCGAATAGCTGCCGACAGGGCATACACCAGGCTGCCTTCGATACCGCTGGCAGTCAGCACAAATTCGCCAAGACGCGGCGCTGCACCGGCCAGGTTAAGGCTGACGTTCTTTAGCGGCGCGCCGGCGAACTTGTCGCGCAGAAAGGGGCTCCAGGCGCTGACATCAAAGCCGCAGTTGCTCGCCTGCAAGGGCGCGATCTGCACACCACGCTCTTGCAGCAGCGGCACCCAGGCACCGTCCGAGCCCAGCCGCGCCCAACTGCCGCCGCCCAGGGCCAGCAGGGTGGCGTCGACATTTACTGCGTGTTCGCCAGCGAGCGAGGCGATACGCAGCGCGCCGGCGTTATCCCAGCCCAGCCAGCGATGCCGGGTATGGATCTGTACGCCCAGCTCGCGCAGTCGTTTGAGCCAGGCGCGCAGCAACGGTGCGGCTTTCATATCGGTGGGGAATACTCGACCGGAAGTACCGACAAAGGTGTCGATGCCCAGGCCATGAATCCAGGCGCGCAGGACGTCGGCATCAAAATCCTGCAGCAGTTCGGCCACTTCCGCCTGGCGCTGACCATAGCGGGCGACAAAGGCCGGCTTGGCCTCGGAATGGGTGATATTCATGCCGCCGACCCCGGCCAGGAGGAACTTACGCCCCACCGAAGGCATGCCGTCGTAAAGATCGACATGCACGCCGCCCTGGGCCAGTACCTCGGCCGCCATCAGCCCGGTGGGGCCGCCGCCGATAATGGCAACGCGAGGGGAAGGCTGTTGAGCGCGATTGGTCATGGCGGTATCGGGCGGGCAATAAGGGCGTGCATTCTAACCGAGGCCGCCGTGACCTTGTTATTTGCCAAGGCTTCGGGCAGGGTCACGGGTCAGTCTTGTTTGCCCCTGGAGCCGCATATGTCAGACCTCTATCCCAGCATCGACCCCGATGGCCTGATCGAATACTCGGTGGTCTACACCGACCGTTCTCTCAACCATATGTCGCAGTCGTTCCAGGGTGTGATGAAGGATATCTCCAGCACCCTGAAGCAGGTCTACAACGCTCATGCCGTGGCCATCGTGCCGGGTAGCGGCACCTACGGCATGGAAGCGGTGGCGCGTCAGCTGGCCACTGGGCAGAAGTGCCTGGTGCTGCGCAATGGTTGGTTCAGCTACCGCTGGACGCAGATTTTCGAGATGGGCCAGATCCCTTCTGAATCGATTGTGCTCAAGGCTCGCCCGCTAGCCGAGGGCAGCCAGGCGGCGTTCTCCCCGCCGCGGTTGGTCGATGTGCTGGCAGTTATCGCCGCCGAAAAACCGCAGGTGGTGTTCGCACCGCATGTGGAAACCTCTTCCGGGATGATCCTGCCAGATGGCTATCTGCGCGCCGTGGCGGATGCCGTGCATGCGGTCGGCGGCCTGTTTGTGCTCGACTGCATCGCCTCCGGCACGCTCTGGGTGGATATGCAGGCCTGCGGTATCGACGTGCTGATCAGTGCCCCACAGAAAGGCTGGAGCGCCTCGCCATGCTGCGCCCTGGTCATGTTGAGTGAAGCGGCCCAGGCCCGCGTCGAAGCCACCCAGAGCACCAGCTTTGCCTGCGACCTGAAGAAGTGGCTGCAGATCATGCAGGCCTACGAGCAGGGCGGCCACGCCTACCACGCCACCATGCCCAGCGATGCCCTGGCGCGTTTCCGCGATGCCATGTTCGAGGCCAAGGCCCTCGGCTTTGCCACCGTACGCAGCCAGCAGCAGGAACTCGGTGATCGCGTGCGCGCATTACTGGCCAGCAAAGGCTTTAAAAGCGTCGCCGCCGAAGGCTTCGAAGCACCGGGGGTGGTGGTCTGTTACACCACCGACGCGAGCATCAAGAACGGTAGCAAATTCGCCGCCCAGGGCCTGCAGATTGCAGCGGGCGTGCCGCTGCAGTGCGATGAGCCAGCAGACTTCCAGACCTTCCGTCTGGGCCTGTTCGGCTTGGACAAGCTGGGCAATATCGAACGCACCGTGGCGACTCTGGAACAGGCGCTGGATAAGGTGTTGGCGGGGTAGAACCCTAGAGTGAAGCGCCCGGGCTTAAGGCCGGGCCAGCTTCTGTCGGCTCAACGGCGTCTTAAGCAAGCGGGCGGCTAGACAAAAGGCTGCCCGCCGAAGCCCCTGGGTAGCCGCTGCCGCCCCGGCAGGTCGGTGAGCCGCTGTTGCCAGGATGCGCGCCAGTCATTGCTCGCGTGGGCGATCTTGGCTTTGCGTGCGGCTCTTCGCGCCGCGTTGCGCGCGGTTGTGCGGTTTTCCTTAAACACCTCGGTGCCGCGGCAGCTGCGGCATTTCACCTGAGTTAGTTCGGTGGTGGAACTGAGGTTGTTGCCATGGTGCCCGCAGGCGAGATGGCCGGCGACCCGGTAGTGAATGACCATAGGTGAATCTCCTTGGCAAAGAGTGCGCTGCGCAGCAGAGATCCAGGCGACCAGCAAAAACCTGATCGCTCAGGCGTGCTGCCATGGCGTCAATCACGCCGCAGCCGAGGGCCTTGAGACTGCCTTGCGCCTGTGCAAGAAGACGGGGTGACCTAGCCCCTGTCTGGATCGTAACCTCGTCGCCGGCTTGAACAAGCTCCGGGTTTGCTCGGCCGCGATCCCATCAGTGCGTTAGACCCCCGAGTCTGGGGCGGGTTCGTTGGCGAGGTTTCCAGCGCGTGGGATGGCTATCGCTACGCTCAACGCCATCCTATGGTTTTACCCGACCTTTACCGCCTGCAGCGTATAGCTCAGCGGCAGCCTTTCCGGCTGGTTGTTTAGCCGCCACTCGCCATCTTCACCCAGGCTCATCTGGCCCGGCAGGGCGTCCCAGGGCAGGCTGGTGTGTTCTTCCAGGGCGGTCAGGCGCATACCGTGGCGCAGCAGCGCCGTGATGATTTCGCCCAGGCCGTGGTTCCATTCGTGGGTGGTGGTGGCGGTCAGCTTGCTGTCGCTTGCCACATAGCTGTACTCGTCATTCCAGACCTGCGGCTCGCTGTGTTCAAAGTAGGAGTGGATCATCTGCAGGGCATCCTGGCAGTCCTGGTCGAGCGTCATCAGTACGGGATGCATCTCGCGCAGAAACAGGCGCCCGCCGGGCTTGAGCAGGGCGGCGACATTGCGCGCCCAGTCATCGATATGCGGCAACCAGTTCAGCGCGCCGATGCCGGTGTAGACCAGGTCGAACGATTGCTCGCCGAGCACCTTGGCAGCGTCGTAGACCGAGGCTTCGACGAACTGGATGCTGGCGTTGCAGGCGCTCGCCAGTAGGCGGGCTTGCTCCAGCGAGGCAGCAGAAAAATCCAGGCCGCTCATCTGCGCGCCCAGACGGGCCAGCGACAGGGTGTCGGTGCCGATATGGCACTGCAGATGCACTGCACGCAGGCCGCTGATATCGCCGAGGCGGGGCAGATCAAAGCGCACCACCTCGGATAAATGCGCAGGCGAGGCGATAAACAGCTGGGTTTGGTAATCGGGCGAGGCCGCATGCAAGGCGGCGCGTTCGTTCCAGTTGGCTTTGTTCAGGGCAAAGGAGTCATCCATGACGGTATTCCATTCAGTGTGTGGAGGCGTGCTTATCCAGCGCGCTCAGTATGGCGTAGGCGGCCTTGATTCTGGCAGCGTTGGGGTAGTTCTTGTTGGCCAGCATGACCAGGCCCAGGTCCTGGTTGGGGACAAACACGGCGTAGGCGCCGAAGCCGCCGGTGGAGCCGGTTTTATTAAACAGGCTGTTGCCCGACTCAAGTTCCGGTGGCGCGAGACGCTTCGCGGGTTGCGACTCCATGGCCATGGCAGGGGAGTTGCCGGCTTGCAAGCGCTCCAGGCTGATCGGGTAGGGGTAACGCTCCCAGCCGAGACCCTGGGTCAGCTCGCCGATGCGGTAATAGCCCTTGTGGGTAATGGCGATGGCGCGCTGAAGGTCCTCATTCAGGCCGGCAGGACTGAGGTTGGCCTGGACAAAACGCAGCATGTCCTTGGCGTTGGTTTTCACCCCGTAGGCTTCGGCGTCGAGCATCCCCGGTGTAACCCGTAGCGGCTGGTTGTCCTTGCTGTAGCCGTAGGCGTAGCGCGGCATCTGCGCCGCCGGTACCTGGATATAGCTGTGCGACATGCCGAGCGCGGGGAACAGCGTGCCCTCCATCAGCGTGGGGAACGGCTGGCCCATGCTCTTGGCAGCGAGCATGCCGAGCAGGCCGATGCTGGGGTTGGAATAGCGTCTGTGAGTACCGGGGATATGCTCGGGCTGCCACTGACGGTAATAGGCGAGCATGCTAGCCGGGTCGGTCACGTTGTCGGGGAACTGCAGCGGCAGCCCACCGGCGGTGTAGGTGCCGAGGTTGAGCAGGCTGGCGTGTTCCAGTTGGCTGCCGCGCAGCTCGGGCCAGTGCTGGCCGGCGCTGTCGGCGAGGGTCAGCTTGCCGGTGGTCTGCGCCAGGGCGGCGAGGGTGGCGGTGAGGGGTTTGCTGAGTGAGCCGATTTCAAACAGGGTGTCGCTGGTTACCGGTTGCTGGTCGTCCAGGCGTGCAACGCCATAGTTGAAGTAGTGGGCCTGGCCGTTGTGGCTGATCGCCACGGCCATGCCGGCGATGTCGTATTCCTGCATAACCGGGCGGATGGTTTCGTCTACCAGCGACTGCAGTTTGTCTGTTGCCTGGGCGGCAGTGCAGGTGGCAAGTGCGAGTGCGGTCAGCAGTGTTTTGAGTCTTCCGTGCATAGGGCGAAGTTCCTTGATCGTGGAGATGCGCGATGTGACAGCGCGTGTTCTGGTTTTATCCCAGCCCGCGCGTCTGCCAGACCTTTGCTGCGCTGTGATGCAGTATGCCGTGGCGCCTGGCCAGGGCCATGCGGTCCTTGTCGTAGCCGCCGCCGATCAGCCCTACCACCGGGATATCACGGTCCAGGCAGTGGTTGAGTACGGCTGCGTCACGGGCAGCGATGCCTGCGTCAGTCAGGTTGAGGTAGCCGAGGGCGTCGTGCTGGTGCACATCAACCCCGGCGTCGTAGAGCACGATATCCGGCTGATAGAGCGCCAGCAGGTAGTTGAGGGTGTCATCCACCACCTCCAGGTACTCGGCATCACCCATGCCATTGGGCAGGGGGATATCCCAGTCACTGGTGGCCTTGCGCGCCGGGTAGTTCTTTTCACAGTGCAGCGAGACGGTGATCGCCTCCGGGGTGTTTTCCAGCAGGCGCGCGGTGCCATCGCCCTGGTGCACGTCGCAGTCGAAAATCAGCACACGCTGAGCCTTGCCGCTGGCCAGCAGGTACTGACTGATCACCGCCAGGTCGTTGAAGATGCAGAAGCCGGCCGGATGATCGTAATGCGCATGGTGGGTGCCGCCGGCCAGGTGGCAGGCCAGGCCGTGTTGCAGGGCCTGCTCGGCCGCCAGCAGCGAGCCGCCCACGGCGCGAATGGTGCGCTGCGCCAGGGCTGCACTCCAGGGCAGGCCGAGGCGGCGTTGCTCTTCATACGCCAGTTCGCCGCTGGCAAAGCGCTCGATATAGGCCGGGCAATGGGCCAGGGCGAGTACGTCTGTTGAGCACAGTTCAGGGCGCAGCAGCTCGGCGTCGGTGGTTAGGCCACTGTCCACCAGGTGATCGCGCAGCAGGCGAAACTTCTCCATGGGGAAGCGGTGGTTGGCCGGGAAGGGCGGGCTGTAATCGTCGTGATAGACCAGCGGCAGGCGCATGGTGGCGGGCTCGAGCGGAAGTGGTCGAAGTATGGCGGCAGGCTCTGCTTACGCTCAAGCTCGGCGGCCGATTGGTAGGGTCTGTTCCCGTTTCATTCGCGGTCGCGCCGGAGCCTGTTTTTGCGCGAGGCAAGGCACGAGGAGCGCGGTTTGGTTGTTCCAAATAAGCGACGAGAAACGCAGCATCGCGCAAAAACAGGCCCGGCCCTTTGGGTTGCGCGGGAAAGGCCCCCCGCTGTTGTTGCAGGACTTGGCAAGGGAATAACCATTACCTGCGTCCTGCGCCTAACCGGGGGGGCTTTCTCGCGGCAACGCGGCTCGCGATGAAACGGGAACAGACCCTAGAATGCTGCCATTATTGTCCGCATCCATCTTTCAGTCGGGCCGACAAGCGTTGGCAAAGTCTTTACCATCTCGCCCCACTGCGTTTACAGGAGAGCATGCATGAGTCAGGTGTTGAATGAGTTGGTCGCCCTGCTGACCCTGGAAACCATCGAAGAGAATCTATTCCGCGGCGTCAGCCAGGACCTTGGCTTTCGCCAGCTGTTTGGCGGCCAGGTGCTGGGCCAGTGCGTCTCGGCGGCCAGCCAGACGGTGGATGCAGTGCGCCATGTGCATTCCATGCACGGCTACTTCCTGCGCCCGGGCGACGCCACGTTGCCGGTGGTTTATCAGGTGGATCGGGTGCGCGATGGCGGCAGTTTCAGCACGCGGCGGGTGACGGCGATCCAGAAGGGCAAGCCGATCTTTACCTGCAGCGCGTCGTTCCAGATCGATGAAGAAGGCTTTCATCACCAGAACCCGATGCCGGAAGTGCCGGGGCCGGAAGAGCTGAAGTCGGAAACCGAGCTGGCGCGCATGGTCGAGGCGATGATTCCAGAGCGTATGCGTGAGCGTGCTACCAGCGACAAACCCATCGAAATTCGCCCGGTGACGCGCATCAATCCCTTCGCGCCCAAGCCGTGCGAGCCGATCAAACATGTGTGGTTCCGTGCTGCCGCGCCGCTGCCGGACGAGCCGCAACTGCACAAGCTGCTGCTGGCCTACGCGAGCGATTTCAACCTGCTGACCACCTCGATGCAGCCCCATGGTGTGTCGGTGTTCCAGAAGTTTATGCAGGTCGCCAGCCTCGACCATTCGCTGTGGTTCCACGGCAACCTGCGTATGGACGACTGGCTGCTGTACAGCATGGACAGCCCCTGGGCCGGCAACGCCCGTGGTTTCTCCCGTGGCAGCATCTTCAATCGCCAGGGCCAACTGGTGGCCTCGGTGGCGCAAGAGGGGCTGACTCGCGTGCGTGAGGACTGGAAGTGAGTCTGAGCGCAGTCCGTCATTGGGTGTTCGATATGGATGGCACCCTGACCCTGGCGGTGCACGACTTCGAGGCAATCAAGCGGGCGCTGGATATTCCGCTGGAAGACGACATCCTCGGCCATCTGGCCGGGCTGCCCGAGGCGGTGGCTGCGGCTAAACATGCCTGGCTGCTGGAGCATGAGCGCGAACTGGCGCTGACCGCCGAGCCTGCGCCTGGGGCGATTGAGCTGGTGCGTGAGCTGCACGGCCGTGGTTGCCGCCTCGGTATCCTCACCCGTAATGCCCATGAACTGGCGCTGCTGACCCTGCGCGCCATCGGTCTGGATGACTGTTTTGCCGTGCAGGACGTGATTGGCCGCGATGAAGCGCCGCCCAAGCCCGACCCTGGCGGGCTGCTGCATTTCGCCAGAACCTGGCAGGTGGCGCCGAGCGAGCTGGTGATGGTTGGCGATTACCGCTTTGACCTGGAATGCGCCCGCGCGGCCGGGGCGCGCAGCGTGCTGGTCAACCTGGCGGAAAACCCCTGGCCGGAGCTGGCCGATCATTTCGCCGTGAACTGCCGCGCGTTGCAGCAGGCGATCTAAGCCGTCAATGACAGCAGCCGGACTCCAGATCCTTGAGGATCGGGCAGTCCGGGCGGTCGTTGCCCTGGCAGTTGTCCATCAAATCCCTGAGCGTGTCGCGCAGGCCGCTGAGTTCGCTGATCTTGCGTTCCAGTTCGGCGA
>JBIHZW010000156.1:0-8312 GCA_044240245.1 Pseudomonas sp. | reverse complement strand
GCGATATGCGCAGCGGACAGGGCTTTGACGTCGGCGCTGGCGCGTTGGCGGTCCTGCCACAGGGCCAGTAGCTGGCTGACTTCAGCCAGGGAGAAGCCCAGATCGCGCGAGCGTTTGATAAACGCCAGGCGGTGCAGGTCCTGCTGGCTGTACTGGCGGTAGCCGCTGTCGGTGCGGCCGGCTTCAGGCAGCAGGTCAATACTTTCGTAGTAGCGAATCATCTTGGCGCTAAGGCCGGTTTTCTTGGCGGCTTGGCCGATATTCATCGTTTTCTCCTGCCCTGCGGCTTATTCGTGGTCCTTGGGTTTCCAGGTTTTCAGCAGCAACGCATTGCTCACCACACTGACGCTGGACAGCGCCATGGCCGCGCCCGCGAGCATCGGGTTGAGCAGGCCGGCGGCCGCCAACGGAATGCCGACCAGGTTATAGGCGAAGGCCCAGAACAGGTTCTGGCGGATCTTGTTGTAGGTGCGCCGGCTGATATCCAGGGCGTCGGCCACCAGGCGCGGGTCGCCGCGCATCAGGGTGATGCCGGCGGCGTGCATGGCCACATCGGTGCCACTGCCCATGGCGATGCCGACATCGGCGGCCGCCAGCGCTGGCGCGTCGTTGATGCCGTCGCCGACCATGGCCACCACCGCGTTTTTCTTCAGCTCAGTGATGATCGCCGCTTTGTCCGCCGGCAGCACTTCGGCATGCGCCGCGCTGATGCCCAGGGCCTCGGCCACAGCCTTGACGCTGCCGGGGTTATCGCCGCTGATCAGATGGCTTTCGATGCCTTGCGCGGTCAGCGCGGCGATGGCCTCGGCAGCGCCTGGCTTGAGCGTGTCGCCAAAGGCGAACAGACCCAGCACCTGCGGTTGCGGCGCCAATTCCAGCAGCCAAGACAGGGTGCGGCCTTCGGCTTCCCAGGCCAGGGCGTTGGCGGCCAGTTCGTCGTGGTGCAGGAAGTGTTCTTCCAGCAGACGTTTGTTGCCCAGGGCTAGTTGCCGCTCACCGATCTGCCCGGCGATACCGCGCCCGGCCAACGCCTTACTGTTGCTGACCTCTGTGAGGGGCAGTTGCTGCTCTGTGCACTGATCCAATACCGCCTTGGCCAGCGGATGTTCGCTGCCGCGCTGCAGGGCGCCGGCCAGTTGCAGCAGCTGAGTTGTATTGCCATCGACCGCGCGCAGATGAGCGATGCGTGGCGCGCCAGAGGTCAGGGTGCCGGTCTTGTCGAAGGCCACCAGGGTCACCGAATGGGCGATTTCCAGGGCTTCGGCATCCTTGATCAGAATACCGTGGCGCGCCGCCACCCCTGTGCCGGCCATGATTGCCGTGGGCGTGGCCAGGCCGAGGGCGCAGGGGCAGGCGATTACCAGCACAGCCACGGCATTCAGCAACGCGGTTTCGATGCCCGCGCCAAGCAGCAGCCAGCCGAGCAAGGTAGCCAGGGCGATCAGCAGTACGCTGGGCACGAAGACCTGGCTGACTTTATCCACCAGTTTCTGGATCGGCGCTTTCGCCGCCTGAGCATCTTCGACCAGACGAATAATGCGTGACAGCACGGTTTCCGCACCGAGGGCAGTGGTTTCGACCAGCAGACGGCCTTCGCCGTTAATCGCCCCGGCAGTCACGCTGTCACCCGGCTGTTTGGGCTGCGGCAGGCTTTCGCCGCTGATCAGCGCTTCGTCAGCATGGCTTTGGCCTTCGCGAACCAGGCCGTCGACCGGGAAGCGTTCGCCGGGTTTGACTACGATGGCATCGCCCAGTTGTAGCTCGCCCAGCGCCACCCATTGCTCGACGCCATCGCGCAGGCGCAGGGCGCGTTCCGGACGCAGCGCCTGCAGGGCGCGGATGGCGCTGCTGGTCTGGCGTTTGGCGCGGCTTTCCAGGTATTTGCCGAGCAGGATCAGCGCAATGATCACCGCCGAGGCCTCGAAATACAGATGCGGCATGCTGCTGGCCGGACTTACCGCCCACTGATACAAGCTCAGGCCGTAGGCGGCGCTAGTGCCGATGGCCACCAGCTGATCCATATTTCCGGCACGGGCGCGCAGAGCGCTCCAGGCCGCGCGGTAGAAGCGCGCGCCGAAGATAAATTGCACCGGCGTAGCCAAGGCGAACTGCAGCCAGGCCGGTAGCATCCAGTGCAGGCCAAAGGGTTCGACGAGCATGGGAATGACCAGCGGTACGGTCAGCACAATCGCCAGCAGCAGGGCCCAGCGCTCGCGCTGTAGATGTCGCTCAGCCGTTGGTTGGGCTTGGGTTGCATCGTCCAGCACGCTGGCGCGGTAGCCGGCCTGGCTGACGGCCTGCAGCAGGGCGCTGTGATCAGTGCCACGCAGCACCTGCAGCTGCGCCCGCTCGCTGGCCAGGTTGACGCTGACCGCGAGCACCCCCGGCTGCTGCGCCAAGGCGCGTTCGATACGCCCCGCGCAGCTGGCGCAGGACATGCCTTCGAGATTCAGCTCCAGGCGCTCGCTGGGCACCTGATAACCGGCAGCACTGACGGCATTGACCAGCTGTTCCAGGCTGTCAGCGGGCGCTTCGACTCGCGCTTGTTCACTGGCCAGGTTGATGCTGACACTGGCGACATCGGCCACCTTGGCCAGAGCGCGTTCGACCCGCCCGGCGCAGCTGGTGCAGGTCATGCCGCTGATGGGCAGATTGAAGGTAGTGAGGCTGGACATGGGTGGTCCTCTATTGAGTTCCAGCACAGGATCAACCTTGCCATGCTGGCAAGGTCAAGCCGTATTATCACTTGACCTTGCCCTTATGACAGGCCCAACACTGCATCTATCCGTTTACCATGGCGGTTTATTTATTCAGGAGGTTGTTTATGCAGGTTTCTCAGGTTCACGCATTCCGGGTCGATGGCATGACTTGCCAGGGTTGCGTCAAGACCATCACCGAGGCGCTGTTGGCGTGTGACCCGGCGGCTGATGTGAAAGTGAAGTTTCCCGGTGGCGAAGTGCGGGTGAGCAGCAGTGTGCCGGTCGATCAGCTGATGGTCGCCATCGTCGAGCAGGGCTACGGCGTCAGCCTGGCGTAAGCACGGCAGGGTTTGGCCAGTCGCGGATTAATCCGCGAAAACAGGCATCGATCATCGGCGCGGCGTCGCTGAGCGGGTCAAACAGATTGGGGTCGCGCGACCAGTCGTAGAACAAGCCGATCAGCAGCGCATGCACGGTACGCGCGGCCAGGCGCGGTGTCAGCCCGGGATGCAGGCGCAGGCGGACTGACGGCGTGCTGAACTGCTGCTCGCAGAGTGCGATAAACAGGTTGATAAAGGCTTCTTGGCGCTCTTCGGCCTCGCGCAGTTCTTCGGTGAACTCACACCTGCGCAGCAGGATGGTGAAAATGCGTTTCTTCTGCGGCTCGCGGGCCAGGTTCTCGATGGCCTCGATACACAACTCGCGTAGGGTCTGCAGCGGGTCGTGCTCGGGGCAGCCGCGCATGCGTTCGGCCAGCTGTTCCGGCGGCAGACGTACCTGATTGAGCATGGCGTTGAACAGATCGGCCTTGTTGGCAAAGTGCCAATACACCGCGCCGCGCGTCACTCCAGCATGCCGCGCAATGTGCTCCAGGCTGGTGTGCGCTACGCCTTTTTCCAGGAACAAGGTTTCGGCCGCCTCGAGGATGGCGCAGCGGGTTTTTTCGGCTTCTTCTTTGGTTCGGCGCATGGCAGCAGGCGTATTTCTGGCTAGGCTGAGCACAAAGTGTAATGAACTTAAGGGTAATGTTCTATTTACAAACACTTGTGTATGTAACTAGCATTGCCGGTCTCAAACGTTGCGCCCCGCGTTTATTCGGAGACACCCATGTTTTTTCCCCGTCGTCTGCCGGTCACTGCCGGTTCCTTGCTGTTGGCTATTCTGGCCGCCCCGCTGTTTGCCGCCGATGCTCCGCCAGCTCCTGAGGTGGTGGTAGAGACCGTCAAGGCCGAAGCATTGCCGCTGGAGCTTGAGTACTCCGCGCGTACTGCTGGTTTTCGTGAAGTGCAGGTGCGGGCCCAGGTCAGTGGCATCCTGCAGGAACGTACCTATCTGGAAGGTAGCCAGGTCAAGCAGGGCCAGGTGATGTTCCGCATTGATCCGCGCACCTACCAGGCCGCGCTGAGCCGCGCCAAGGGCGCGCTGGCGCAGGAGCAGGCGCGCTATCGGCAGACCGAGCGTGACCTTAAGCGTATCCGCGAGTTGCAGAAGAAGGGCTTTGCCAGCGAGAGCGAGCTGGACAATGCCGTCTCCAACTTCGAGCAGAGCAAGGCGAATATCCAGGCCGCCGAGGCCGAGGTGCAGTCCAAGCAGATCGACCTCGACTACACCACGGTAAAAGCGCCGATCTCCGGGATCACCAGCAAGGAAACTGTCTCGGAAGGCAGCCTGATGGTGGCCGGCGATCCAAGTGCCAGCCTGCTGAGCAACATCACCCAGCTGGACCCGATCTACGTCAACTTCGCCGCGCCGGATTCTGATGTGGAAAGCGTGCGCAGCGGCCTGCAGAACGGCAGCCTGGTGCTGCCGGCAGACGGCAAGATGAGTGTGCAGATCAAGCTCGGTGACGGCAGCATCTACCCGCTGGAAGGCAAGGTGGATTTCACCGACAGTCTGGTGGATCGCGGCACCGGCACCGTCAGCGCTCGCGCCGTGGTGCCTAACCCGGATCAGACGCTGTTGCCTGGCCAGTTCGTCAGTGTGCAGGTCAAAGGTCTGAGCATCCCCAATGCCATGACCCTGCCTGAGCGCGCGATTGCCCAGGGTCCGGCCGGTACCTTTGTGTATGTGGTGGATGAAGGCGGTGTGGCGCGTATGCGTCAGGTCACCACCGGGCACACGGCCAAAGGCCGTTGGGTGATTGTTTCCGGCATCAACGCCGGTGACCGGGTGATCGTCGAGGGCCTGCCGAAAGTGCGTCCGGACAGCCCGGTAAAAGTTGCCGCCCCAGCTGCCAGCCAATCCTAAGGAGCGTTCCCGGTGATTTCACGCTTCTTTATCGACCGCCCGGTATTTGCCGCGGTCATCTCGATCATCATCGTGCTGGCTGGCCTGATGGCCATGCGCTCGTTGCCGATCGCTCAGTACCCGCAGATTCTTCCGCCGCAAGTGTCGGTCAGCGCCAGCTACGCCGGTGCCAGCGCCCAGGTGATTGCGGAAACAGTGGCCGCGCCGCTGGAGCAGTCGATCAACGGTGTCGAGGGGATGATCTACCAGCAGTCCAACTCCGGCGGCAACGCCATGAGCCTGTCGGTGTACTTCGAAGTGGGCCGCGACCCTGACCAGGCCACCATCGACGTCAACAACCGAGTGCAAGCTGCGCTGGCCAAACTGCCGGAAGAAGTACGCCGACAGGGCGTCAAGGTGCAGAAGAAGTCCTCGGACATTCTTCAGGTCGTGACCCTGTATTCGCCGGATGGCTCGCGCGACCCGGTGTATATCAGCAACTACGCGCTGATCAACGTGATCGACGAGCTCAAGCGCCTGCCAGGTGTGGGTGATGTCAGTCAGTTCGGCTCGAAAGACTATTCCATGCGCATCTGGCTGCGTCCGGACAAGCTGGCGCAGTACAACCTGACGCCGACCGATGTGGTCAATTCGATCCGTGAGCAGAACTCGCAGTTCGCCGCCGGCAGCTTTGGCCAGCAGCCGCTCAAGCAGGAGCAGGACTTCACCTACACGGTGACCACCCAGGGCCGTTTCACCGATCCGAAAGAATTTGAAAACGTCATTCTGCGTACCGACGACACCGGCGCCAGCCTGCTGCTCAAGGATGTCGCGCGGATCGAGCTGGGTGCCCAGGACTACTCGCTGATGACCTCGCTCAACGGCCAGCAGAACGCCGCTTTCGGCGTGTATCTGCAGCCCGGCGCGAATGCCCTGGACACTGCCGAGGCAGTGAGCAATACGCTGGCGCGGCTGTCGAAGAACTTCCCCAGCGGCATGACCTACAAGGTGCCGTACGACACCACCAAATTCGTTCAGGTATCGATCAAGGAGGTGATCCACACCTTCTTCGAAGCCCTGATCCTGGTAGTGCTGGTGGTGTTTATCTTCCTGCAGAACTGGCGCGCCACGCTGATCCCGGTGCTGGCGATTCCGGTTTCGCTGGTCGGCACTTTCGCCGGGATGTACATGCTCGGCTTCTCCATCAACCTGCTGACTCTGTTCGGCATGGTGCTGGCCATCGGTATCGTGGTCGATGACGCCATTGTGGTGATCGAAAACGTCGAGCGGGTGATGGCCACCGACAAGATCGGTCCGCGCGAAGCGACCATCAAGGCCATGGAGGAAGTGACCGGGCCGATCATCGCCATCGTGCTGGTGCTCTGCGCGGTATTCGTGCCGGTGGGCTTCCTCGGCGGCCTGGCCGGGGAGATGTATAAACAGTTTGCCATCACCATTGCCGTGTCGGTGGTGATCTCTGGCATCGTCGCCCTGACCCTGAGCCCGGCTCTCTGCGCCTTGCTGCTCAAGCCTGGGCATCACGAACCGGCGGCGCCGTTCCGCGCTTTTAACCGGGTTTTCGACAAACTGACCAGCGGCTACACCGCCGGCGTGCGCTTCTTCCTCAAACGTTCGGCGGTGGGTTTGCTGCTGTTCGGCGCGATGATTGCGCTGATGGTGGTGCTGTTCAACCGCGTGCCCAGCTCCCTGGTGCCCAACGAAGATCAGGGTTATGTGATCAACGCCTACTTCCTGCCGCCCGCCGCCTCGCTGACCCGTACCGAGAAGCTTACCGGTGACGTGACCCAGCAATTGATGGCGCACCCCGCAGTGCAGGATGTGGTGACCTTTGCCGGCTTCGACGTGCTGACCTTCGGCACCCGTAGCAGCGCCGGGGTGTCCTTCGTGCCGCTGAAAGACTGGAGCGAGCGCACTACGCCCGAACTGGACGCGCGCAACCTGACCGGTGAATTCATGGGCATGGGTGCGTCGCAGAAAGACGGCGTGGTGATGAGCTTCAACCCGCCGCCGATTACCGGTATGAGCACCACCGGCGGTTTTGAAGGCTATATCCAGGATCGCAGCGGCGGCACCACCGCGCAGCTGGCCGAGAAGGTTCAGGCCTTCCTCGCCGCTGCGGCCAAGCGCCCTGAATTGGCTGGGGTGCAGAGCACCTTTAGCGCCAACGTGCCGCAGTACTTTATCGACCTCGACCGGACCAAGGCACGCGCCCTGGGTGTGGCAGTGAATGATGTATTCACCGCCATGCAGGCGACGTTCGGCAGCTACTACGTCAACGATTTCAGTCTGTATGGGCGTACCTTCCAGGTCAGCCTGCAGGCCGAAGCGGAGTTCCGCAGCAAGCCGGAAGACTTGTCCCAGGTCTATGTGCGCGCGGGCAGTGGCGAGCTGGTGTCGCTGGCCAGTCTGGTCAAGGTCGAGCGGATTCTCGGCCCGGATACCTATGCACGCTTCAACGTCTACCCGGCGGCGAAGATCCTTGGCGGGCCGGCACCTGGCTTCAGCTCCGGTCAGGCCCTGAGCGCGATTCAGGAAGTGGCGGAGGAAGTGCTGGGCAGCGATTACAGCATCGGCTGGACCGGCTCGGCCTTCCAGGAAGTGGCCTCGCAAGGTTCGGGCAGCAGTGCCTTTATCTTCGGTCTGATCATGGTGTTCCTGATCCTCGCCGCGCAGTACGAGCGTTGGACCCTGCCGCTGGCGGTGGTCACGGCAGTGCCGTTTGCGGTGTTCGGCGCGATTCTCGCAGTGTGGCTGCGCGGTATCGAGAACGACCTGTACTTCCAGGTCGGCCTGGTCACCCTGATTGGTCTGGCAGCGAAGAACGCCATTCTGATCGTCGAGTTCGCTGTGATTTGCCGGCACCAGGGCATGGGCATCTTCGAGTCGGCGCTGGAGGCTTCGCGCCTGCGTTTCCGCCCGATCATCATGACCTCGCTGGCGTTTATTCTCGGTGTTGTACCGCTGGCGATCAGCTCGGGCGCAGGCTCGGCCAGCCGTCACTCGATCGGTACCGGGGTGATCGGCGGGATGATGGCGGCGACTTTCCTGGCGATCTTCCTGATCCCGATGTTCTACCTGCTGGTGGAATCGCTGGCAGAGAAAATCGGCAAAGGCCGGAAAAAGGCCGACACGCCGGCTTGAGCTACTGCCCCTGCTAGCGGGGGCAAGCCGTAGCCCGGGGCTTGCCCGGGCTACAACGGCGCCATCTGTTATTACCTCTCTGGACACCCATGCCGTTATGTCTTCTGTTGATTCTCGGCGCGTTAAGCGCTTTTGGCCCGCTGGCCATCGACTTTTACCTGCCGAGCTTCCCGACCCTGGCGCGCGCGTTCTCTACGGATGTGGAGCATGTGCAGCTATCGTTGG
>JBIHZW010000050.1:0-17848 GCA_044240245.1 Pseudomonas sp. | reverse complement strand
CCACCGCCACCGCAATGGCGGACAAGGCGTTGAGCACGTTGTGGCGGCCCGGCAAGTTCAGCACCACCTCCAGGTCTGACAACACCACGCCGTTGCGCCGCTGCACGGTGAAATGCATTTGCCCGTCCACCGCGCGCACATTGACCGCGCGAACCTGCGCGCCCTCTTCAAAGCCGTAGCTGGTGATGGGGCAAGTCACTTGCGGCACGATGTCGCGCACGGCCGGGTCGTCGGTGCACAAAATAGCGGTGCCGTAAAACGGCATGCGGTGCAGAAAATCAACAAATGCGGACTTGAGCCGACCGAAGTCATGCCCATAGGTTTCCATGTGGTCGGCGTCGATGTTGGTGACCACAGCCATCACCGGCAACAGGTTCAGAAACGAGGCGTCAGACTCGTCGGCCTCCACCACGATGTAATCGCCCTGTCCCAGCCGGGCATTGGCACCGGCACTGTTCAGGCGTCCGCCAATCACAAAGGTGGGGTCTAGCCCGGCTTGCACCAGCACGCTGGCCACCAGGCTGGTGGTGGTGGTCTTGCCATGGGTGCCGGCGACGGCGATGCCGTGGCGATAACGCATCAGCTCAGCGAGCATCTCGGCACGCGGTACTACCGGGATACGACGCTCCAGGGCAGTGGCGACTTCCGGGTTGCTGGTATTGACCGCGCTGGACACCACCAGCACGTCGGCCTGTTCGGCGTTCTCGGCGCGGTGGCCGATAAAGATCTGTGCACCGAAGTGCTCCAGGCGCTCGGTCACGGCCGAAGCCTTGAGGTCGGAGCCGGATACTTCATAGCCGAGGTTGAGCAGCACTTCGGCGATACCGCACATGCCGGCACCACCGATGCCGACGAAGTGGATACGGCGAATGCGGCGCATACGACGGATTTCCGAGCGTGCAGCGGCGGGAGACTTAGCCACGAGCCACCTCCAGGCAGATATCGACAACGGTGCAGGTTGCATCGGGCTTGGCCAGACGACGAGCCGTCTGCGCCATTTGAGTGAGTTGTTCGGGGTGCATCAAAACCTCGGTCAGCTGCGCGGCCAGCTTGGCGGCGTCAGTGGAGCGTTGTGGCAGCAGTACGGCAGCACCGGCACTGGCCAGATAATCGGCATTACGGGTCTGGTGATCATCGATCGCGTGCGGCAGCGGCAGCAGGAACGCTGGTAGGCCGGCGGCGGCCAGTTCGCTGACGGTCAGCGCGCCGGACCGGCACACGACCAGATCGGCCCAGGCATACGCCCGCGCCATGTCCTTGATAAACGGCGCGACCTGCGCTTCGACGTCAACTGCGCGATAGCGTTCAGCAGTAATTGCATCATGTTGCTTGCCGGCCTGATGGAACACTTCAGGACGCAGCTCGGCTGCTACAAGCGCCAGCGCTTCGGGCAGTAATTTATTCAGCGGTTCGGCGCCCAGGCTGCCGCCCAACACCAGTAAACGCGGCTGGCGATTGCGCAGCGAATCACGCGGGGTTTCCAGGAACAGCTCTTCACGCACCGGGTTGCCGGTGGTGCGGCGCTTGTCGCTGTTGCCGAAGGTATTCGGGAAGGCTTCGCAGACGCGGCTGGCAAATGGCACCAGGCTGCGGTTGGCGGTACCGGCCACGGCATTCTGCTCGTGGATGATCAGCGGCGCGCCGCTCATGCGCGCGGCCAGGCCACCGGGGCCGGTGACATAACCGCCCATACCCAACACGCAGACTGGCTGCAGTTCGCGCATTACCTTGCGCGCCTGGAACAGCGCCTTGATCAACTGGAACGGCGCTTTCAGCAACGACAGCTTGCCCTTGCCACGCAGGCCAGTAACGTCGATCAGGTGCAGCGGCAGACCGGCAGCCGGTACCAGTTCATTCTCGATGCCGCGCGGCGTACCCAGCCAGTGCACGCTGTAGCCACGCGCCTTGAACTCGCGGGCGCAGGCCAGCGCCGGGAATACGTGCCCGCCGGTGCCGCCGGCCATGATCAGCACATTACCGCGCATGCTGAACCTCCTCGGCGGACTGGCCTTCGAAGAAATCCGATTCCTTGAAGTCGACATCCTCGCTGCCCAGCTGAGTACGACGCTCCCACTCGATGCGCAGCAGCAGCGCCAGGCTGACACAGCAGATCACCAGCGAGCTGCCGCCGTAGCTGAGGAATGGCAGAGTCAGGCCCTTGGTCGGCAGCAGGCCAACGTTCACGCCGATATTGATCAGCACCTGACCGATCCACAGAAACGCCAGGCCGTAGGCCACATAGGCCGAGAAGAACTGCTTGGCCTTCTCTGCCCACAGGCCTATGTACAGGGCGCGCACGCTGACGAAGACGAACAGGGCGACGGTAATCAGTGCGCCGACCATGCCCAGCTCTTCGGCCAGCACGGCAAATACGAAGTCGGTATGTGCTTCCGGCAGGTAGAACTGCTTCTGCACGCTGTTGCCCAGGCCGACGCCGAACCATTCACCACGACCGAAGGCGATCAGCGCCTGGCTCAGCTGGTAACCGGCGCCGTACTGGTCAGCCCACGGGTCGACGAAGTTGGTCAGACGTTCCAGGCGATAGGCCTGGCTGGTCATCACCAGCACGCCAAGGCCTAGTACGCAGGCCGCCAGCGGAATAAAGCGCAGCAGGTTGACCCCGCCGAGGAACAGCATGGCGATGGCCGCGCCAACCAGTACCACGGTGGCGCCGAAGTCCGGCTCGGCCAGCAGCAGCGCGGCAATCGGGCCCAGTACCAACATCGGCTTGATAAAACCGGTGAGCTTCTCGCGTACTTCTTCCTGGCGACGCACCAGGTAGGCGGCGATAAACATCACGCTAAACAGCTTGGCCAGCTCGGACGGCTGCAGGTTGAAGATGCCCAGGCCGATCCAGCGCTTGGCCCCGTTGACCTCACGACCAATGCCCGGCAGCAGTACCAGAATCAGCAGCACCACCGCCGCCAGCAGCAGCATGCCGCTGTAACGCTGCCACAGCGCCATCGGCACCAGCAGAGTCGCCAGCGCAGCGCCGAGGCCGATAGTCAAATAAATCAGGTGGCGAATCATGTGGTACAGCGGGTTACCCGACTGCACAGCGGCCACTTCCGAGGAAGCCGAAGCAATCATCACCAGGCCCAAGCCGAGCAGCGCCAGGCAACCGGCCAGCAGCGGGAAGTCCAGATCGATACCACGACGGGTATGCAGCGGCGAAGGCAAGGCGAGTAGGCGGGCAAGCATCATTGCAAACCCTCCACGGCCTGGGCGAACAGACGCCCGCGCTCTTCGAAATTCTTGAACATGTCCAGGCTGGCGCAGGCCGGCGACAGCAGCACGGCATCGCCCGCTTCGGCCAGTGCGGCAGCGCGCTGTACAGCCTCTTCCAGGGTCTTGACCCGGACCAGCGGTGCGGCGCCGCCTAGGGCGTCAGCCAGCAACTCGGCATCACGGCCGAGCAGCACCACGGCGCGGCAGAACTTGCCGACCGGAGCTTTCAGCGCCGAGAAATCCGCGCCCTTACCATCGCCACCGGCGATCAGTACCAGCTTACCGGCGATATCCGCACCCAGGCCTTCGATGGCCGCCAGCGCGGCACCGACGTTGGTGGCCTTGGAATCGTCGTAGTAGCTCACGGCATTACGCTCGCCAACCCACTGGCAGCGATGCGGCAGGCCGGCGAACTGCTTGAGGGTTGCCAACATAGGCTCGAACGGCAGGCCCACGGCATGCCCCAGCGCCAAAGCAGCCAGGGCGTTGGACTGGTTGTGCGCGCCACGGATCTTCAGTTCACGCACCGGCAGCAGCGCAGCGAACTGATAAGCCAGAGATTTCTCACCATTTTCTTCGAGCAGGCCGAAACGCTTGAAGTCCGGCTTGCCCAGGCCGAAGTACCAGCACGGCAGTTGATCAGCCACCAGCGGACGCGACAGCGCGTCGTCGCGATTCACCACCACCTGCCGCGCGCCACGGAAGATGCGGTGCTTGGCCAGGTGGTAAGCCGGCAGATCGGCGTAGCGATCCATGTGGTCTTCGCTGATATTCAGGCAGGTCGCCACTTCGGCATTCAGTTGGTCAGTGGTTTCCAGCTGGAAGCTCGACAGCTCCATGACGTACAGCTCAATCTCATCATTCAGCAGATCCAACGCCGGGGTACCCAGATTGCCGCCGACGGCGACCTTCTTGCCGGCCGCTGCGGCCATTTCGCCAACCAGGGTGGTCACGGTGCTTTTGGCGTTGGAGCCAGTAATCGCCACGATCGGCGCCTTGGCATAACGGGCAAACAGATCAATATCACCCGACAGTTTGACCCCGCGCGCAGCAGCCGCCTGCAGCGCTGGCGTGGCGATAGCCAGACCCGGGCTGACCAGCAGCTCGCTGGCGCGGCAGAGGAACTCCACATCCAGCTCGCCACAACGCACTTCCACCTGCGGGAACTGCTCACGCAAGGTGGCGAGCTCCGGCGGGTTGGCACGGGTGTCGACCACGGCAAATGGCAGGCCCTGGCGCGCGAGGAAGCGCACCAGGGACATGCCGCTCTTGCCGAGGCCGACAACGATGCGGAAGTGATCAGAAGCGATCAGGGTCATGGGTTCCTCAACGCAGTTTCAGAGTGGCAAGGCCGATCAGCACCAGAATCACGGTGATGATCCAGAAGCGCACGATCACGCGCGGCTCGGGCCAGCCTTTCAGTTCAAAATGGTGATGGATCGGCGCCATGCGGAACACGCGCTTGCCGGTCAGCTTGAAGCTGGCGACCTGGATGATCACCGACAGGGTTTCCACCACGAAGATGCCACCCATGATGAACAGCACCACTTCCTGACGGACGATCACGGCGATGGTGCCCAAGGCCGCGCCCAGCGCCAGCGCGCCGACATCGCCCATAAACACTTGCGCCGGGTAGGTGTTAAACCAGAGGAAACCCAGACCCGCGCCAACCAGTGCGGCGCAGAACACAATCAGCTCACCCGCACCCGGCACGTAGGGAATAAACAGGTATTCGGCGAACTTCACGTTGCCCGACAGGTAGCAGAAGATCCCCAGCGCGCCGCCAACCATCACGGTGGGCAGAATGGCCAGGCCGTCGAGGCCGTCAGTCAGGTTGACCGCGTTACTCGAGCCGACGATGACGAAGTAGGTCAGCACCACGAAGCCCAGGCCTAGCTCCAGGCTGAAGTCCTTGAGCATCGGCAGAATCAGGGTGGTTTCCACCGGGCTCTGCGCAGTCATATAAAGGAAGAACGCTGCACCGAGGCCAAATACCGACTGCCAGAAGTATTTCCAGCGGCTCGGCAGGCCCTTGGAGTTTTTCTCGATTACCTTGCGGTAGTCATCGACCCAGCCGATGGCGCCGAACAGCAGGGTTACGGCCAGCACCACCCAGACATAGCGGTTGGTCAGGTCAGCCCAGAGCAGGGTGCTGACGGCGATGGCCGAGAGAATCAGCGCGCCGCCCATGGTAGGTGTGCCCTTCTTCGACAGGTGCGACTGCGGGCCGTCGTTACGCACCGACTGGCCGATCTGGCGGATCTGCAGGGTGCGGATCATCCATGGGCCGAGCCACAGCGACAGGGCCAGCGCGGTCAACACGCCGAGGATGCCGCGCAGTGTCAGGTACTGAAACACTGCGAAACCCTTGTGGAACTGTTGCAGGTATTCCGCCAGCAGCAGCAGCATTAGTGAATCTCCCCGGATGTGCCACACAGCGCCGCGACGACTTTTTCCATCGCCGCACTGCGTGAACCTTTAATTAGAAGGGTGGTGTCGCCCTGCTCGCCTTGCAGCGCAGCAATCAGGCTGGCCTGGTCAGCAAAATGCCGAGCCGCCGCGCCAAATTCGGCCACTGCGTGAGCCGTCTTCGGGCCGACGGCATACAGCGCATCAACCTTGCCAACGGCATAACTGCCGACCTGGCGATGGCCCTGCTCGGCCCATTCGCCCAGCTCGCCGATATCGCCCAGCACCAGCACGCGGCGGCCAGGGAAGCCGGCGAGGATATCGATAGCTGCGCAAACGGATGCCGGGTTGGCGTTGTAGCTGTCGTCAATCACCCGCAGGCCGTTCGCTGCGATCTGCGCAACGGCGCGACCTTTGACCGGCTGCAGGCTTTCCAAACCAGCCTTGATCGCAGCAGAGGTCAGGCCCAGCGCCTGGGCAGCAGCCGCAGCAGCCAGGGCATTGGCGACGTTGTGCTCACCGAGCAGGTTGAGCTGAATACGTGTCTGACCGCTGGCGCAATGTAGGGTAAAGGCTGAACAACCACGGGCGTCACGGGCCAGCTCGCTGGCATAAACGTCAGCGGCTGAATTACGCAAAGCGAAGCTGCTGATTGCACGGCCCTGGGCGCGTTGCTGCCAGATGGCGAATGCGCTGTCATCGAGGTTGAGCACGGCCACGCCGCTGTCGCTCAGGCCTTCGAGGATTTCGCCTTTGGCCTGGACAATCTTTTCCGGGCCGCCGAACTCGCCGACATGGGCGTTACCGGCATTGTTGATAATGGCCACCTGCGGCTGGGTCAAGCCGACGGTGTAGGCGATTTCGCCTACATGGTTAGCGCCCAGTTCGATCACTGCTGCGACATGCTCAGGGGCCAGTTCCAGCAGGGTCAGCGGCGCGCCGAGGTCGTTATTCAGGTTGCCACGAGTCGCCAGTACCGGACCTTGCAGGCCTTCACGCAGGATACTGGCGAGCATTTCTTTCACGGTGGTCTTGCCGCTGGAACCGGTAATCGCCACCAGTGGCGCGGTGAACGCCTGGCGATTCAGCGCGCCCAGCTGGCCGAGGGCCAGACGGGTATCGGCAACCAGCAGTTGCGGCAGCGGCGCATCCGCCACTTCACGCTCAACCAGGGCAGCCACTGCGCCTTTGCCGGCGACTTCGGCCAGGTAGTCATGACCATCGAAGCGCGGACCGGTCAGGGCGACAAACAGCTGGCCAGCGGCAATCGCCCGACTGTCGCTGCTGACGGCGCTAAATGCCACGTCCGCACCGATCACCTGGGCAGCCAATGGTGCAGCCACTTCGCTCAACCGCAGCGCCTTAAGCATGCGCCACCTCCCATGCCGCCAAAGCGTTAGCCGCTTCGACCAGGTCGGAGAACGGCTGACGCTCGCCGTTGATTTCCTGATAGTCCTCGTGGCCCTTGCCGGCCAGGACCAGCACGTCATCGGCACTTGCAGAGGCAATCAGCTGGGCAATCGCCTGGCCACGGCCATGAACGAACTGCACCGACTCTGGGCTGACAAAGCCGGCGCGGATATCGCTGAAAATCTGTGCGGGAACTTCAGTGCGCGGGTTGTCATCGGTCACCAGCACCGCATCGGCCAGACGCTCGACCACCGCCGCCATCAGCGGACGCTTGCCGCTGTCGCGATCACCACCGCAGCCGAACAGGCACAGTAGGCGGCCTTTGACGTGCGGGCGCAGGGCTTCGAGAACTTTTTCCAGAGCATCTGGGGTGTGCGCGTAATCCACCACCACCAGCGGCTGCTTGGCTCGTCCCGAAGTGTTGCCGCCCAGACGCTGCATACGACCAATCGGGCCCTGCAGCTGCGGCAGCACCTTGAGAATTTCATCCAGCGGGTAATCCAGGCCAAGCAGCGCGCCGACCACAGCCAGCAGGTTGCTCAGGTTAAAGCGGCCGAGCAGCGAGCTGCGCAGGCTGCCTTCACCACGCGGAGTGACCAGCGTGGCGCGCACGCCCTGCTCGTCGAACTGCGCGTCGCGGCAATACAGGTAGGCGTCGGCGTCGATCAGGCTGTAGCTGATCAACCGCGATTCGTGCTCGGCAGCTGCCAGCTCACGGCCAAAGGCGTCGTCCAGGTTGAGCACGCGGCAGCGCAGGCCCGACCAGGCGAACAGCGCGGCTTTGGCCTCGGCGTAAGCCTGCATCGAACCGTGGTAATCCAGATGATCGCGCGACAGGTTGGTCAGCACCGCCACATCAAACGCCAGTGCAGCAACGCGGCCCTGATGCAGACCGTGGGACGAGACTTCCATGGCCACGGCGCGAGCACCGGCGTTTTTCATGTCAGCCAGGGTCGCCTGCACGCCGATTGGATCAGGCGTGGTGTGACGGCCTTGTTCCAGCGCGCCGTAGAAGCCATTACCCAGGGTGCCAACAATGCCGCAGCGTTCGCCAAGCAGATCCAGCGCCTGAGCCAGCAACTGGCTGACGCTAGTTTTGCCGTTGGTGCCGGTGATGCCGATCAGGTGCAGGCCACGGCTTGGCTCGCCATAAAAGCGCCCAGCAATCGCCGACAGCTGATTGGCCAAGCCTTTCAGCGCAACCAGCTCAGCACTTTGCGCAGTCATGACCGCAGCGCCTTCGGCTTCATAGGCCACAGCAGTGGCGCCACGGGCAACCGCATCAGCGATATGCACACGGCCGTCCTGCTGGGTGCCCGGCACGGCAAGAAACAGATCGCCCGGACGCACCTTGCGGCTATCCAGGGTCAATTCACGAATCAGGGTGGAGCTGGCGGCTTCCGGCAGCAACTGATTAAGGGGCATAGGCATCAGATGCGCCCTCCTTTAAGGGGATCAACAGCTGCGGTTTCAACCTTCACTGGCTCGGGTTCCGGCAGGTTATCCGGGGCGACGTTCATCAGCCGCAGCGCACCGGCCATAACCTTGCCAAACACCGGCGCGGCGACCAGGCCGCCGTAGTAACCACCCTCACCTGGCTCATCGATCATGATGACCGCAGCAATACGTGGGTTATCGATAGGCGCAACACCGGCGAAGAACGAGCGATAAGCCTTGTCGACATAGCCCTTGCTGCCGGTAGCGGCTTTACGTGCGGTGCCGCTTTTGCCGCCGACGTGGTAGCCCGGCACCTTGGCCCGCGCACCGCCGCCACCCGGCTCTTCAACCACGGACTGGAGCATGCCGAGCACGGTCTTGGCGATCTGCTCATCAATCACCTGAGTAGTAACCGGCTGGCGATCCAGACGCACCATCGACAGGTTTACGTTCTTGCCATCGTTGCCCAGCACCGAGTAGGCGTGCGCCAGTTGCACGGCGGTCACCGAGAGGCCGTAGCCGTAAGCCAGGGTGGCGGTCTCAGCCTGTTTCCAGACGCGGTAATTGGGCAGATTGCCGACGCGCTCGCCGGGGAAGCTCAGGCCGGTGTCCTGACCCAGGCCGACTTGCTGCATCACGGCGTAAATCGGCTCGGCACCGATATCGAAGGCCACCTTGCTGATGCCGACGTTGCTCGACTTCATCAGAATCTGGGTCAGGTTGAGTACGCCACCGCGCGATACGTCACGGATGGTGTAGCGACCAATGCGCAGGCTGCCGGGGGCGGTGTCCACGGTCATTTCCGGGGTCCAGCGGCCGGAACCCAGGGCGGCGGCGATAGAGAATGGCTTGACGGTCGAGCCAGGCTCGAACACATCAATCATCGCCCGGTTGCGCATGGCTGCCGGCTGCAGGTTGCGACGGTTGTTCGGGTTGTAAGTAGGCTGGTTGACCATGGCCAGCACTTCGCCGGTCTGCACGTCGAGCAGCACCAGGCTGCCGGCCTTGGCACCGAATTCGGTGACGGCGTTGCGCAGCTCACGGTGCGCCAGGTATTGCAGACGCAGGTCAATCGACAATGCCAAGGCCTTACCGGCCTTGGCATTCTGTGCAACCTGAACGTCTTTGATCAGCCGCCCGCGCCGATCCTTGAGTACCTGGCGCTTGCCGGGCACGCCGGCCAACCAGTCTTCAAAGGCCAGTTCCATGCCTTCCCGGCCACGGTCATCGATGTCGGTAAAGCCCACCACATGGGCGGCGACTTCACCGGCTGGGTAGAAGCGGCGGAACTCTTCAATGCCGTACACGCCCGGCACTTTCAGATCGAGAATGCGCTGGCCCTGCTCAGGCGTCAGCCCGCGCACCAGGTACATAAATTCGCGCTCGGCATTGGCCTGCAAGCGCACGTTGAAGGCTTTTGGCTCCTGACCCAGGGCGACCGCCAGTTCATTCCACTTGGCCTTGCCGCTCTGCAGCTCTTTACCGTTGGCCCAAAGAGTGGTCACCGGAGTGCTGACGGCCAACGGCTCGCCATTGCGGTCGGTGATCAGGCCACGGTGCGCAGGAATCGGGATATGACGCACGCTGCGCGCGTCGCCATGGGCCTGCAGGAAGCTTTGGTCGAACACCTGCAGGTCGACAATACGCCAGGCAATCGCGCCCACCATCAGTGCCAACAGCAGCAGCACCAGGCGGAAACGCCAAGGGTAGAGTGCCCCTTCAAGACCCATCATGGCGCCACCATGCGCACTTCGGCGGCATCCGGGATACGCATGCTCAGGCGTTCAGTGGCCAGGGTTTCGATACGGTTGTGCGCCGTCCAGGTGCTTTGCTCGAGGATCAGCCGGCCCCACTCAGCCTGCGACTTGTCACGCACGCTCAGTTCGGCATACAGCTCATTGAGCAGCTGACGATTCCAGTGCGCGCTGTAGGAAACCCCCACCGCAGACACCAGCACAGCCACAAACAACAGCAGCATCAGCAGGCTGCCGCCGGGCAATGGCTTGGCGAAGGGCGCGCTCATCGCACTTTCTCGGCAATGCGCATTACAGCGCTGCGCGAACGCGGATTGGCCGCAAGTTCGGCCTCTGAGGCGAATACCGGCTTGCCGATCAATTTCAGGCGCGGCTCGAAAGCTTTCGGGATGATCGGCAGATCACGCGGCAGCTTGTCCATCTCACCCTTGGCATGCTTGCGCATAAAGAGTTTGACGATGCGGTCTTCCAGCGAGTGGAAGCTGATCACCACCAGGCGACCACCGACTTCGAGGTTTTCCAGGGCTGCGTCGAGACCGCTTTCCAGATCACCCAATTCGTTGTTGATATAGATTCGCAGCCCCTGGAAGGCGCGAGTCGCCGGATTCTTGCCCTTCTCCCAGGCAGGATTGGCGACGGTCAGCACCTGAGCTAGGTCGGCGGTGCGGGTAAACGGCTGCTCGGCGCGGCGCAGCACCACAGCACGGGCCATGCGCTTGGCGAAGCGCTCTTCGCCGTACTCCTTGAATACCCGGGCAATTTCTTCTTCGGCGGCGCTGGCAATGAAGTCTGCAGCACTGACACCCGCATCCGGATTCATGCGCATATCCAGCGGGCCGTCATTCATAAAGCTGAAGCCGCGCTCGGCGTCATCCAGCTGCGGCGACGACACACCGAGATCAAGCAGAATGCCGCTAACCTGGCCGCCCAGCGCGCGCTGCGCAAGCTCGGCACCCAGCTCGGCAAAGCTGCGCTGCACAACGACAAAGCGGCCGTCTTCGGCCGCCAGCGCATTCCCCGTCGCGATTGCCAGGGGATCCTTGTCAAACCCTAGCAAGCGACCGTCTGGTCCAAGCTTTTCCAGGATCAGCCGGCTATGCCCACCGCGACCAAAAGTGCCATCCAGATAGCAACCATTCGCGCGCACAGCCAGCCCTTCGACAGCCTCGTCGAGTAGCACGGTGATATGGCGGAAATTGCTAGTCATGGTCACAGGATCAGGTCACGTAGGTCGTCGGACAGGGCACCCGGCTGCTTGATCGCGGCCAGATCGGCATCGGCCACAGCATTCCAGGCATCTTCATCCCACAGTTGGAATTTATTGAGTTGGCCGACCAGCATCGCGCGCTTGTCCAGCTTGGCGTACTCGCGCAGACGCGGCGGCACCAGGAAACGACCACTGGCATCCAGCTCAAGGTCAACAGCGTTGCCGATCAGCAAACGTTGCAGGCGGCGGTTTTCTTCACGGAAGGAGGCGAGCTCGCGGAGCTTGGCTTCAATCAGCTCCCACTCGGACAGTGGATAGACACAGAGGCAGGGGTCGATGGCATCAATCGTGACGATAAGCTGGCCGGCGCAACGCGACACAAGCTCGTCCCGATACCGACTTGGCATCGCGAGTCGCCCTTTGGCGTCGAGACTGATGGCGTTTGCTCCGCGAAACACGATCGCGCTACCCCTTTTTATTAGCTATCCATGCCTAAGAAACCCACTTTGTGCCACTTCTTACCACTCGCGCACACTATAGGAACGCACGCCCTCCACCGTCAAGGCACGCTTGGCGGGAAAAATCCTTATAGAACGGCGATTTAGCGAACTTTGAGAGGGGTAAAACGGAGAAATAACACGAAGAAACGGATATAAAAATGAGCATATGCAGTGCGTTGAACTGCGAAGTTAAAGTAGTTTGTTAAGAGTAAGATTTTTTCGGTCTTAGAAAGGAGGCGAAACAGTGAAGCGGATAAATGAGGAAGGTGGAGAGTCGATCTGTAAGCCGGGTTCTGTCGAGGACAGTCATTCCTCTACGACGTACATCACTGCACGCCTTTAGCAACCTACCCGGTTCCAGCGCGGGCCACGCCAATGGAACCCTATTTGGTCTTGCTCCGAGTGGGGTTTGCCTAGCCACGAACTGTTACCAGTCGCGCGGTGCGCTCTTACCGCACCTTTTCACCCTTACCGGCACCGAAGCGCTTAGGCGGTTATTTTCTGTGGCACTTTCCGTAGGCTCACGCCTCCCAGGCGTTACCTGGCACTCCGCCCTATGGAGCCCGGACTTTCCTCCCCCGCATTACGCAGAACGCAACACGGCAGCGACTGTCCGATCGACTCTCCGCGAGCAAGGTTAACGGCCCGCGCCCTATAGAACAAGGTTTAAACGTCTTTCTGCTGCTCCAGGGCCACCTGATAGAGCAAGTTCTTGCGCACCCCGGTGATCTCTGCCGCCAGCGCTGCCGCGCGTTTCAGCGGCATTTCCGCCAACAGCAGATTCAACACGCGCATGGCTTCGGCACTTACCGCCTCATCACCCTCCGGAGCCTGCCAACCCGCGACCAGCACCACACATTCGCCGCGCTGCTGATTGCTGTCGCCAGCCACCCAGGCGGCCAGTTCAGCCAGCGGCATACCCTTGAGCGTCTCGAAAGTCTTGGTCAGCTCGCGCGCCAGCAACGCCGGGCGCTCGTCACCAAACACCGCCTGCATATCCTGCAGGCATTCGAGGATGCGATGCGGCGCCTCATAGAAGATCAGCGTGCGCGGCTCTTCCTTTACCTGCTCAAGGCGCGCGCGACGTCCAGCGGCCTTGGCGGGCAGAAAACCTTCGAAAATAAAGCGATCCGACGGCAAGCCCGCAGCAGACAGCGCAGCAATCAATGCGCAAGCCCCCGGAACGGGCACCACCGCGATGCCGGCAGCACGCGCCTGGCGCACCAGGTGATAGCCTGGATCGGAAATCAGCGGCGTACCGGCATCGGAGATCAGCGCCACATCGTCACCCGCCAGCAACCGCGCGAGAAAGCGTCCGCCCTGATCGCGCTCATTGTGCTCATGGCAGGCCGCAAGCGGCGTGCCGATGCCAAAGTGCTGCATCAGCCGTGCGGAATGGCGTGTGTCTTCTGCGGCGATCAGGGCCACGCTGCGCAGGATAGTCAGCGCCCGCGCGCTGATGTCATCCAGGTTGCCAATGGGCGTAGCAACCACATAAAGACTGCCCAAAGGCGAATTCGCAGCAGCGGAAGTGGTCACAGCACAGGCCTCTCAAAATCAGCAAAGCGCGCATTGTAGCCCGTTTCCAACCTTCGACATCGCGTCACCCGGCGGGCTTGGGTACAATTCGACGCTCAATTTGATCAAGTATCAGGAACGCCCTACATGCCCACCCGCCTGATCGCCCGCCTGCGCGCCCTTTCCATCCTCTGCCTTGCCGGCCTGCTCGTTGCCTGTGCCAGCCAGCCTTCATCGACTCTGGGTGAGCTGCCACGCACACCGCAAGCCAGCATCGAACAACTGCTGCAGCAGGCGGCTGAAAGCCCCATCGAACAAGCCGCAGCACTGCGCCTGTCGGCGGCCGACCTTGCTTATAAGCAGAAGGACTTGGCCCGCGCCAGCAGCATTCTTGAACAGGTGCAGCTGGAAAGCCTGAAACCGGCCCAACAGATCTACGCCAGCACCCTGCGCGCCGAGCTGGACATGAGCCGCAACAAACCCAAGGCCGCCCTGAGCGCCCTCAGCCACCCGAGCATGGAACGCCTCGGCGAACTGCCGGTTGAACAGCAGGTCCGCAGCCAGCTGGTACGCGCCAACGCCCTGCAAGCCACCGGACAGACTCTGGCCGCCGCCCGCGAGCGCGCCTATATCGCCCCGCTGCTCAGCGGCGCCAGCGCCGCACATAACCAGGAAGCCATCTGGACCCTGGTTTCCAGCCTGCCACAAAGCGAACTGCAAGCCAGCGGCGATGCCGACCTCGACGGCTGGCTGGAGCTGGCCCGTGCCTCCAAGAGCGCCGGCACCCTGGAGCAGCAGCAAACCGCTATTGATGCCTGGGTCGCAGCAAACCCGCAGCATCCTGCCGCGCAACAACTGCCGCAGGCGCTGGTCGAGCTGAAAAAGCTCTCCAGCCTACCGCTGACTGAGATTGCCCTGCTGCTGCCACAGGATGGCCAGTTGGCCAGCGTGGCCCGCGCCCTGCGTGACGGCTTCCTCGCTGCTCACTACCAGGCGCAGCAAGCCGGACAGAACCCACCGAACATTCAGATTTTCGACAGCTCGCGCATCGGCTCCATGGACGCTTTCTACACCCAGGCCCAAGCCAGTGGCGTACAGCTGGTGATCGGCCCACTGGAAAAGAACCTGGTCAGCCAGCTGAGCAGCCGTGAGCAACTGCCCATCACTACCCTGGCCCTGAACTACAGCGAAGGCAGCCAGGAAGGCCCTGCGCAACTGTTCCAGTTCGGCCTCGCCGCCGAGGACGAAGCCCGTGAAGTGGCGCGCCGAGCCTGGGCTGACGGCATGCGCCGCGCCGTAGCGCTGGTGCCCAATGGCGAATGGGGCGACCGCGTGCTCGCAGCCTTCCGCCAAAGCTGGCAAGCCCAAGGCGGCACGCTGATCGCCGCAGAGCATGTTGATCAGCCGGTCGAACTGGCCCGGCAGATCGCCGATCTGTTCCAGCTGCGCGAAAGCGAAGCGCGCAGCAAGCGTCTGCAAAACACCCTGGGCACCTCGGTTGCCGCCGCCCCGTCGCGCCGCCGTGATGTCGACTTCATCTTCCTCGCCGCCACGCCGCAGCAGGCCCAGCAGATTAAACCGACCCTGGCCTTCCAGTACGCCGGCGATGTGCCGGTGTATGCCACTTCGCACCTATTTACCGGCACCTACAACCAGGCGCAGTACATCGACCTCAACGGCATCATGTTCTGTGAAACGCCCTGGCTGCTGAACGTCAATGACCCGCTGCGCCAGCAAGCCAGCACGCAATGGCCACAAGCTGGCGGTAGCCTTGGCCGCCTCTACGCCATGGGCGCCGATGCTTTCCAGCTGGCGCCACGCCTGAACCAGCTCAAGGCCCTGCCCGAGACTCGCCTGCAAGGCCTGTCAGGTAATCTGAGCCTGAACCCGAGCCAGCGCATCGAGCGACAACTGCCTTGGGCCGAGTTCCGTGATGGCCAGGTTCAGCCGCTGCCCGATAGCATCAATTGAGCGAACGCATCAGCACGCAACAACGCGGTGATGCTGCCGAAGCCCTGGCACGGCAGCATCTCGAGCAGCACGGCCTGCGCCTGCTGGCACAGAACTGGCGCTGCCGCCTCGGCGAGCTCGATCTGGTCATGCTCGACGCCGATACAGTAGTATTCGTAGAAGTTCGCTATCGGCGCCATAGCGCCTGGGGCGGCGCAGCAGAGAGCGTGGATGCACGCAAACGTGAGAAACTCAGCCGCGCCGCTCAGCACTTCCTGCAACAAGAATCACGCTGGGCCAAGTACCCATGCCGTTTTGATGTGATTGCCATAAACGCCGACAGCCAAGCCCCCGCGCAACTGGACTGGATTCAAAACGCCTTTGATACCTGAACAGAAGCCACACTGAAGGTTATATCTCCAATGGACATGCAAGCCCGTATTCGCCACCTGTTCCAAGCCAGCATTGAAACCAAGCAGCAGGCCATGGAAGTGCTCATCCCCTTTATCGAGCAAGGCAGCCTGGCCATGGTTCAGGCACTGCTCAGCGAGGGCAAGATCCTCACGTGCGGCAACGGCGGCTCAGCTGGCGACGCCCAGCATTTCTCTTCCGAGCTGCTCAACCGCTTCGAGCGCGAGCGCCCAAGCCTGCCGGCCATCGCCCTGACCACCGACAGCTCGACCATCACCTCGATTGCCAACGACTACAGCTACAACGAGATCTTTTCCAAACAAATTCGCGCGCTCGGTCAGCCTGGCGACGTGCTGCTGGCGATTTCCACCAGCGGCAACTCCGCCAACGTGATCCAGGCCATCCAGGCCGCTCACGACCGCGAGATGACCGTGGTTGCCCTCACCGGCCGCGATGGTGGCGGCATGGCTTCACTGCTGCTGCCGGAAGACGTAGAAATCCGCGTCCCCTCGAAAGTCACCGCACGCATTCAGGAAGTCCACCTGCTGGCTATCCACTGCCTGTGCGACCTGATCGACAGCCAACTGTTTGGGAGTGAAGAATGACCCGTTCACCACTGATCCTCGCCGCCCTGGCACTGACCCTCGCCCTGGCCGGCTGCGGTAACCGCAGCGTCGGCAACAAGATCGACGACCAGTTCATCGCCCCCGAGGTCAGCTCAAGCGTCGCCCGTGCGCATATCGACCTGACCAGCCCGACTTCGCACATCGTCGTCACCAGTTACAACGGCGTGGTACTGCTGGCCGGACAAACGCCACGTGGCGACCTCAAGGCTATGGCCGAGCAGGCCGCGCGCAAGGTCAACAACGTCAGCAAGGTGCACAACGAACTGCAGGTGCTGAAACCCACCTCGCTACTGGTGCGCAGCAACGACTCGCTGCTGACCAGTCGCATCAAAACCCAGATGCTCGCCGACAGCGCAGTACCTGGCACCCGCATCAAGGTGATCACCGAGAACGGCATCGTCTATATGCTCGGCGTGGTCTCGCAAGCCGAAGCAACCCACGCCACCAACCTGGTGCAAAGCGTGTCTGGCGTGCAGAAAGTGGTGAAGCTGTTTCAGTACAGCAACTGATTTGCCGCCGGTAACAGAAAATGGCCGGCAATAAAAAAGGCGATCCTCGGATCGCCTTTTTTATGTTTACTTGACCACTTTCAGACTGGGCCTGCCACTGGGGCGTGGCGGCTCATCATCCGGCGGACTTTGCTCATCCGGATCTTCGATCTCATCACCATCGAGCATCGACGACTCCGCATCAAACACCATGCCCTGGCCATTCTCCCGCGCATAAATCGCCAGCACGGCAGCTGCGGGGATATACAGGCTTTGCGGAACCCCGGCAAAACGCCCTTCGAAGCTCACCGCCTCGTTATCCATATGCAGATGGCGCACGGCAGTCGGCGAGACATTCAGGACGATCTGGCCATCACTGGCAAACCCGGCAGGCACCTGCACACCGGCAAACTCGGCGTTGACCAGCAAGTGCGGGGTGCAGTCGTTGTCCACGATCCACTCATAGAGGGCACGAACCAGATAAGGACGACTCGACTTCATCACTACCTCCTCGGGTTAACGCATATCACGTTCGACAGGTGACAGACTGGCCTGGAACGCTTCACGAGCAAACTGACGATCCATGTAGTCCAGCAAAGGCTTAGCCGGCTTTGGCAACTCTATCCCCAGAATCGGCAAACGCCAAAGAATCGGCAGCAGACAGCAGTCCACCAGACTCAATTCCTCACTGAGAAAATAGGCCTTGTCGGCAAACAGCGGCGATACGCCTGTCAGGCTCTCGCGCAGCTCTTTGCGCGCCAGGGCACGGGCCGGTTCTTTGCTGCGCGGGTCGAGAATCAGATCCACCTGCGCGCACCAGTCACGCTGGATGCGATGAATCAGCAGACGGCTATTGGCCCGAGCTACCGGGTACACCGGCAACAGCGGCGGATGCGGATAACGCTCATCC
>JBIHZW010000251.1:0-5573 GCA_044240245.1 Pseudomonas sp. | reverse complement strand
CCGACAATCAGGAACAGCTGGACAAGGTGCTGCACCTGTTCCCGCGCCTGAAGGAACGCTTTGCCCAACGCGCCGGCACCATGTCCGGCGGTGAGCAGCAGATGCTCGCCATCGGCCGTGCGCTGATGAGCAAGCCCAAGCTGCTGCTGCTCGACGAGCCGTCGCTGGGCCTGGCCCCGATCATCATCCAGCAGATCTTCGACATCATCGAACAGCTGCGCAAGGACGGTGTGACGGTGTTCCTGGTCGAGCAGAACGCCAACCAGGCGCTCAAGCTGGCCGACCGTGGCTATGTACTGGAGAACGGCCGGATCGTCATGCAAGGCAGCGGGCACGACCTGCTGAACGATCCAAAGGTACGCGACGCCTACCTAGGCGGTTAAGCGCTACCTCGCTGAAAAAACCGCTCTTCGGAGCGGTTTTTTATTAGCCAAGACAAAGGCTCACTCCGCCCGCCTATTGCTGACAAACGCTTTTATCGCCGCCGTTCGCCCGATGTTCAGCGCACAGAGGCCCCGGCCGGTTACAATGGCAGCCCTTTTTTTGCCGATGACCGTTTTTATGACCGACCCCATTCGCCTATCCAAACGCCTGATCGAAGTGATTGGCTGTTCGCGCCGCGAGGCCGAACTGTATATCGAAGGCGGCTGGGTCACGGTGGATGGTGTGGTGGTGGAAGAGCCGCAATTCAAGGTCGCCGAGCAGCGCGTGGAATTGCTGCCCAATGCCCTGCTGGCCCCGGTCGAGCCGGTCACCCTGCTGCTGAATGTACCCAACGGCCACAACGCAGAACGCGCGGCGGAAAGCCTCAGCCCAGCCAGCCACTGGTCAGAAGACAGCTCGGGCATTCGTCCGCTGAAAGGCCATTTCGCCCGACTTATCTCCTGTATTCCCCTGCAAGCCGGGGCCGATGGCCTGCATGTGCTGACCCAGGACTGGCGCATCGAGCGCAAGCTCAAAGAGGACCTGAGCAAACTGGAGCAGGAATATGTGGTCGAAGTCATCGGCACCTTGAGCGCCAGCCAACTCAAGCGCCTGGCTCACGGCCTGACCTTCAACGGTGTGGCTCTGGCCCCCTGCAAGGTCAGCTGGCAAAACGAAACCCGCTTGCGCTTCGCCTTGAAGAACCCACTGCCTGGGCAGATCGTGTTTATGTGCAACAGCGTCGACCTCAAGGTGCTGGGCATGAAGCGCATCCGCATCGGCGGCGTGCCCATGGCCAAAGTCCCCGCAGGCCAGTGGCGCTACCTGGCAGGCAAAGAACGCTTCTAATTTTTCAGCTGATGCGTCTTGTGCATCAGCCCATTTCAGGACCACCCCATGCTTAATAACGACGTACTGCGCAGCCTGCGCTACACCCTCGACATCAGCGACGCGCAGATGGTCGACATCATCAAGCTCAGCGGCAAGCAGGTCGCCCTCAACGACCTCGCGGCGATGCTCAAGAAGGATGACGAAGAAGGCTTCACGCCCTGCGACGACGAGCTGATGGCGCACTTCCTCGATGGCCTGGTGTACTTCAAGCGCGGCAAGGACGACAGCCGTCCGGCCCAGCCGCTTGAGCTGCCGATCACCAACAACACAGTGCTGAAGAAACTGCGCGTGGCCTTCGAGCTGAAGGAAGACGACATGCACACGATCATGAACAGCGTCGACTGCCCGGTTTCCAAGCCGGAAATGAGCGCGCTGTTCCGCAAGTTCGGCCACAGCAACTACCGCACCTGCGGCGATCAGTTTCTGCGCAACTTCCTTAAGGGTCTGACCCTGCGCGTGCGCGGCTAAGTCCCAGCGCCTCGCTGCCATGCTTGCCCGCATGGCAGCGTATTTCCACGGGCAATGATGACTGCCATGGCGCAGTCAGATGATTAGGGTAGTGGCACTCATCCGTTAAAAGGATTCGCCATGCACCCCTACTTCAGCCTGCAAGGCCGCACCGCCCTGGTTACCGGCGGCACCCGCGGCATCGGCAAGATGATCGCCAAAGCCTTTGTCGAAGCTGGCGCCACGGTCTACGTCTGCGCCCGTGACGGCGAAGCCTGCGCACAAACCGCTGCCGAGCTGTCGGCCTTTGGCACTTGCCACGGCATCGCCGCCAACCTGGCAAGCGAAGAAGGCGTGCACGTGTTGGCCGAGCAATTGGCCGGCACGATCGGCAGCCTGGACATCCTGGTCAATAACGCCGGCACCACCTGGGGCGCACCGCTGGAGAGCTACCCGGCCAAGGGCTGGGAAAAGGTCATGCAGCTCAACGTGACCTCGGTGTTCAGCTGCATCCAGCAATTGCTGCCACTGTTGCGTAAGGCCGGCAGCGCGGCTAATCCGGCACGGGTAATCAATATCGGTTCGGTCGCCGGCATCACCTCCCACGGCGAAGACGCTTATGCCTATGGCCCGAGCAAGGCGGCGCTGCATCACTTGTCGCGCATGCTGGCCCGCGAACTGGTCAGCCAACATATCAACGTCAACGTAATCGCGCCGGGACGCTTCCCGAGCAAGATGACCCAGCATATCGCCACCGACGAGGCCGCCATGGCCGAAGACACCGCGCTGATCCCGATGCAACGCTGGGGCCGCGAAGAGGAAATGGCCGCTCTAGCGATCAGCCTGGCGAGTACCGCCGGGGCCTACATGACCGGCGCGATCATCCCCATCGACGGCGGTTTTCACCTCTAGTCAGGTACTATGGCGGCGTTTTCACTCGATCACGCCGCCATGCCCTACTCCGTTTCCCCCATAGGTTTTGTCCGCTCCTGCTTCAAGGAGAAGTTCGCCATTCCCCGTCAGCCGCAATTGGCCCCGGCGGCCCGTGGCGTACTGGAGCTGGTCGCCCCATTCGATAACGGCGATGCGGTACAGGGGTTGGAGCAGGTCAGCCATGTCTGGCTGCTGTTTCTGTTTCACCAGGCGCTGGAAGACAAGCCGCGGCTGAAGGTGCGCCCGCCGCGTCTGGGCGGCAATCAGTCGGTTGGCGTATTCAGCACCCGCGCCACCCACCGGCCCAATGGCATCGGCCAGTCGGTGGTCAAACTGGACAAGGTCGAAGCCGGCAAACTGTGGCTGTCCGGCATCGACCTGCTCGACGGCACCCCTGTGCTGGATATCAAACCCTACGTGCCCTATGCCGACAGCGTCGCCGGAGCCTACAACCGCATCGCCGACAGCGCGCCGGCGCTGATCGAAGTCAGCTGGCAGGACAGTGCACTGATCCAGGCAACCGAACATGGGCAGCGCTTGAATGAACCGCTGGTCGAGTTGATCGAACAATGCCTGGCCCAGGACCCGCGCCCCGCCTACCAGCAGCCCAGCCCGGAGCGCCGCTATGGCGCGTGCTTCTGGGATGTCGATGTGCACTGGCACTACCCGCAGACTGGCAGCATCTGCGTGCTGGAAGTCGTGCCCGCCGACTGACCGAGTTCGCGCCAACCCACACACACAGATAGGCTGAGCAGCTATTTTGTCTTATATTTATCAAATAAATGTATACAAAACAGGATACTCACCATGCTCGAACGCCCCGGTCGCCTCAATGGCTTGCGCCATATCGCCCTGCTGGTCCCTGACCTGGAGGCCTGCGAACGCTTCTACGTGGATATTCTCGGCATGCAGGTGCTGCACCGCGCCAATCCAGACCTGGTCTACCTGACCTGTGGTAACGACAACCTGTCCCTGGGCCGTGTCTTTGTGCCCAGCAGCGGCGAGCAGGCGGTGGATCACTACGGCTTTATCGTCGATAGCATCGACGAGCTGCACGCCTGGTACGCCTACTTCAAGGCACAAGGCGTGACCCTGCTGGACCGCCCTTTCGCCCATGGCGACGGCGCGCACAGCTTCCACTTGCTCGACCCCGCCGGTAACAAGGTGCAGCCGATCTACCACCCGGCCGTCTCCGGGCAGCGCTTCAGCCACGTGCAATAGCTGGTAATACGCCGTCGACACGGCGTTCTACACTGAGTAGACGCCCGTCAGCAGTGATCGGCAGAGCCCTGCTGGCGACAAACAGGCGTGCACTGTTCAACGCCTTGCGGGTATGGTGAGTGCAAGGGCCATGCTGCCAAAGCGCCAGTAAGCGGCCCGATAAACCGTCATCACACATCGACACACTGTGAACGTATGAAAGCCAGTACCTACGCGCCGACCGAAAACCTTGTCGATCTGCTGCTCGACGCCATCTGCGTGGTCGACAAACGCGGCCGCTTTGTTTTTGTCAGTGCGGCCTGCCAGCGCATTTTCGGCTACAGCGCAGACGAGATGATCGGCCAGGTGATGATCGAGATGGTGCATCCCGAAGACCGTGCAAAAACCCTGCAGGCCGCCAAGGAAGTGATGGCCGGGGTAAACAAGCCGAATTTCGAGAACCGCTACCTGCGCAAGGATGGCAGCACCGTCTACATCCTCTGGTCTGCACGCTGGTCAGAAGACGATCAGGTACGTATCGCCGTCGCCCATGACATCACCGAGCGCAAGCGCAGTGAAGCCCTGCAGACTGCGCTGTACGGCATATCCGAAGCCGCCCACTCGGCCAAGGACCTGCTCGGACTGTTTCAGCAGGTGCACCAGATCGTTGGTGAACTGCTGCCGACCATCAGTTTTTCGGTCGCGCTGTACGATGAACAGAACGACGAGCTGAGCTTCCCCTATCCCGCCGAACAGCAGCCAGAGGCGGCCGCCGATACGCCGCTGAATGCCGCCACGCTGAGTGCGCAGGTGATTCGCAGCGGCAACACCTTGCTGCTTTCCGACAGCAGCCAGACGCAGCCAGCAGCCCCACACAGCTGGCTCGGCGTACCGCTACGCTCACACCGCGGGATTATCGGCGCTCTGCTGGTGCAAAGCAGCGCCTCCACGCGCTACAGCGAGCGTGATCAAGAGCTGCTGCAATTTGTCTCAACCCAGGTGGCCACGGCCATCGAGCGCCAGCAGATGCTCAGCCATCTGCAGTTTATGGCGCAGTACGACCAGCTCACCCAGCTGCCCAACCGCGAGCTGTTGCGCGACCGTTTACACACGGCTCTGGCCCGCGCGCGCCGCGAGCAGTCGCAAGTAGCGCTGCTGTTTCTCGATCTGGACAAGTTCAAGCAGGTCAACGACAGCCTCGGTCATGCCGCTGGCGATCAACTGCTGCAAGGCGTCGCCCAGCGCATCCAGCTGTGCCTGCGCGAGGTCGATACCGTAGCGCGCTTTGCCGGCGATGAATTCGTCGTGCTGCTGGAAGACTTTCACGCGGCCGATCACGCCAACGTGGTGGCCGAGAAAATCCGCCAGAGCCTCAACCAGCCTTTCGAGCTTTGCGGGAAGAGCCAGACCATTCTGCCGAGCATCGGCATCGCCCTGTATCCGCAACACGCCCAGGATGAACAGCAACTTCTGCAGCATGCCGATAACGCCATGTATAGGGCCAAGCAGAAAGGCGGCAACCGCGCGCACAGCGCCCTTGAGCTGGAATAAGCGCGCATAAAAAAGCCCGCCAATCGGCGGGCTGTTTATTACTGCAGGCTTACTTCTCGACGAAAGCGCGCTCGATCAGGTAATCACCTGGTTCGCGCATGCGTGGGGAAATCTGCAAGCCGAACTCG
>JBIHZW010000049.1:0-17939 GCA_044240245.1 Pseudomonas sp. | reverse complement strand
CCACGACACTGGCGGTCGGACGTACGGTATCGATGAAATAGTTGTTGGAGTCGGTGGTGCCAGTGCCCGTGTTGCCTGCAGCATCGACCACACCAGTGTTGTCCAGGTTGATCAGGTTGGTAGTGTCGGTGATGCTGACCGTTGGAGTCAGAGTCGCCGCCCAGGTAATGCCGCCGTCGCCACTGCTAAGGCTACTGAGGACACCGTTGTCCACCGTGAAGTCGCCAACGGCGAGGCCACTGACGGCTTCGTTGAAGGTGATCGTTACCGCGCTGGTTTCGCCTGCGGCAAGCGCGGTATCGGCCACGACGATGCTGGCGGTCGGGCGCTGGGTGTCGATGGCGTAGTTGTTGGAGTTGCTGGTGCCCATGCCGGAGTTGCCTGCGGCATCGGTCACGCCGGTATTGTCCAGCACGATCAGATTGGTCGTGTCTTCGACGCTCGCGGTCGGTGTCAGAGTCGCCGTCCAGGTGATGCCGCCGTCACTGCTGGAAAGACCGCTTAGTGCACCGGTGACCACGGTGAAGTCGTCAACGGCCAAGCCACTGACGGCTTCGTTAAAGGTAATGGTGACGGTGCTGGTTTCACCTATAACCAGAGCGGTATCAGCGACACCGATGCTGGCGGTCGGACGCAAGCTGTCGATGGCGTAATTGTTGGAGTTGGTAGTGCCCGTGCCGGTATTGCCTGCAGCATCCACCACGCCGGTGTTGTCCAGAGTGATCAGATTGGTCGTGTCTTCGACGCTCGTGGTCGGTGTCAGGGTCGCCGTCCATGTGATGCCACCGTCACCGCTAGAAAGATCGCTCAGTACACCGTTGGCCACAGTGAAGTCGCCAATGGCGAGGCCGCTGACGGCTTCGTTGAAGGTGATTGTCACCGGGCTGGTTTCGCCTGCTGCCAGGGCTGTGCCAGCCACGACAATACTGGCGGTCGGGCGCAGGGTGTCGATGGCGTAGTTGTTGGAATCAGTGGTGCCCGTGCCAGTGTTGCCTGCAGCATCGACCACACCAGTGTTGTCCAGGGTGATCAGGTTGGTCGTGTCGGTGATGCTGACCGTTGGCGTCAGGGTCGCCGTCCAGGTGATGCCGCCGTCACCGCTGGAGAGACCACTTAGTGCACCATTAGCCACCGTGAAGTCGCCAACGTCGAGGCCGCTCACGGCTTCGTTGAAGGTGATCGTTACCGTGCTGGTTTCACCTACAGCCAAGGCGGTGTCGGCCACGACGATGCTGGCGGTCGGGCGCAGGGTATCGACGGCGTAGTTATTGGAGTCGGTGGTGCCGCTACCGGTGTTGCCTGCGGCATCTGCCACGCCGGTGTTGTCTAGCACGATCAGATTAGTCGTGTCAGTGGTGCTAGCCGTCGGCGTCAGAGTCGCCGTCCAGGTGATGCCGCCATCGCCACTGCTGAGGCTGCTGAGGACACCGTTGGACACCGTGAAGTCGCCAACGTCGAGTCCGCTCACGGCTTCGTTGAAGGTGATCGTTACCGTGCTGGTTTCACCTACAGCCAAGGCGGTGTCGGCCACGACGATGCTGGCCGTTGGGCGAACACCATCAATCACTATGTCCTTGCTTGCAGCGATAGAACCAGCTGCTCCAGGGCTTGGCAGGGTGAGGTTCGCATCGATGAAGCTACCGCCCTGGATAGTGTCGCCATTGGCCACAAGCGCGGTAGTACCGGTGAAGTCGAGATCCGACGAGATGTCGCCTTCCTGTACCGTGTAACTGAAGTACAGAGAGGAGCTTCCGCTGCCTGCGAGGTACGTTGCTGCGCGGTCAGTCGTGCCAGTTTCCAGCATCAGCTGAATGGTGCCGGTACTCAGGAAAACAGCTTCGCTGAAGTTCACCACCATAACGACCGAGTCGCCAACCTTGTAGGTGCTGTCGCCCGAAATCGAGGACACAGATGTGACCGTCGGGGTCACCGGAGCAGTCAGGGTGAAATCGTTGCCGGTGCCACCGATATAGCTGGCGGTGAGTACTGTGCCATTGCCACCGACAGCGACGGTGGCGCCTTCTGCGAGACCGCTGAAGCTTCCGGTGACGGCATCGGCCGCGTCGTTGACGATAAGTGTGTAGCTATCGCCGCTACCCGGCGAGTAGCCATGCGTGGCGGACAAGGTGGCGCCGCTTACATCGACTGCGCCATTAACGATGACCTGGTCGTGTTGCGTGCCCGCCGTGGTGCCATTGATCTCAACGGCCAGCGTACTACCCGCAGCCATGGTGAGATCGCCGTTAACAGTCAGGGTGCCGGGGCTGACACCCGGCGAGAGGGTGCCGCCGTTCTGCACGGTGACCGTGCCGCCCAGCGTGCCGGTGCCGCCCAAGGTCGCTCCGCTGGCAACGGTGGTGGCGCCTGCGGTGCTGCCGGTGACTGACAGGGTCCCCGAAGATACTGTTGTAGTGCCGGTTGCAGTGTTGCTGGCGGAGAGCGTCAGCGTACCTGCACCGGTCTTGGCCAGGGTGTTGCCGCCACTGATGACGCCTGACCAGGTGACGGCGGAAGCGGCTTGCACGGTGGCAGCGCCAGCCAGCACCAGGTTGTTGTCGATAGTGCTGTTGCCCGTGATGGCCAGCGTAGTACCCGCTGCCAGGCTCACCGCGCCGCTGCCTAGATTGCTATCGCCGGCAATGCTCAGCGTGCCTGCGCTGACCGTAGTCGTGCCGGAATAGGTGTTGCTGCCCGTCAGCGTCAGCGCGGACCCGCCGGACTTAGCCAGGTTGAAGCCCCCGCTGATCACGCCGGACAGGGTGGCGTTGGCCGAGTTGCTGAGCGTGGCGTTGCCGGTCAGCGCAATGGCATTGTCGATGGTAGTGGCACCTGTAACGGCAAGCGTGGTGCCGCTGGCGAGATTAACCGCGCCGCTGCCGAGATTGGCGTCACTGGCCACACTCAGCGTGCCTGCGCTGACGGTGGTGGTGCCAGAATAGGTGTTGCTGCCGGACAGCGTCAGCGTGGAGGCGCCCGACTTGGTGAGGTTATTACCGCCGCTGATCACACCGGACAGAGTGGCGTTGGCCGAGTTGCTAACGGTGGCGTTGCCGTTGAGGACGATACCGTTGTCGATGGTGGTGGCCCCGGTGACGGCAAGCGTGGTACCGGTGGCGAGATTCACCGCGCCGCTTCCGAGGTTGGCGTCGCTGGCGACGCTCAGGGTGCCCGCGCTGACCGTCGTTGTACCCGAATAGGTATTGCTACCCGACAGCGTCAGCGTCGAAGCGCCGGATTTGCTCAGGCCGTTGGCACCGCTGATGATGCCGGACAGAGTGGCATCCGCCGAATTGCTGACCGTGGCATCGCCGCTGAGCGCGATGGAGTTGTCGATGGTGGTGGCGCCGGTGATCTCCAGCGTGGAGCCCGCAGCGAGCGTCACGGTGTTGCTGCCGAGGTTGCTGTCGCTGGTGACCGACAGGGTACCGGCCGACACTGTGGTGGTGCCTGAATAGGTGTTGGTGCCGGCAAGCGTCAGGGCGCCACTGCCCTGTTTCACCAGATTGCCGCTGCCGGAAATGACACCGGCGACGGTGGTAGTGGTGTTGTCAACCCCGGCGTTGAGAGTGAAGGCACCGAGCTGGATGCTGGCACCAGCATTGTTGCTAGACAGGCTGCCGACAGTCTGGTCGGACTGCAGGGTGATGATGCCGTTGCCATTGGCGCGCAAAGCGCTGCTGCTGGAAACCGAGGCGTCGCCGTTCAGTTTCAGCCAGCCGAAATTCAGCGTAGTTGTGTTACCGGTGTAGGTGTTAGTACCCGACAGGGTCAGCGCGAAAGTCGCCGCCCCACTCTGGTTGACACTCAGGCCACCTGTACCACTGATGCCGCCGGAGAAGGTGGTATCGGCCGTAATGGTGCTGGTGAGCGTATTGCCGCCAAGCGTTATGGCTCCGGCACCGGACAGGTTGCCGATGGATTCATTGTTGGACAGCGCGAGTGTGGCACCACCGGCGACCGCGACACTGCTGTTGCTGGAAATGGCATCGCCGCCGGTGACGGTCAGAGTGCCGGCGGATACAGTGGTTGCCCCGGAGTAGGTATTGGTAGCTGAAAGGCTGAGTCCCCCTGCCCCCGCTTTAGTGAATGCACCGCTACCAGCGATAACACCGGAGAACGTGGCGGTATCGCCTGTGCCGTTAGTGAATGTTTGAGTTGTCGCAGCACCGAGGGTAATAGTGCCACTGGTCAACGACATGCCACTGGCGGCATCCATGTCGAACGTCAAACTCTCATTCAAGCTCACACTGTTTACGGTCAGTGCTGTGCTGGCGAGGGAGCTATCGAACACTATGGTCTGGCTGCCCGTGGCATCGGCAGCGGCAATGGCAACAGCTTCACTAAAGCTCACCCCGTTATTGATATTAATAGTGGAAGTATCGGAAGTGTTGGTGACATAGATGGTGTCGCTGGTCACCGTCACATCGGCGGTGGTGCTGGCCGTGCCATCACTCAGCGTGAAACGCAGCGTGGCATCGCCGGCTGGGGTGTCGCTTCGGTAGGTGATGCCCTGCGCAATATCGTTGACAAGCGCAGTCGTTGCCGCAGTGGCGCTGCTGGTAAAGCTGATGGTCAGCACGCCGCCAGTATTGGTGAAGGTAGCAAACGTCTGCCCGCCGGATTGCAGGTTGCCGCCACTGACGGTAAAGAGCGCCCCCGTGGTATTGAAACCGAAGGTGTCAGCGCTCACTGCCGTGCCGGGGCGCTGAACAATCAAACTGGCGCCCGCCCAATTGCCGTTACCGCCATTGAGCGCATCCAGGTCCGTATCTGCCAGGTTCGCGTTGCCGCCGGCATCCAGGGATACCGTGTTGCCAACACCAGCCCAGGCGATGCTATCGCCGTTGAGGTTACTGACCACCGGGGCTGCGTTGGGAGGTACAGCTGCCTCGAAATTCAGGTTGTCGATTTCGAGTATCAGGTTGGTGCCGGAGAAGGTGAAGCTGGTGATGTTCTGGAAGTCGGTATTGCCAGACAAGTCCAGATGCTGGAGGTTTCCGATCGAGCCGTTTGGGGCAAAGGGGCCTAGTGTTTCACCTGAGCTGGTTGTCAGTGTGACGTTAGAAGATGAGCCAAAGATGCCAAGGTCGTAGATGAGGAAACTGATCCCGGCCAGGTTGAAGGCACTGCCATCTGCGGCGGAGATGGTGACGCTGGTGAGACCACCTATGCCATCCGGGTTGCTATTCGAAAAATCAAACAGCAGGCCATTGTTAACGCCCGGGCTTGTGCCGCCATCCTCAATAGAGGTTTCGTAAGTACCAGTGCCCGTTAGCACATAGCGAATGCCGTCTAGATCAAAGGTATTGCTATTGAATACGGTGCCTGAGGCATCATCGTCGTAGTTCTCGTCTGCTGGGGCGGCAAGCAGGGCGTTATAGGCAGTGACTTGCAGAGACTGGGATTCCACCTGGCCCGTGCGACTCTCAAGCACCCAATCGCCGCCCTTGTTAGCGGCCCCTGTTGCGTCGTCAGAGGCAGCCACATCGGCCTGAGTGAGGCGGGCCAGCTCGCTAAGCAGCGTCGCGCCCTGTGCGCCCTCGCCGGTATAACAGCCATAGATCAGGATGTCGCCATCGGTTGCCAGTGCCGCGCCAATGGCATTCAACTGTTCGGCGTGCTGTCCGATGTTCTGGCTGTTCAGCCAGGTATTGCCCAGTTCGACCGTGCCTTCCGCGCCGTGGCTCAAGAGGTGGATGGCATCGACGCCTTCGCGACCTTTCAGATAGTCCGCGATCTGTTGCAGGCCGTCCTTGTTGCTGTCGAGCACCACGACTTCCGTGCCGCCCGGCAGCCCGGCGATCAGTGCCTGGGCGTCCTGCAGCTTGCCATCGACAAACACGATTTCCTGGCGCTGATCGGTCGTGGCTGCCGGCGGTGTGGTGGCAGTCGCATCGTGGCTGTCAGTGACTTGGTTGTCGGTGGATTGGCCAGTCGTTGCCTGGGTGGCGTCTGGCTGCGCGGCATCGGCCACGGTAGCCGCCACAGCACCGTCGAACAACATGCGTGGTTCAAGGGACAGGGCTAGGGGCGAGCGGCTAGGCGCTGCGTTGGTGCTGGTAGAGAGTTTTTTATTCTTGTTCCAGAACATGGCGCAGATCCCTGTGATTGCATACGGCCACTAAATAAGTAGACGAATGTCGCTGGCTTGCGCTGCTACTGTCAATGGCCGTGCACTGCCTATCTGACCGAATGGACTAGAAACCGCTCTCGCGCACCCCCAGGGCGGCGACTCGGCGCCAGATGGTGCAGAGGATGGATTCGCGGCGGCCGTCGAGTATGACTATGCCCAGCTGCGGCTGCATGGGGGCCGTTAGCGCCTGTTGCGGAGCCAGCTGCACACCGTACTGGGCCTGTAGTGGTTGAGCGCGTTGCTGCTCGTCGCGACGCACGGCAATCGGCCCGCCGTGATCCGAGGCCAGCGCGGCCTGATCGAGATAAGCGGCACCGGTGGTATCCACCTCGTCGAGCGTCACCGCCAGCGCCGGGCGCAACGGGTCGGCGCTGGCGATAAAGTGGCCGCTGCTGCCGGGCTCAACACGCCACAATGATTCTTCTGCCAGGTAGCCGCGCAGACGTACCTGCTGTGCGACGACGCGCAGCAGCGGCTGCTGCGGCGACAACCACAGCCCAGAGACCAGATCTGTCGGCAGGTCACGCACTACGCCGTCGTGCGGCGCGCGCAGCTGCAGGCGTTGGCGCTGAGCGGCGAGCCCGCGGTATTCGGCGACGGCGGTGGCCAGGTTCTGTTCAAGGATGGCGCTGTCGGCCGCCGTTTCGCTACGCCCGGCCTGCCGCTTGAGCTGCAACTGGAGAATCTCGATTTCACTGCGGACGATGGCAAGGCGCGACTCAAGGTCAGGGGATTCAAGTTCCAAGAGCAGATCGCCGCTACGCACCGCTTGGCCATTGTTGGCGTGAAGCTGTTTGAGACGCGCAGCCAGTGGTGCATGTAGCGCACTGACCCGGCTGGCTTCAAGTAACGCTGGAACTTCCACGGCGCTACGCCAGGGTACCAGCAGAATGCCCAGTAACCCCAGCAGTGCTATGCCAAGCAGCAGGCTTTTACCTGGATGCGCCTGTTCACGGCGTTGCCACCACTCCTGCATCTCACGCCAGATCGGCAGGCCGATAAACCAGGCCAGTTCTACCAGCATCAGGAAGATACCCAGTAGTTTGAAAAACATGTGGTACACCGCCACGGCGATGCCGATAAACAGTGCGGCACGCCATAGCCAGGAGCCGTAGCCCCAGATCAGCAGTTTGCGCTGCATGGCCGGCGACCAGGGTTCTGGCGCGGGTTCGCCGTAGCCGAACAAAGTCTCGCGCAGGTGCCAGCGGCACAAGGCAAAGCCGCGACCTTGCAGGTTGTCTACGTCCCACAGGTCACTGAGCAGGAAATAGCCGTCGAAGCGCATAAAGGGGTTGAGGTTGATCACCAGGGTGGTGATCCAGGTGGCGCTGGCCAACATAAAGGCGGCAGTGCGGGCGGGGCCATCTGGCAGCAGCGACCAGGCGAGCAGGGCAATGCTGGCTAGCAGCAGTTCGGCGAGTACACCTCCAGCGCCGATCAGCAGGCGCGAACGGCGGTCGTTGACGCGCCAGGCGTCGCTCACATCGGTGTAGAACATCGGTAGCATGACCATAAAGGCCAGCCCCATGCTCTGTACCCGGCAGCCGGCACGCTTGGCCATATAAGCGTGGCCAAACTCGTGGCAGAGCTTGGCAAAGGTCAGGGCGATGGCAAAGGAAACCGCTCCGCCGAGGCTGAACAGGTGCGGGAAGGTGGCGATAAAGCGTTCCCAGTCGCGGGCAGCCAGAAACACCCCTAGGCATAGCAGTACGGGCAACCCGTAGCGCAGCAGGCCTGGGCCGTGACGATTAAGCCAGGGCCAGGTGCGGTCGAGAAAGGCGTCTGGTCGCCACAGCGGAATACGAAAGAACAGGTATTGATGCAGCAGTTTCTGCCACAGCCCCTGCCGTTGATGAGCCGCTTTGCTGGTGTAGCTTTCACGCTGCTCGCTGTCGAGGGCGGCAATCAGGTCATGGCCACGCAGAAAACGCAGCAGCTCCTCCAATTCGCTGTTACCCAGCGACAGGCCGGGCTCACGATTGGCTGCGTGCAGCACGTGCTCGGCATCGCCCAGTTGCCAGTGCCGCAGCAAGCGCATGGCGGCTGCGCCGAGTTTGAAGTAACGACCACGCAAGGGGTCGGCGAGGGTCCATTGCGGTGCGCCGTCCAGTGTCGGGCTGGCGGGCGACAATTGCAGATCAGCGCGCAGTGCGGGCAGCTGCATTTACAGACCTACCGTCTGGCGCAGAGCGGCAAGCGGTCGCCGTAATAAATAGAAGGCTAGTGGGCCGCGTTCGCCATAGATTTTTGCCGTGCCCCGCAGACCGATCCGCGGTGGAGACTGATCAAACGTGGCATCCAGACGATAGGCAAGCTGGCCGCTGGTTGTCTGCTGCGCTTCGTAAGCACTGCGTTGCAGGCGCGCGGAGTGGCTATGCAGGGGGGCGCTGTCGAGGAATAGATCGATTTCGGTGCCCTGTTGGAAGTCCAGGGCATCGGCCACGGCCAGCTCGATGCGCAGTTCGGCCTGATCAGGCGCGGCGATCTCCATCAGTCGCTCGCCGGTTTGTACCGGCTTGCCGGTCCAGCGCTGGGCATCGGCGAATACTGCAATACCATCGCGTTCGGCGCGTACATCACTGCGTGCCAGCAACTCACGGGCATAGTCGCGCTCGGCACGTTTCTGTTCCACACGGGCGGCGTACAGGTCAATCCGTGCGCTGGAGTCGGCGTCGGTAAAAGCCCGCTGGCTATTGGCTTTTAGCTCCGCCTCGGCAACATTCAGGCTGCGTTCGGCTACATCAGCCTGGGCCTTGATACTGGTTGCGTCGAAGCGCAACAGGATGTCGCCTTTACTCACAGGCTGGTTGGGCTTGACCAGGAACTCGGTAATCACCCCGTCCAGCGGCGCGGTTACCACCTGGCCGCCCAGGGGAACCACTTGCGCCGGGGCCAAGACTGATTGGCGCACCGGCAGTAACAACAGCAGCAAGGCGGCGAGCATGGCACCTATGACCCTCTTGCGCGGCCAGCGCAAACGCCAGGGTTTACTAGGTTGCAATGCCAGCCAGGCATGGCTATAGGCATCGCCCAGTTGCATCAGCAGCGCCTGTTCGGCGTCAGTCCAGGGGTGGTCGCGGGCAATCCACAGCCCGCCATATGGTTGTTGCTGTTTATCCACTAACGGCAACCAGAACACGGCTGCCGTCGACAGGCTCTGCCAGTCAGCCTGGGATTGCGCATCCAATGACTCCGCAGGAATGACCTGCGCCTGTGTCGAGCGCTCCTGTGCAAGAAGCTGACTGGCAGCGTGTTCGACAAAGGCAACAAACGGAGCGTTAGGCTCAACCACGCTGACGCCGGTCAGTGCACGCACCTTGCCGGCAATCAGCAGGGCTGCATGGCGATAGCCGAATAGGCCTTGGGCGTCATTGGCCAGAACATAGGCCAGGCTATCGATGTTCTTTGCCGCGCGGGCCTGGCGTTCGAGTTGCAGGAACTGCGCGAAGACCCGTTCAGCGAGGCCTGGTACTGCCGCGCTCATTGTGCCTCCGCAAACTGTGCGCTGCCGCTCATGCCGGCGAGCAGACCCTGAGTTTCCGGCGGCAGACTGCCGATCAGCTGCAGGGTCTGGCTGCCTTCGTCGATGCGTGCGCCCAGACGTTTGATTTCGACCTGTAAGGGCTGGCCAGTTTCATCCGGAGTGAACTGAAATGTCGCTCCGGGTTTGAGGCGGCCGAGCCAACTGGAGGGCACCAGCAGATGGACTTCCAGCGTGCGGTTGTCGACGATCTCCAGCAGGGCCGTGCCGCCTGCGACACTTTCGTGGGGTTGCACCCGTCGCTGCACCACGCTGCCATTGAAAGGGGCGGTGACGCTGCAACGTTTGACCTGCACCTGATAAACCTGTGTTTCCGCGAGTGCCTGGGCCTGCTTGGCTTCGGCAAGCGCCACTTCAAAACGGCCAACCGAGTTCAGGGCTGCCAATTGCTTTTTGTGAGTGAGCTCTTCACGCGCGGCCCGGGCAGCGGCCTGGGCTGCATTGAGCTGGGCCTGATAGGCACTACAATCAAAGCGCACCAGCACATCACCCTTCTTGAAGTCCTGACCATCGCTAAAGGGCATTTCGATGATCCGTCCGGCCAACTCACTGGACAGCACTGCATGATCGCGGGCGCGCAATACGCCGCGGGCGGCTCGTTCTGTACTTACTGCTGTAGGAAGAGTGAGCAGAGGCTCATCAATCATGGACTCCTGTGCCCAAGCTGCCGTACCGAATAGGCTCAGCAGTGCCCAAAGCATGTTTTTCATACAAAACTCCCTGTAGTCGACGCTCCCCGGAGTCTACTAGAGAACAGCAGAGCAATAGGAACGTAGCTGAAAAAGGCCTAGTGGACAGTTTTCGCAGAGGCGGCATCAATCTACGTTGTCCGACCAGTCTGTGTTAATGATCCACTTACACTTCCATGTGCTTTGCCATCATTAGGGCGTCGTCATCCATTCCCAGATACCGGACCGTGCTTTCAAGCTTCGTATGACCTAGCAGACGTTGCGATGCTTTCAGCTTCTTCGCCCGGCGATATATCGACCGCTCTATAGCAGCTCTTATAGCTCGAACTGAGGTGAGAGTTTTCGAGTGACCACCCAAGACTCGCTCCAAAAGATCCAGAACCGCCTCATCATCACCTCGCGCACCTTCTCAGTGATTGAGCGACTCAGTGCCGACCGCGAGTGATCCTTTAATCCACGATCTCTTCCACAGCGGTCTCGACAGCCTTGTCCTGTATAAGCGCTTTCGACTTTGTCTGATTCCGTCGAGCTTGTCCGCGCTGCCGCGAAGCCTGATGTTTCGCATGCAGAGCCTGAGCCGCCTTCACAATTCCAACTGCCTGGCCGCTTAAGTCCAAGCGTGGCGCATTCTCCGTCATGCATGCCCAGTATCGACTTCCTCGGCACCAGGTCGCGATGCCCTGCTTGAGTTGTTCGCTGGTTATTCCGAGCAGCTCCAGGTGTTGCTCAGCATCTATGAGGATGCCTTCCTTTAGCGGAACTTTAGAGGCGGGACTGACCGGAAAGGCCAATGGGAAGTGCTTCTGCAATAGCCAGATCGCCTCGACCGCTGGATCTTGCTCGCGGAGCTTCGCCTGCGGAGAAGGCTTCCGCTTAGGCAGCTTCGTATTCTCAGGCTTTACCTGCGCTTTTTCGGCCCGCAGGCGGTCACGTAACTCAGCTAATTGTTCAAAACCCATCGTTTAGTTCGCAGCTTCAGTTGAAATGTGGAGCAAGGTTATCCCATGCAGTCTTTTGACACAGCCTAATCAAGAGCCGGCATGATTAAGGATAAGGACTACTTTGGGCTGAACGCGCTCGTTACGACAGGCTACAACCAGCCATGTACGGACTAAGTAGTCCAAAACAAATTTGCCCACTTTCTTTGGAACAGAGCGCTATTTAGTAGCTGCACACGGTTTCTTACTGCTCAAACGTTGCTCTAACGCCTCAATTCGCTCCCGTTCGGACTGATCGCGCTTTGCGGCCTCCACCTCCATTTGCGAGCGCCATTGAGCAAGCGCCACAGGCTCGCCGACGGGAAAGTCCTTTATCAACGTCAGGGTGTTATTGCGCACCACCGACATACCCGGCAGCAAGCCCACGAAGTCCTCGTAGCGACGACTATCAGTGAGCGGCGCCATTTGCTCCTGCTTCAGGTCAAAAACAAAGCCGATATCGTAGCCCCTTGGCTTGAAACTGCCATAGAACAGAACCTTGGAAGGGTCGGCCGTTGGCACCACGAGCCTGACGAACAAGGGGCGGGTGTCGAACACCCGCGCCTGAAGGTCTCGCAGCGAAAACTCCACTAGACGTCCTGCTTCGGTTGCCATTAGGTAGCTGCTACCGTCCGCGTTTAACTTACTGCGGATAAGCGCGTCCGAGTCCCAGCTAGCCATTAGCGTTTCATCACTCAGCTCACGCACCAATTGCACCCGAGGTGTACCGTCGCGCTCAATCAACTGCACCTCGACAACTCGCTGCCAACTTAACAGTACGTAGTGATCAGGCTTGCCTGGAACGCTCGCGGCCTGAAGAAAAGGTTGTGCGTACAGGTCGGTCTGCACCACTTGACCACGGCGGTAATCGACGAAGGTCACAGACTGTCCGCGCTTACAAGCCGAGGTGCGCGCATCAAGCCAGACGAAATCGCACCAGTGCTGTACGGGCAATTTCAAGACAGTACGCCCGCCATCGACCTCTCTAATCAGCGTTTCTCCGGTTTTGCGCTCGTCAGTAAAAAGCCGCCCGTTCGCGGACAGATTACTGATAGCCCGAAAATTAGAGCGTGGAACACGTAACAGAACCTCGCCGGTGCCAATATCCACCAGTTGCACTTTGTCACGCAGGCCTAAAATGGCCACTCCAGCGTGCGTGGCATAGTGCCCGAAATGAATGTCGCTATCGGCGCTCACCTGCGTAGAGGGCTGTGGTGAAGCCGGACGCAACGGCGGTTGACGCAGAATAAGGCCAACCTCAAGCAACCCGGCCCACTGCGCCAACTGCTCATTCTGTTGAGCAAAACAAGCAGAATTATCGACGCGCTGCTGAACCGTCTCGAGGCTCTCGTACCAACGCGGCGTGTAGGTGGGCGAACACTTTACTAAGCGATATTGCAGGCGCGACGACAGCTGCTGCTGCACATTTTGTACGCCCTCGGGGTCGTTGTATTGCAGCAGGCCATCAAGCAGGGCTTGAATATCCGGGGGGATGGGAAATGCCGCTGCGAGCTTTTCTTCAGCGCCCAAAGCACCGTAATGCGCAGCCATCCAAGGTGTTGCACCATAGCCAAAAGCTGCAAGCACTGTGCAAAACGCAATACCTTTTAAAACTCGGGACATAGCTTCGGTTCCGTCCGATTGATTAGCGCCGGCAACTTAGCAGAAAGGCTTACGAGGCAGGCAACTCGCTCGTTTCCGCTAGCCGGAGAATACAGCTGCCGTCCGCTTCTGGCCGACACTTGCCTCACATAACCAGCAGTGGTCGACCACTGTTTAGTAGGCGGTAGCGGCTCTGGCCAAAGGGCCGCTTGCTACTGGACGTAGTTTCTACAAGATTTTTAGGCGCCACAAACAAACAGCCCGCCATTAAGGCGGGCTGTTTGTTAGCGCGTTGTACTACTGCCAGTTTGCTGCGATGACCGCATTGAGTTGGTCACGTTGCACCTGACTCAAGTTGATTTCCCCTCCAGCTGGCGCGCCGAAGGCGGCCATGGCACTGACGAGGTTGTCGATCTGGTTGGCGTACAAAGTCGAGCCGCCTGCCTGGACGGCATCCAGACGCTGGGCTGAGTTTGCATACCAATCCTGCACAGTGACGCTGTCTGCCGAGCCACGGACGTCAATCACCAGGCTGTCGCCTTGGCGAGACAACCAGAGGTTGTCACGGGTGATGCCTTCGATGCTCAGGATGTCGTTGTCAGCCGGTGTGTTGGACAAGTTGTTGATGCTGTCCTGACCATCACCCGCAGCGAAGTAGTAGGTATCACTACCGTCGCCACCGAGCAGGTAGTCATTACCCTTGCCACCGCGAAGCTTGTCGTTACCAGCGCCACCGTCAATCAGGTCAGCATCGGACGAACCAATGATGTTCTGATCGCCAGCCTGCCCCGCCAGAATGGTTCCAAAGGAACGCTCATCCGGCACACCCTGGTAGTTAGGCGAGCCCGCTGTATCCGGATTTGTAAGGCCAAACGCACCGAACAACTGAGCAGCTGTCAGTTGGCCACCGGAGGCAAAGCTGATCACATCAACGACATGGTCACCGCCCAAGAACCAGTTCTTCAAGGTGACCTGATCGCTGCCACCGCTAACTTTGAGCACCAGATCGTTACCGCTCTTCATCAAGCCACTGGAGACTTGATTGAAGGCGATGCCGTCAAAGCGCAGTGTGTCGAAACCGCCACCAATGTTATCGATAACATCCTGACCGCCACCTGCAGCGAACACATAGGTGTCGTCGCCACGGCCACCAACTAGGGTGTCATTACCGGCACCACCGTTGAGCGTATCATTGCCGTTACCACCCTCAAGGCGATCATTACCGGCAGCGCCAGAAAGCTGATCATTGCCATTGAAGCCTTGCAGCAAGTCACGCTGAGCAGTGCCATTAAGTGCAGCATCGTTGCCACTGGTGCCCTGCACAACACTGTCAAACGCTGCGGCAGGTGCTGTTGGTACAGGCAGCCCAAATGCCCCAAAGATTTGCGATGCAGTCAACTGCCCGCCCGTTTCGAAGCTGATGATTTCAATCAGGTTGTCGCCACCCAGGAAGAAGTCTTTCAGGGTCACTTGGTTGGCCGTACTGCCATTCACTTTGAGGACGAGGTCGTTACCCGACTTGCCCAAGCCAGACGCCACCTGGTTAAAGGTAATGCCATTGGCGAAGCGCAGAGTGTCTATGCCACCTAGTTCCTCAAGCACATCCTGGCCGGCTGTGTAGACATAGGCGTCGTCACCAACGCCACCCAGCAACCGGTCATTACCAGCGCCGCCATTGAGGGTGTCCTTACCGGCACCACCAATCAGCACCTCATTGGCTGCGGTCCCAGTGAGGACATCATCACCGCCAACACCCGCTACTGGAGGCTGGTCGCCACCGCCTGGATTGGTACCGCCATCACCCGGCTCTTCACCATCACCAGGATTGCCACCATCGCCCGGCTCACCAGTGCCGCCATCAGGCAGCGCAGTCAACAGGCCGGCAATTTGTGCAGTGGTGATGTAGCTACCACCATCAGGCTGAACATAATCAATGGCGAAATCACCGCCCAGGAAGTGATCGGTTACTTTTACCTGCTGCTCAAGATCACCATCCACCAGAATCAGCAGATCGTCGCCCTCACGATGGAAGCTCAAGCGAGTGCGCGCGATACCGATGAAGAAAGCACCGTCGAAACCACCGCCGGTGTTATCGATCACATCGGCACCACCGTTGGCACGGTAGTAGTACTTGTCATCACCTGCGCCGCCGGTTAGTTGGTCATCGCCATCCTCACCATCGAGCACGTCGTTGCCAATGCCGCCGATCAGGATGTCATCACCCGAACCGCTCTGCGAGCCGTTGCCGCCGGACAGGTAATCATTGCCATCACCGCCTTCAATCTGGTCGTTACCGCCCATACCAAACAGGGTGTCGTTGCCAGCCAGGCCGCGCACCAAATCGCGCTCTTGCCCACCGGCCAGTTGCTCACCTGCAGCGGTACCTTCTACGAGGGTATCGAAGCCGCCAGGCACGTTGCCAGCTGCAACGATCTGGGCAATACGTGTGGCGTTGATCAGGAAGCCGCCGTCGGGCTGAACATAGCTGATGGCCTTGTCGCCGCCCAGGAAGTGACCCAGTACGCGTACAGATTGCTCTGCATCGCCGTCTACCAGGATCAACAGATCATCACCATCGCGAGTGAAGGTCAGACGCTCCTCGTCGATACCACCACTGAAGAACACACCATCATTACCGCCACCGGTGTTGTCGACAGTGTCGACGCCATCACCCAACTTGTAGACGTACTTGTCGTCACCCGTGCCGCCGAACAGTTGGTCACTGCCAACACCGCCCATCAACTGGTCGTTTCCGGCACCACCATAGACAGTGTCATCACCTGCCTCACCGTCCAGATAGTCGTTACCGTCCTCACCGTGAATCACGTCGTCACCGGCGCGGCCCCAAGCTTTGTCGTCACCCGCACCAAGACGCATAGTGTCGTTGAGGTCGCGGTAACCGATAAAGCTGTCCGCAACATCGGTACCGTGCCATACCACTTGCCCTTCTACTTCGGCCTGACTCAACTCGCTGCCATCGGCAAACACGAAGTGCTCAAGCTTGAAGTGATCATTAGGCTCTTTGAACCAGTTCTGCACAGTGATCGAGTCAGTGCCGTTGGCATGCTCAATAATCATGTCCAGGCCACGACGGTGGAAGCTCAAATCGCTGGCGGCAATACCTTCACCGAAGCTCAGGGTATCGGCAGTCGGCTCAACGTTGCTAAAAGCTTCGTTTGCACGACGTTCGATCAGCAGGTCGTTGCCATCGCCCAAGTTGAAGATGTAGGTGTCTTCACCGAACGAGCCGTAGATGGTGTCGTTACCAGTACCACCCTCGATGGTATTAGTGCCCTGATTCCAGGCATTGCTGTATGCCTCGATCAGGTCATCACCGGCGCCACCTTGCAGGGTGTCGAAGCCTTGGCCTTTTAAGGTGTCGTTACCTTCACCACCGACCAATAGGCCGCTGCCTTCCAGGTAATCATTACCTGCACCGCCGTCGAGTAATCCATCGCCGTAGAGTTGATCATCACCTGCATCACCATAGAGATGATCGTTACCCCCGCCACCATTTAGAGTGTCGTTGCCTTCCCCACCGTGAAGATGGTCATCACCCCATTCACCATTGAGCAGGTCATCGCCAGCATCGCCGTGCAGCGTATTGTTGCCAGCGCCACCGTTTAGGGTGTCGTTGCCGTCACCAGCATGGATCTCATCACTGCCTTCTTGACCATGAATGATGTCGTCACCCGCACCAGCATGGATAAGATCATCATCAGGGTGACCGAAGATGATGTCATCTTGCGCAGTACCCTCCAACGCCTTGAGTTTTATCGCCTCAAAGTCCCAGCTTGTGCCGTCGGCGAACATGAACTGCTCGATCGGAGTTTCACCAGCCTCACCCGCTCGATAGGAGAACTGACCAATCAGCCGCAACTCATCACCAGTAACCAGATTCACAACTACTAGATCGAGATTGTCACGGCGCAGGAGTAGGTCACCAGGGGCAACCTCACTAAAGTGGATACTGTCGATACCATCGCTATCCAGGATCTGGTCGCGCCCCCAACCTGCAACAAGTCGGTATCGATCATTGCCAGAACCACCTTCTATACGATCATCCCCCACCCCACCTTCGAGCAGGTCATCTCCTTGGCCGCCGAGCAAAGAGTCATTACCCTCACCGCCATGCAAGGTGTCGTCACCATCACCACCATCGAGTAAGTCTTGCCCAGCATCGCCGGACAGCACATCGTCACCGACAGCTCCAAACAGCGAATCGTTGCCGTCGCCACCACTCGAAGTGTCGTTACCATCGCCTGCATGAATCAGGTCATTACCTAAACCTGCATCGATCACGTCACCATCGGCGTGGCCGTAGATAACATCGTCCTCGGCGGTGCCTTCCAGTGCTTTAAGCTTGATCTCCTCATAATTCCAGCTCGTGCCATCGGCAAACACAAACTGTTCAATGGGACTAGCGCCCATCAAGTCCGCCAGAGAGGAAAACTGCCCATTTACGCGCAACTGATCACCGGTGATGCGGTTCACCACTACAAGATCAGCATTGTCGCGACGCAGCAACAAATCAGTCGATGCGACACCGCTAAAGTGGACGCTATCGGTACCCGCACTGTCGATAATGAGATCATTACCCCAACCAGCGGCCAGCCGATACTGATCGTCACCGGCACCACCCTCTAGGCGGTCATCACCGAATCCACCATCAAGTACATCGTCACCCAGACCGCCCCACAGAGTATCGTTGCCCTCACCGCCACTGAGACCGTCGTTACCTGCACCACCATTTACCCAATCGTTGCCACCTAAGGCATCGATAAGGTCGTCACCGGAAAAGCCGTGGATAACATCGGCAAATGCGGTGCCATCAAGTGTCAGCAAGCGCAACTGTGTTGGACTAATGAGTGTTTCCTGTCCGTCGCCATACTGCATGCGAATTCCGCTTAGCGGAACTTCGTCGCTAAACAACGAGTTCAAGGTCAACTGATCGCCAGGGCTGTTAAGGAAAGTGACAACTAGGTTGTTGCCATCAC
>JBIHZW010000250.1:0-5633 GCA_044240245.1 Pseudomonas sp. | reverse complement strand
CTGCTGGCGCCCTGCTGTTGCTTGCTCAGCTCGGCCAGTTTGCTTTCCAGCTGCTTGACCTGCAGCTTCAGCGCTTCGCTGCCGCTGGTGACCGTGGATTCGGTGGCCACCACCTTGCCGGAAATATCCTGAATTCGCCCGGCCGCTTCCTCGCTGATGCGCGCAAAGCTCTCCTGGGTGGCAACCAGTTGCTGCTCCATCAGGCTGATCTGCTGAAAGCTCCACCAGCCGAGCCCGCCCAGGGCAATCATCAAGGCGCCGACCAGGGCCCAGAGTGGGCCGGTAGTGGCCGACTTAACTGGTGCGGCGGCCGGCGCTCGGCCATAAGTGTTGCCGCGTGCTGGCTCCGGGTGATCGGTGGCGTAGTCATCGTGATCGCGCTGATCAGCCCGCAGGCTGGGCACGTGATCGAGTTCGTCGTGGGCATCGTTACGCATGGGTCAACCTTCAAGAAAGCGCGGAGATAGCAAATTGCCGCGCAGTATAACGGTTCGCGCGCAGCGCTTCAGTGTCGCGCCATGCCAGTGCGAAACGCACCGACGAAGGGCACGGCACAGGCCATCGACTCGCTGCAGCCCGCGCAGTTCCACAGAGTGTGAACTGGTATGCGCTTTGCACTTGTCTATTTGCGACGTTTTCGCCGCGCCAGGGAGCAAGGGCGCTGCAGACGCGATCCGCACGCGGGAAACGCGGCGTGACCAGGCGGGTGACATTGCGGATGGATGACACCCAGCCCACTTGCCCACTTGCAATAACTAGGGGGGAAAGATCCATGGAGCTGAACAGAGAAGTACTGGATTGCATGATGAGCCTGCGTCGCAGGCTGCGCGAAGAACTGACGGTGGACATTCGCATGAGCCAGCCTGATGCGATCAACAGCATGCTCAGCGCCTGCCTCACCTCAAGCAGCGAGGAAACCCGGCAACTGGGACAACTGCTGGCCCAATACAGCGACCGCCCCTTCGGCGAGCCCGCGAGCACACCACGTATGCAGGCCGGACACCCGCTGCTGGTGGAAGACCTCGCCCAACGCCCACCCACCAGTGGTTCGGTAAGGATGTATCGCGGCCAGCGTGTTTACGCCTGAGATCTGTTTACCGGCAGTCAACTTGGATGATGCGCCTGCCACCAGGCGCAGAACTCATCCAGTGCGCTCCATAGGCTGGCCTTGGGTTCGTACTCCAGATACTGCTGCGCGCGACTTATATCCAGGGAGAAATCCTTGGCCATCACCGCCACACCCAGGCGGAACAGCGTCGGCTCCGGGCGACCGGGCAACAGCTTGCACACGCCTTCGTTCAACGCAGCCGCGCCATACGCCAGACCATAGGGCAGATGGCGGGTCACCGGCGGCAGGTCGAGTTTGCGCAGCACATAATTGACCACATCCCACAGCGGCACTGGCGCGCCATTGCTGATGTTGTAGACCTGGCCCAGCGCCGGGCCGGCCGCCAGCAGGCAGCTCATCAGGGCCTCGTTGAGGTTGTGCACGCTGGTAAAATCGACCTTGTTCAGGCCGTTGCCGATGATCGATAACCGCCCCTTGCGCTGCATATTGATCAGCCGTGGAAAGATGCTGGTATCGCCCGCCCCAGTGACAAAACGCGGACGCAGCGCCAGCACCTCCAGGCCAAACTCCTGAGCAGCGAATACCTGTTGCTCGGCAAGAAACTTGGTTTTCCCATAGTGATCGGAAAAGCGCTTGGGCAGCTGTTCTTCACGCAGACCAACATGCGCCTGGCCATCGAAATACACCGACGGCGACGAAAGGTGAACCAGCCGCCGCACCTTCTGTTTCAGGCAGGCATCTACCACATTCTCGGTGACCGTGACATTGGCCTGATAGAAGTGCTCGTAACGCCCCCAGACGCCGACCGCGCCGGCGCAGTGCACCACCGCCTCAACATCCTGACACAGCTGCTGCACCAGTTCGGGGTCGGACAGATCGCCCTGCACAAACTCCGCGCCACGCGAGCACAGATGTTCAACGCCCTCGGCGCGCCGACCGTTAACCCGCACGTTCAAGCCCTGCTCCAAGGCAAAGCGGGCGAAACGCCCACCGATAAAACCACTGGCCCCGGTTACCAGAATCTTCATTGCCGCCCCCTTTGCCTTGATTGCAGGCCACTCTAGCAGCGCACGCTGGCCGCTGCCGTGGCATTGCAAGCCAGAACAACGACTGCACACACCCTGCGATAGGCCAACAGGCCCGCCCACAGCGGCTAAGCTGCCAGACGCAAACCTAATAACAACGAAGGAGCACGGGATGGCCACGCACTGGATGATTTACGGAGCCAATGGTTACACCGGCCACCTGCTGGCCGCCGAGGCCAAGCGTCAGGGCCTCACACCCATTCTGGCGGGGCGCAACCCGGCCGCCGTACACGCCCTGGGCAGCCTGCTGGGCCTGGAGTGCCGGATATTCGATATCCATCAGCCGGATCGTGCCAAGGAAGCCCTGGCCGATATTGCCGTGGTCGCCCACTGCGCCGGGCCATTCTCTGCCACCAGCGCGCCGATGCTCGACGCCTGCCTGGCCAGCGCCACCCATTACGTCGATATCACCGGTGAAATCAGCGTATTCGAGGCGGCCCATCAACGGGATCAACAAGCGCGCGAACTGGCCGTGGTGGTCTGCCCTGGCGTGGGTTTCGATGTGATCCCCAGCGATTGCCTGGCCGCCTGCTTGCACCAGGCCCTGCCCGATGCCACGCACCTGGCGCTGGGCTTCGACAGCGGCAGCGGGCTATCGCCCGGCACCGCGAAAACCTCGGTGGAAGGCCTGAAACATGGCGGCAAGGTGCGTCGCGCAGGCGTTATCACCGATGTGCCGCTGGGCTATAAACGCCGCGCCATCAACTTTGGCCGCGGTGAAAAGCCGGCGGTGACGATTCCCTGGGGCGATGTCTCCACCGCCTACCACTCCACCGGCATCGACAATATCGAGGTGTACCTGCCGACGCCGACGGCGGCCGCAATAGTGATGCGCCTGATCGACCCGCTGCGCGCCCTGCTGGGACTGGATGCGGTGCAGAACTGGCTCAAGCGGCTGATCGAAAAACGCGTCAGTGGCCCGGATGAAGCCAGCCGCACACGCCAACGCACCTGGCTGTGGGGCGAGGCGCGCAATGCTGCAGGTATGGTGAAAACCGCACGCCTGGAAACCGCCAACGGCTATGACGTAACCGTGCACGGCGCCTTGCTGGCCGTGCGGCACCTGCTCGATTACAACGGCCCCGGCGGTTATTTCACCCCCACCAAGCTGCTTGGAGAGCGCTGCGTGGAACAGCTGCCGGGCTCGGGCAAGGTGGTTATTTCCTGAGTGCTACCAGGCTATGGCCTGCGGCCTGGGTAAGGTGGCGCGTCAGCTGATTAAGCAACTCGCCGCCATTGCGCCAGTGATGCCAGTACAGCGGCACATCGATTGGCCGGTCGCTGATCAATTCGACCAGCTCGCCACGGGCTGACTCCCCGAGCACCTGCAGCTCGGGGATCAGCCCCCAGCCAAACCCGGCCTGCGCCAGGCGGATAAACCCTTCGGATGACGGGCACAGATGGTGGGCGAAGCCGCCTTCGACGCCCAGGCTAGACAGATAACGGTGCTGCAACAGGTCATCCGGGCCGAAGACGATAGCCGGTGCATGGGCCAGTGCCGGCGCCGTTACTCCATCCGGAAAATGCCGGGCAATAAACGCGGGGCTGGCCATGGCGCGATAACGCATTGCCCCCAGCAGCACGGCGCGCGCACCTGCTACCGGGCGTTCGCTGGCGCATACACAAGCTGCTACTTCACCGGCGCGCATGCGTTTGAGGCCGACCTCCTGATCCTCCACTACCAGATCCAGCAGCAAGCGCTGCTCGGTGCAGAACGCGCCCACCGCGCCAGCCCACCAGGTGGCAAGGCTGTCGGCGTTCAGCGCGATACGCAGGCGCTCGGGCAGCCCGCCCTCATCCAGCGCCGGCACCTGCGCCTGAATATCGCGCTCCAGCAAGCGCACCTGCTGCACATGGTTAAGCAAACGCCGGCCGATTTCCGTCGGCGCAGGCGGCACCGCGCGAACCAGCACCGGTTGGCCAACCCGCGCCTCGAGCAGCTTGATCCGCTGCGACACCGCCGACTGCGACAAGCCCAGCACCTGCGCCGCACGCTCGAATCCCGCCTGCTCCACAACGGCAGCCAAGGCAGCGAGTAGTTTGTAATCGAGCAAATCAGTTTTCCTAATGAGCAATCAGCACTATTGGTTTCTCTTATATACCCAGCCACAGCAGACTGACCAGCATCACCACCTGAACAAGGCAATCCACATGGCCGGCGAAACCTCACTGACAACCTTGCTACGCAGCATGAGCCCACAGCTGAACGATGGCGCTTACGTGTTCTGCAGCCTGATCGATGCCGCGCAACTGGACGGTGTGCAGCCGCTGGGCAGCTTTCAGGAAGCCGAAGGCCTCACCGTGATCCTGCTGCGCCAGCAGGCCGAACACCTGGGTTTGCCATACAGCTACGTGGCCGCCTGGCTGACGCTGCATGTGCATTCGGCACTCGAAGCCGTCGGATTGACGGCTGCCGTCGCGAGCGCACTGGCGCAAGCCGGGATCAGCTGCAACGTGATCGCCGGCTTCTACCACGACCACCTGTTCGTCGCCCACGCCGATGGGCCACGCGCGCTGGCCGTTCTGCAACAGCTCAGTGAACAGGTGGAGTAGCCGATATGTGGCAAAGCTATAGCAATGGATTACTGATCGCCGCCGGGCTGATCATCGCCCTCGGTGCGCAGAACGCCTTCGTCCTGGCGCAAAGCCTGCGCCGCGAGCATCACCTGCCGGTGGCATTGCTCTGTGTGGTCTGCGATGCCCTGCTGGTTACTGCCGGGGTGTTCGGCCTGGCCGCCGTGTTGGCGCAGAGCCCGATCCTGCTGGGCGTGGCGCGCTGGGGTGGCGCGGCCTTTCTGCTCTGGTATGGCGCCCAGGCGCTGGTTCGCGCCAGCCGTCCGCAGGCGTTGAATCAGACCAACGACAGCGGCCCACGCTCTCGTCGCGCGGTGCTACTGGCGGCTTTGGCCGTGACCCTGCTCAACCCGCATGTGTACCTCGACACCGTGCTGCTGATCGGCTCACTCGGCGCCCAGCAGCCGGTGCCCGGCGCCTATGCCCTGGGCGCGGCCAGCGCTTCATTAATGTGGTTCTTCTGCCTGGCCCTCGGCGCGGCTTGGCTCGCGCCCTGGCTGGCGCGCCCAAGCACCTGGCGCTTTATCGACCTGGGCGTGGCCTTGATGATGTTCAGCATTGCCTGGCAGCTATTGAGCAACCCCGGCATGCTCTAAAACGGCCTTGATGCAACATGCCGAGGTGGTTTTCCACACAGTTGCCGCGTGTTTAAGGCGCGGGGCGAGTGCTATGATCCAGGGCTTGCGGCGCAAAGAGATAACTCACGCCGCTGAGATGGCCGCCCGTGATCGGCCTCGCGCACACCGCACCTGACCTGATTAGGAGATAGACAATGGCTTTCGAATTGCCGCCGCTGCCCTACGCACATGACGCCCTGCAGCCGCACATTTCCAAGGAAACCTTGGAATTCCACCACGACAAGCACCACAACACCTACGTCGTGAACCTGAACAACCTGGTCCCTG
>JBIHZW010000249.1:0-5636 GCA_044240245.1 Pseudomonas sp. | reverse complement strand
CATTGTGGCGGCCACTTTCAAACAGCTTGAGCAGCTCAAGGCTGAATGAGGAAAAGGTGGTGAAGCCGCCGAGCAGGCCGATGATCAAACCGCTGCGCAATTCGATTGGCAGGTCGCTGCGCAGCAGAAACAGGCCGGACAGCAGGCCAATCAACAGGCAGCCAAGGATATTGACGGTGAAAGTGCTCAGGTAGAAATGCCGTGGCCACTGCGCCACCACCCAGCTGGCAGTAAGAAAGCGCAGCACAGAGCCTACGGCACCACCGAGGGCTACGGCCAGGGCCACGCGAATCATGGTTTTCTCCGCTGACGAGGGCTGTTGCGGTCCTGGTTTTTCAAGTGCTGCAGCTTGTCGCGAATCTTCAGCTCCAGGCCACGTGGCACCGGTTGGTAGTACTCGCGTGGCTCGAAGGTTTCCGGAAAGTAGTCCTCGCCTGCCGCATACGCATCGGGCTCATCGTGGGCGTAGCGGTATTCATCGCCATAACCCAATTGCTTCATCAACTTGGTCGGGGCATTGCGCAGGTGCAGCGGGACTTCCTGTGAGCCATGCTCGGCGGCATCACGCATGGCCGCGTTGAAGGCGTTGTAGACCGCATTACTTTTCGGTGCGCAGGCCAGGTAGACAATCGCCTGCGCCACTGCCAGCTCGCCCTCGGGACTGCCCAGGCGTTCCTGCACATCCCAGGCATTCAGACAGAGGGTTAAGGCGCGCGGATCAGCATTGCCGATGTCTTCGCTGGCCATGCGTACCACACGACGGGCGATATACAGCGGATCACAACCACCATCGAGCATGCGCGCAAACCAGTAAAGCGCGCCGTCCGGGCTGGAGCCGCGTACGGATTTGTGCAGCGCGGATATCTGGTCGTAAAAGGCTTCACCGCCCTTGTCGAACCGCCGACGGGTATCGCCAAGGAGATTGAGCAGCAACTCACTGCCGATCTCGCTACCGTCTTCGGCCAGGTCAGCGGCGTTTTCCAGAAAGTTGAGCAAACGCCGACCGTCGCCATCGGCGGCGGCTTGGAGAATCTTGAAGCTTTCTTCCGGCAGGCTCAGCTGACGCTCGCCCAAGCCCTTTGGGTCGCTCAAGGCGCGATCGACCAGTTTGCGCAGCGCGCTTTCATCCAGGCTTTTCAGCACGTACACGCGAGCCCGTGAGAGCAAGGCGTTGTTCAGCTCGAACGAGGGGTTTTCTGTGGTGGCGCCGATAAAGATCAGCGTGCCGTCTTCCACGTAAGGCAGAAAAGCATCCTGCTGCGACTTGTTGAAGCGGTGCACTTCATCGACAAATAGGATGGTCTGGCGGCCATATTGCGCGGCGTGCTGCTGCGCGACTTCCACGGCCTGGCGAATCTCCTTGACCCCGGAGAGCACCGCAGAAATCGTCTCGAAATGCGCATCAGAAACCTGCGCTAATAGCCGCGCCAGGGTGGTCTTGCCGACGCCTGGCGGGCCCCAGAAGATCATCGAATGCAGCGCGCCCTGCTCCAAGGCTTCACGCAAGGGTTTGCCACGGGCCAGCAAGTGCTCTTGGCCGACGTACTCATCCAGGCTGGTTGCGCGTAACCGGGCAGCCAGGGGTTGAACGATGGGAGCCTTGCGAAACAGATCCATGACTGCGGTTTAACGCCTCTCGTTGTTGAGCGTTCTACTCTTGAATCACGTCCGCGCCGGCCGGGATCTCGAAGGTGAACTGCGCATCGTCCTGCGGCTCATTCATTTTCACGTTGAGGAAAAGAATGTTGGTGCGCTGGCCAATGCTGTCGATCAGCTGCATATCGTTGAGCACCTTGTTGCGGAACGACAGACGCAGACTGTCGAACAGGGTGTCCTTGGATTTTGGCTTGAGAATAAAGTCGACCACGTTGCCACCTTCGTTGTGGCTGATCTCGAAGTTCTCACGGATCTTCGACACATCACCGGACAGCAGCAGCGCCGGCGTGTGGGTCAGACGCTGATCGAGGGTCTGAATGGTCACCTGTTGCAGATCCGGGTCATACAGCCAGACCTTCTCACCATTGGAGACCAGCAGCTGCTCCATCGGCGCATCGGTGTGCCAGCGGAACAGACCCGGGCGCTTCAGTGCGAGCTGCCCCGCGGTTTCCTGCAGCTGGGTGCCGCTGCCGTCCAGGGTCAGCTGGGAAAAGCGTGCGTTGATGGTCTGCGCCTGGTTGAGCAGCTCGGTCAAACGCTGCACGGCGATCTCATCGTCGGCCACGGCGGCAACGCTAGTAAAACTCAGTACGGTCAGCAACAACATGCGAATCAGGCGCATGGGACTCCTTATCAGATCGGGCTAGGCATTAATCGCGAACAGGGCTTGGAGCTATGACCTCGCGAGAGCCATTAGTGTTCATTGAGGTGACGACGCCGGCCATTTCCATGGCTTCGATCATCCGCGCGGCGCGGTTGTAGCCGATTTTCAGCTTGCGCTGCACGGCGGAAATAGAGGCGCGGCGGCTTTCCAGTACGAAATTGACCGCCTCGTCATAAAGCGGATCGGACTCGCTGCCTTCACTGCCTTCGCCGCTGCCACCCTCGAAACCGCTACCGGACTCTTCAGCGCCGGCCAGGATGTCATCGATATAGTCAGGTGTGCCGCGTTGCTTCCAGGCCTCGACCACGCGGTGTACTTCCTCGTCGGAGACGAAAGCACCGTGCACGCGAATCGGTAAGCCGGTGCCTGGCGGCATATAGAGCATGTCACCGTGGCCCAGTAGCTGCTCGGCGCCGCCTTGGTCAAGGATGGTGCGTGAGTCGATCTTGCTCGATACCTGGAACGCCATACGGGTCGGGATGTTGGCCTTGATCAGACCGGTAATCACATCCACCGAAGGGCGCTGGGTCGCGAGAATCAGGTGAATCCCCGCCGCACGGGCCTTCTGCGCGATACGCGCAATCAGCTCTTCAACCTTCTTGCCGACGATCATCATCATGTCGGCGAACTCGTCGACCACCACCACGATGGTTGGCAGGGTTTTCAGCAGCGGCGCCTCGTCGTGCATGCTTTCGCGCTTGTACAGCGGATCGCTCAGCGGCTCGCCGGCCTCTTCGGCGTCTTTGACCTTGCGGTTGAAGCCCGCGAGGTTGCGCACCCCCATCTTCGACATCAGCTTGTAGCGACGCTCCATCTCGGCCACCGACCAGCGCAGGGCGTTGGCGGCTTCCTTCATGTCAGTCACTACCGGGCAAAGCAGGTGAGGAATGCCTTCGTAGATCGACAGTTCGAGCATTTTCGGGTCGATCATGATCAGGCGCGCCTCTTCCGGCGTGGACTTGAACAGAATCGACAGGATCATTGCGTTAACCCCGACCGACTTACCAGAGCCTGTGGTACCGGCCACCAGCAGGTGGGGCATCTTCGCCAGGTCAGTGATCACCGGCTTGCCGCCGATGTCATGGCCTAGGGCCAGGGTAACGGGCGACTTGGCTTCGTCGTACTCGGGCGATGACAGCACTTCGGAGAAGCGCACGATCTGCCGGTCTTCGTTGGGAATTTCGATACCGACGGTGGTCTTGCCTGGAATTACTTCCACCACGCGCACGCTGATAATCGCCATCGAACGCGCCAGGTCCTTGGCCAGGCCGGAAATACGGCTGACCTTGACCCCTGCCGCTGGCTGGATCTCGAAACGGGTAATCACCGGACCCGGATGGACCGACTCGACGATAACCTCGACACCAAACTCCTTGAGCTTGATCTCAAGCAGGCGCGACATGGCCTCCAGGTATTCAGGCGAGTATTTCTTCTGAACCTTCTCTGCCACATCAAGGATCGAAATCGGCGGCAGGCTGCCAGCCAGAGCGCTGTCTTCAAACAGGTTGACCTGCTTCTCTTTCAGCACGCGTTTGCTCGGCTCAGGCGCTTTCGGCGCGGCTGGCGGCGTGATCACTGGAGCTGGACGGTTGACCCGCTCGCTCATGTGCTTGTTCAGCGACTCTTCACGCTCAATCAAGCGTTCTTTGACCTTGGCCTGTTCACGGCGATCCAGCACGATCGGTGCGGAGACTTCACTGACGCGCTCATCGACTTCACGCAATTGCGCCACCAGTTGCTTGCGCTCAACCCGCGCACTCCACCAGCGGTTTGCCAGACTCTGGATCAGCTCGATCAGGTCGAGGGTGATCTTGCCGGTCAGATCCATCACCTTGAACCAGGACAGATCGGTAAACACCGTCAAACCGAAGAGGAAGAGCGCGATCAGCAGCAGCGTACTGCCTTGCACATTCAGCGCATTGATCGCCAGCGCCCCCAGGCTTTCACCCAGCGCGCCGCCTGCGGAGGCCGGCATGCTTGAGCTGGCGTGAAAATGGATATACGCCAGCGCAGCACCGGACAGCACCAGAAAGACCAGACCAATCAGTCGCCAGGAGAACAGCCAGCCACTCCACTGCCATGGCTGATGGCGGGCGCGGAACACCTGCAGAGTTTTTACCGCCAACAGCAGCGGGAATAGATAGGCGAAATAGCCCAGCGCCATAAACAGAATGTCGGCAAACCACGCACCGGCACGACCGGCGGCGTTCTGAACCTGCTCAACATTGCTGGTGTGGGTCCAGCCCGGATCGGCCGCATCGTAGGTCAGCAGAGCCATCCAGAGATAAAGGCAAAGTGCGCCCAGGCCAATCAGCGCGCCTTCTTTGAGTCGATAAGGCAGCTGCTGACGCCAGAGAGGGGCTTGTGCGGTTGGGCTAGATTTCTTCAAAACGCATCTGTTCCTGCGCCAGAGGCGCCGAATAATTGGTTAACGGCAAAATATGCAGTGATTGTACGGGTTTAACCGCACCATACCAGACCAGGCTGTATGCATAAACAGCTACGGCGGTTGACTCCCGCTCTTCGCCCGCTCGGTGTAGCATATCCGCCAATATCTTCCGTGCGGCTCAATTGGAGCATGCATTCTCTTTTGTGACAAAGGCTTATGAGGTGTTTTTATGAGCGAAGTCAAGCATTCACGCTTGATCATCCTGGGCTCCGGCCCTGCCGGTTATAGCGCTGCCGTTTACGCTGCCCGCGCCAACCTCAAGCCTGTGATCATTACTGGCATTCAGCCCGGCGGTCAGTTGACCACCACCACCGAAGTGGACAACTGGCCTGGTGATGTTGAAGGCCTGACCGGCCCAGCGCTGATGGAGCGCATGCAAAAGCATGCCGAGCGCTTTGAAACCGAGATCGTCTACGACCACATCCACACCGCCGAGTTGCAGTCGCGCCCTTTCACCTTGAAAGGCGACAGCGGTACCTACACCTGTGACGCACTGATTATCGCCACGGGCGCATCGGCGCAGTACCTGGGCCTGCCGTCCGAAGAGGCGTTTTCCGGCAAAGGCGTATCGGCGTGCGCCACCTGCGATGGCTTCTTTTATCGCAACCAGGTGGTAGCGGTGATTGGCGGCGGCAATACCGCGGTCGAAGAAGCGCTGTACCTGTCGAATATCGCCAAGGAAGTGCACCTGGTGCATCGCCGTGACAAGCTGCGTTCCGAGAAGATTCTTCAGGACAAGCTGTTCGAAAAAGCGGCCAACGGCAATGTGGTGCTGCACTGGAACCACTCTCTTGAAGAAGTGCTGGGCGACAACACCGGTGTTACCGGCGCGCGCTTGAAAGATACGCAGAGCGGCGTGAGCAAAGA
>JBIHZW010000053.1:0-17599 GCA_044240245.1 Pseudomonas sp. | reverse complement strand
GCGGTGGCGCAGGCGCTGTTGCTGTCCGAGCGCACCTTGCAGCGGCGACTGCAGGATGAAGGCACCAGCTACCAGCACCTGCTCGACGACACACGCCGCGAGCTGGCCGGCCAGTATCTGGGCCAGGCCAACCTGACCTTGCTGGAAATTTCCTACCTGCTGGGCTTCTCCGACCCGAGCAACTTCTTTCGCGCCTTCCGCCGCTGGTTTGACACCACACCTGGCGAGTACCGCGCGCGTCTGTAATTACGTCCGTGAATCTGTTTACGAGCTCGCGAGCTAGAGCCATGCAAGGCGCTACGTAGTAACAGCCTCCGGCTGGTCAAAGCGGCAAGAAGCGGATTTTACTGGTGTAAATGAGCATTACTCGTTTCACTCGCCCTTCGGGTCGCGCTAAAGCGCGTTAGCCGCAAGCGGCTTGCCGAGCCTGTTTTTAACGCAACAGGGCCGACGCGCAGCAGATCGTAAATAGATTCTTAGTGTCGCCAGAACGCCGGCAGCATTAGCACCAGTACTGTCAAAATTTCCAGGCGGCCGAGCAGCATACCGAAGGTCAGCAGCCATTTGGCGGTGTCCGGCAGGCTGGAGAAGTTGCCCGCCGGGCCGATGATCGGGCCCATGCCAGGGCCGACGCCGGAAACGGTGCTGGCTGCGCCGCTGAGTGCAGTGATCCAATCCAGGCCGCAGAGCGTCAGGCCCAGGGCCAGCACGGCGATGGTGATGGTGAAGAAGAACGAGAAGGTCAGGATCGAACGGACGATGTCTTCATCCAGGTGATGGCGGTTGTACTGCTGCTTGATCACCGCACGCGGGTGGATCAGCTGCATCAGGTTGGCCCTGAGCAGCACGTAGGCGACCTGAAAACGGAATATCTTCAGCCCGCCAGCGGTCGAGCCCGAGCAGCCACCGATAAACCCCAGGTAGAAGAACAGCATGCCGGCAAAGCCGCCCCATAGCGTGTAATCGCCGAGGGCAAAGCCGGTGGTGGTCATGATCGAGGTGGTGTTGAACGCCACGTGGCGAATGGCTTCGAGCCAGTGCAGTTCGGTGCTCAGGTAGTACCAGGTTCCGAGCAGCAGCCAGGTGCTGAGCAAAATGGCGAGAAAACCGCGCACCTGCTGGTCTCTGATCAAGGCCTTGTAGTTGCCGCGCAGCATCGAGGCAAACAGCACGAAAGGGACGCTGCCGAGAATCATCAGTACGATGGTGACCCAGTGCACCGCCGGCTCGGTCCATTTGCCAACCGATTGGTCTGAGGTGGAAAACCCGCCGGTGGCGATGGCCGACATGGTGTGGTTGATCGCGTCGAACACCCCCATGCCTGCCGTCCACAGGGCCAGGCAGCCGAGCAGGCTGATGCCCACGTAGGCCGCGACCATGTACTTGGCGACCATATGCGAGCGTGGCATGATCTTTTCGGAACGGTCCGAGGACTCGGTCTGGAACAGGCGCATACCACCGATGCGCAGCATCGGCAGAATTGCCACGGCCATGGCGATAAAGCCGATACCGCCGAGCCAATGCAGTAATGAGCGCCAGATCAGAATGCCCGGCGACATGCTGTCCAGCCCAGTCAGCACCGTGGCTCCGGTGGCAGTGATGCCCGACATGCTTTCAAACACCGCGTCGGTCAGGCCCAGATGCTGGGAGAACATAAAGGGCAGGGAGGCGAACAGTCCCACCAGTATCCAACTGGATACCGTCAGCAGGTACATGTCGCGTGGGCGCAGTTGTACATCCTTGGGTCGGCCCTGGGCAATCATCGCGATGCCCGCGATAAAGGTGATCAGGCTGGACCAGAGAAAGGCGTTGAGTTCGTCAGGCCGTGCAAACAGCACCAGGGTCAGCATGGGAACGGCCATGCTGATCGCCAGGGTCAGAAGAAAGATGCCATTGATAAACGCGATGATCCGTAAGGTCGGCCAAGCCATCTAAGCGGGTTCCGTTCCAGTAATAGCAAGAGTCTAGGGGTTATGACCGGGCTTGCGTGCTAATCGCCCGGCCAATACGTCCTTAATGCCGCCAGAATGCCCGAGTTACCAGCACCAGTACGGTAAGAATTTCCAGGCGACCGAGCAGCATGCCAATGGTCAGCAGCCATTTGGCCGCATCTGGCAGGCTGGAGAAGTTGCCTGCCGGGCCGATGATCGGGCCCAAACCTGGGCCTACGTTACACACCGCTGTCGCTGCGCCGGTCAGCGCGGTTACCCAGTCCAGGCCAAGCAGAGTCAGGCCGAGGGCAATCACGCCGATGGTGATGGTGAAGAAAAATGAAAAGGTGATCAGCGAGCGAACAATCTCTTCATCGAGGTTGTGATTGTTGTACTGCTGCTTGATCACCGCGCGCGGGTGCACCAGTTGCTGCAGGTTGGCCCGCAACAGCACATAGGCCACCTGAAAGCGAAAGATCTTCAGACCGCCGGAAGTGGAACCCGAGCAGCCGCCGACAAAGGTCAGGTAGAAGAACAGCAGCACGGCGAAACTGCCCCAGGTGGTGTAGTCGCCGAGGGCGAAGCCGGTGGTGGTGACCACCGAAGTGACATTCACCGCAACGATGCGAAACGCATCCAGCCAGCTGTTATCCGAGTGCAGCCACAGCCAGGTGCCGAACACCAGCCAGGTGGCCAGCAGAAAGCCGAGAAAGCCGCGTACCTGATGGTCCTTGAACAGCGCTTTGCGGTTGCCGCGTAGGGTGGCGACATACAGGGTAAAGGGCAGGCCGCCGAAGATCATCAGCACCACCGCCACCCAGTGCACGGCCGGTTGGCTCCAGTTGGCCAGGGATGAGTCCGAGGTCGAGTAGCCGCCGGTGGAGATCGAGGTCATCGCATGATTGATCGCATCGAAGGGCGTCATGCCCGCCAGCCAAAAGCCGAGAAAGCCGATCAGGGTCAGGCTCAGGTAGATAAACAGGATGTATTTGGCCGCCATATGCGAGCGCGGCATGACTTTCTCGCCCCAGTCGGAGGATTCAGTCTGGAACAGACGCATGCCGCCGACCCGCAGCAGCGGCAGAATCGCCACCGCCATGCCGATAAAGCCGATACCGCCCAGCCACTGCAGCATCGAGCGCCAGATCAGCAGGCCGGGGGAGGCGTGATCCAGGCCTGCCAGTACGGTTGAACCGGTGGTGGTGACGCCGGACATGGTCTCGAAGAAGGCGTCGGTGTAGCTGATGTGGTGGATCAGCACCATCGGCAAGGCGGCGAAGATGCACACCACCAGCCAGCTGCCGGTGGTCAGCAGGTACATGTCGCGCGGGCGCAGCTGCGCCTCTTTCGGTCGTCCAGGGATGACCATGGCGATGCCCGCCGCGGCGGTTACCAGGCTGGACCAGAGAAAGGCGTTGAGGTCGTCTGTGCGCGAATACAGCAGCAGCGTCAGCATGGGGATCAACATGCTGACGGCCAGGGTGATCAGGAATATGCCGAGAATAAAAGCAATGATGCGCAGTGTCGGCAATGACATGGATTCGGCTCGGGCTCTGTGGCGCAAAGGGGCGTTATTCTACGCGCGCTGCAGCCGCTGTACAGCCGCCACAATGCGTGCTTTACAAGCGCTTGGCGCTGCATAGAATAGCCGCCAGGTGCCGGCCCTTGCCGGTTTCTGAGCCCGCCAAATCATGTCCGATAGCAATCCTTGTCTTAGCTGTGGCGCCTGCTGCGCGCATTTTCGTGTGTCATTTTTCTGGGGTGAGTGCCAATCGGCGGGTGGTGTGGTGCCCGATGATCAGGTTGTGCTGATCACCCCGCATCGCGTCGCCATGCGCGGTACGGAGCAAAAACCCGTGCGTTGCACGGCCCTGCTCGGTGAAGTCGGGCAGGGTGTGCGCTGTACGCTGTATGAACAGCGCTCCAGCACCTGCCGCGAATTCGAGGCCTCCTGGGTCAATGGTGAGCACAACCCGCATTGCGATGCGGCGCGCAGCGCACACGGCTTACCGCCGTTGATGCCGCCGGTACTGCCGAGTGTTTCGCCTGAGCGGGTGGCCTGAGAGCTTGCTCACGATCTGCTGCGCTTCGGCCCTGCTGCGTTAAAAGCAGGCTCGGAATGCTCATGTACAGCTCGTACACTCCGCTTCCTCGCCTGCTTTTGCCTTGCATCTCTCTAGCTCGCGAGATCGTGAGCAAGCTCTGCCACACAGCTCACAAGTTGCCAGCTCGCTGCGCTCAGGCACTAGAATGGCCGTCTGTTTCAATTGCCGAGGTGGCTGATGGACGCTCTTGATGCGTTGCTAAACCGTGTTTCCGCGCCGCGCCTGATTGCGCCGGCCCCCGATGCTGCGCAGCGTGAGCTGTTGTTTCGCGCCGCTCTGCGTGCGCCTGATCATGGCCAGTTACGGCCCTGGCGTTTTCTCACGGTTGAAGGCGAAGCGCTGACGCAGCTGGGCGAGCTGTTTGCCAGCGTACTGCCTGCCGATGCCAGCACCGAAGCACTGACCAAGGCGCGCGCCATGCCGCTGCGGGCGCCGTTGCTGGTGGTGGTGATTGCCCGTGTGCAGGCCAGCCTGAAAGTACCGGCGCAGGAGCAGGTGCTGGCTGCTGGCTGCGCGGCCCACGGCATTCTGTTGGCTGCCCATGCGCAGGGTATTGGTGCGGTTTGGCGCACCGGTGATATGGCCTACAACCCGCATGTCGCTGCAGGCTTGGGCCTGAGCGCGGATGAACAGGTTATTGCCTACCTCTATCTGGGTACGCCGGAGCGCGAATTGCGCGCGGTGCCGCAGGTGCAGGTCAGTGATTTTGTCAGGGCCTGGCCTGCGGTGGAGTGAGTGGCAGGCGCAGGGTGGCGATAAAGCCGCCTTGCGCATGGTTGCTCAGCTCCAGCTGCCCGCCATGCCGTTCGGCGGCGCGGCGCGCGATCGCCAGGCCCAGGCCGTGGCCACTGCTGGTCTGGCCGGGGGCGCGGTAGAAGGGTTCACCAAGACGTGTTAGCAGCTCGGGCGCAGCGCCTGGGCCGTGGTCGCGCACGCTCAGGCATAGCTGTTCGGCGCCTCGGCTGGCGGTCAATTCGATGGGTTGGCCGACCGGGTTGAAGCGCAGGGCGTTGCGTAGCAGGTTGTCCATCGCGCGTTGCAGCATGTCTGGCCAGCCATTGAGCTGCAGGCCGTTTTCCAGCTGAATCTCGATCTGTTGCTCTGGCGCGTCCAGGCGCGCGTCGTCCTGCAATTTGTGCAGCAGCTCGCCGAGGTTGATCGGTTGCGCCGCGCCCGGTTCGGCGTCGAGTCGGGCGAGGGCGAGGATTTCACTGATCAGTGCTTCCAGGCGGTCGCATTCCTGACTCAGACGCGGCCAGTATTTCTCTCGCTCTTCGGCCTCTGCCCGTTCGGTCAGGGCCAGAGCGATGCGCAGACGCGCCAATGGTGAGCGCAGCTCGTGGGACACGTCGCGCAGCAACTGGCGCTGGCTGCTGATCAGGCCCTGTACGCGCTCACCCATACGGTTGAAGTCGGCGGCCAGTACGCCGAGCTCATCACGGCGCTCGGCCAATTTGGCCAGGCTGTTCTGCTGATAGGCGGTTTGCCCCAGATCATGCACCGCGCCGCGCAGGCGATTCAGCGGGCGGGTGATGGAGAGCGTCAGCCAGAGGCTGAACAGGGTCAGTACCAGCATGGCGATAGCCAGCGCGCTCAGCGGCCAGAGCAGGCTTTCGCGCTGCCACGCGGCGACCTCGGGGTTCGGGATGCGGTAGATAAACAGGTAGGTTTCGCCGCTGTGCGGGCTGGTGTAATCGACACTCAGGCGGCGCCAGGGCAGGCGTTTCTCATTGCTGTGGCGGGCTTCAAAGGCTGCCGCGCGGGGCGGGAAGGTGCCTTTGACCACGGCTTGGCCGCTGTCGTCGAGCACCTGGACATCGATGCGGAATTTGCGTTTGCGTTGCTCAAGCAGGGCTTGGGCGGAGCTTGGGCCTTTCTTCTCGTAGCGTTGCGTCCACTTTTCGGCGAGGTCATCCATGCCGGGGTGCTGGCTGAGCAGCCAGGCGTCCTGATTGAGCATGCGCCCAAGCAGCATGGACAGTCCGGCAACCAGGGCTATAGCCAGCCAGAAGCTGGCAAAGATGCGCCAGAACAGTGACCGCACGGTGGCTCCTTAGTGGTAGCTGTGGTGGAAATGCTTACGCCCATCAGGCCTTGCAGCCTGATGGGCGTAATGGCAACAGTGCCTGAGTTAGTTCTTTTTCGCCTGCTCGGCCTGCCAGGCTTTGAATGCCTGACGCTCTGCGCGGCGCTCTTCCATCTTCTTCTGGTGCTCGTCGAAGGCTTTCTGCTGCTCGGGCTTGAGCAGGGCGCGGATGGCGCTGTGCTGTTTGTCCTTGGCGGCCTTCAGTTCGTCCTGCATGGCTTTTTGTTCGGCGGCCGGCAGTTTGTCCAGGTAGCGCTTGGTGATCTCATGGCGGCCTTGCATCTGCTCGCCCATCAGCTTGCGGATTTCGCGGTGCTGCTCTTTGCTCAGATCGAGCTCTTTGAACATGCGCGAGCCATGTTCACCATGATGGCCGCCGTGCCGCGGGCCGCCTTCGGGCATGGCCATGGCCAGAGTCGGCAGGGTCAGGGCGAGCAGTACTGCGGTAAGGGTCTTGCGCATGGTGTGTCTCCTTGTCTGAAACCGGTAAACACCGGATGAGCCCAGTCTAGGGCGGTCAAGGTCAAGGGCCGTCAGGGCAAGGTAAAGCTTAGGTAAAGAGCGCTGTGCGGCTGATTTACACAGCGACTGCTCAGACGCTGTAGTAGTAGCCGCGGCTACGCAGGGCAAGAATGCGCTGGCGGCCATCGGCGTGTGGGCCGAGCTTTTTGCGCAGGTTACTGACGTGCATATCCAGGCTGCGGTCATACAGGGTCAGTTTGCGGCCGAGGGCCAGTTGCGCCAGCTCCTGTTTGTCCACTGGCTCGCCTGGATGTTGCAACAGGGCTTCGAGGATGCGGCTTTCCGAGAGGGTCAACAGCACTTCCTGTTCGCCCAGGGTCACGGTGCCGCGGGCCTGGCTGTAATGCAGGTCGCCGAGATCAAGCGGGCTGCTGGGCGTGGCCGGCAGGCTACGGCGTAAGACGGCACGTAAGCGGGCGGTCAGCTCGCGAGGGTCACAGGGTTTGGCCAGGTAGTCGTCGGCGCCCAGTTCCAGGCCGAGAATCCGGTCCAGCGGTTCACCACGGGCTGAGAGCATCAGCACCGGCAGTTCGGGGTGGTCGCTGCGCAACTGCTTGAGCAACTCCAGGCCACTGCCATCGGGCAGCATCACGTCCAGTACCACCGCATCCGGGCTGTGCTTGGCAAGGGCGTTGCGGGCGCTGAGGCCGTCATGGCAGGCGCTGACCTGAAAGCCTTCCTGGGTTAGCCAGCTGGTCAGTAGTTCGCAAAGTTCGACGTCGTCGTCGATTAACAGCAGATCACTCATGGCTTAGTTGAGCCACTCGCTGCGTGAGCGGCGACCACGGCGTAGGAACGCACCGATAATCACCCCGAGCAAACCAGCCCCGGCGCCCGTGGCGAACCACATCTGCTGTTCGCTGATCAGCGGCTGCGGGGCGCTGGCCTGGGCTTTTTTCAGCTGCAGCTTGAGGCGCTGGTTTTCCTGGCGCAGGCGCTGCAGTTGCACGGTTTCACGTTCGCTGCTGTTGTTTTGCAGCTCAGCGCTGAGGGCTTCGCGCTGTTCTTCGCTGAGAGCCAGGCGCTGTTCCAGTTCATCGATCTGCGTCTGCGCCGAGGTGGCTTCTGCCAATGGCTGCGGCGGGCTTTCTTCGGCCTGGGTGACGGCCGGCAAGCACAGGGTCAAGAGTAGAAACAGCGGGCCTGTACGCATCGGAACTCCTATCTTTGTAATTGTTGTTATGGGTTGTTCAGCGAAGTGTTGGCTTCAAGGCAAGACCAGCTTGAAGGGTTTTACCAGCACCGAGGCATAGATCCCAGCTGCGCGATAAGGATCGGCTTCGGCCCACTGTTGTGCGGCTTGCAGCGACTCGAACTCGGCGACGATCAAACTGCCGGAAAAACCTGCCGGGCCTGGATCATTGCTGTCGACGGCTGGGTGCGGGCCCGCGAGGATCAGGCGGCCTTCGCTTTTCAGTTGTTCCAGGCGGGCAAGGTGCGCTGGGCGGGCATTCAGACGGCTTTCCAGGGAGTTTTCCACATCGGTGGCAATGATCGCGTAGAGCATCTCAATCCTTAATACGGTGGTTGGCGCGGGCCGGCGCCAGGGGAGAAAAGCAGCCTGGTCAGGCAAAGTCGAGGAAATATTGGTGCAAGCCAGCAAGAATCCACATCTGGCGGCATAATAACAAACATAAATGACTCGGAAAGCGCCCCTTATGGATGTTGATTTGCATTGCCACAGCACCGCTTCAGATGGCGCCCTTGCGCCGGCTGTGGTGGTGGCGCGGGCGTTTGAACGCGGTGTGCGTTTGCTGGCGTTGACCGATCACGACACCCTCGATGGCCTGGATGAGGCCGGTGCCGCAGCGCAAGCTTTGGGCATGCAGTTGGTCAGTGGCATCGAGCTGTCCTGCACCTGGGGCGGTGCGACCATTCATGTACTGGGCTACGCCTTCAATCGTGATGCGCCGGCTTTGCAGCAGGCGATTGCCGAACTGCACGAGGGGCGCTGGTTGCGCGCTGCTGAGATTAGCAAGCGTCTGGAAGCCAAAGGCATGCCGGGCGCCCTGGAGGGTGCGCGGGCCATGCAGCAGGAACTGGGCGACAGCGGTAATGCCCCGGCGCGCCCGCACTTCGCGGACTTTCTGGTACGCAGCGGATATGTGAAGGACCGCGCCGAAGCGTTTCGCAAGTGGCTGGGCTCGGGCAAGCTGGGTGATGTCAAACAGCACTGGCCGGAGCTGGCTCAGGCGGTTGATACCCTGCGCCGCGCCAATGCCTGGGTCAGTCTGGCGCATCCCTGGCAGTACGACTTTACTCGGAGTAAACGACGCAAGTTGATCGCCGATTTTGTCGGCGCCGGCGGCCATTCGCTGGAAGTGGTCAACGGGATGCAGCCGGCCGAACAGGTTGGCAGTCTGGCGATTCTGGCGAGGGAGTTCGGCATGTTTGTCACCGCAGGCAGTGATTTCCACGCGCCAGGCCAGTGGTCTGAGCTGGGCGTCTATCGCCCGGTGCCCGAGGATCTACCGCCCCTGTGGGCACGGTTTCAACATGTCCAGCAGCCTACTGCAATTTGACCAGGGTCCGAGCGTGAGCCAATTCTTCCAGATTCATCCGGAAAATCCGCAAGCGCGCCTGATCAAACAGGCCGTGGAAATCATCCGCAACGGTGGGGTGGTGATCTATCCGACCGATTCCTCCTACGCCGTGGGTTGCCATATTGGCGACAAGAACGCGGTGGAGCGCATCCGCCGCCTGCGCCAACTGGACGACAAGCACAACTTCACCCTGGTATGCCGCGATCTGTCGCAGCTCAGCACTTTTGCCAAGGTTGATACCGCCGCCTTCCGCTTGCTCAAGAGCCATACCCCGGGGCCTTACACCTTTATCCTCAATGCCACCCGTGAAGTGCCGCGCATGCTGCTGCATGCCAAGCGCCGCACCATCGGTCTGCGTGTGCCCAGCCATCCGATTGCCATGGCTTTGCTGGCCGAGCTGGATGAGCCGCTGATGAGCGTCAGCCTGATTTTGCCGGGCGAAGCGCTGCCGATGAGCGATCCCTATGAAATGCGCCAGATTCTTGAACATCAGGTCGATCTGATCATCGATGGCGGTTTCGGCGGGCTGGAAGCCTCCACCGTGGTCAGCCTGACCGACGATGAGCCCGAGGTGATTCGGGTGGGTTGCGGTGATCCGTCGCCTTTTACGGATGACCTTTGAGCCTGGCTATATATAATCGGGCTCTTTCGATTATTCAGGTAATCCGTTTTGAGTCTTGTTGACGCTGAACGCCGCGTGCTGTCTGGCATGCGCCCGAGTGGTCTGCTGCACCTGGGGCATTATCAGGGCGTGCTGAAGAACTGGGTGAAGCTGCAACACACCTATGAATGCTTCTTCTGCATCGTCGATCTACACGCGCTGACCACCGATTACGACGATGTCGGCCCGCTGTCCCAGCGCGTCATGGATATGGCCGTGGACTGGCTGGCTGCCGGTGTCAGCCCCAGCTCGGCGACGCTGTTTATTCAGTCGCAAGTCCCTGAGCACGCCGAGTTGCACCTGCTGCTGTCGATGATCTGCCCGCTCAGTTGGCTGGAGCGCGTGCCGTCCTATAAAGAGCAGCAGGAGCAGCTGCACGGCAAGGACCTGAGTACCTTCGGCTTTCTCGGTTATCCCTTGCTGCAGGCCGCGGATATTCTGCTGTACCGCGCCGGCGTGGTGCCGGTAGGTAGCGACCAGTTGGCGCATATCGAGTTTGCCCGCGATGTGGCGCGGCGCTTCAACCATCTGTATGGCCGTGAGCCAGGCTTTGAGGAAAAGGCCGAGGCGGCGATCATCAAGCTGGGCAAGAAAACCGCAACGCTCTACAACAACCTGCGCAAGGCCTATCAGCAGCAGGGCGACGCCGAGGCGCTGGAAACCGCGCGGGCGCTGCTCAAGGATCAACAGAGCATCACCCTGGGTGATAAAGAGCGCCTTTATGGTTACCTGGAGGGCGGCGGCAAGATTCTGCTGATCGAACCGCAGGCCATGCTCGGCGAGTCGCCCAAGCTGCTCGGGCTCGATGGTGGCAAGATGTCCAAATCCAACAACAACGCGATTTTCCTGCGTGACAACGGTGCGGCGATTGAGGAGAAGATCCGCCGTATGCCGACCGACCCTGCACGGGTGCACCGCGATGATCCCGGCAGCCCTGCGAATTGCCCGGTGTGGCCGCTGCATCAGCTGTATTCCAGCAACGAGACCTGCGACTGGGCGCAGCAAGGCTGTCGCAGCGCCGGCATAGGCTGCCTGGAGTGCAAGGCGCCGTTGGTCGAAGCGCTGCAGCAGGAGTTGCAACCGTTGCAGGCGCGCGCCGCGGATTATCAGGACAACCCTGATCTGGTCCGGCAGATTCTCGCCGATGGCGCTGACCGCGCGCGCTCTGAAGCGAGGGAAACCCTGAGTGAAGTGCGCCTGGCCCTTGGCCTGAATTACCGCTGAACCTAACGCTGAATTTAACTTCGAGAGTGATCATGTCCAGCGTGCCAGCCCAGGAACATCCCGACAGCCATCCCCAGGACCAGGCCAATGCCCAGCAGGAGCTGCCATTTGCCCTGGTGTATGGCCAGGCTGTCACCGAAATGCCGCTGGATCTGTATATCCCGCCGGATGCCCTGGAGGTGTTTCTCGAAGCCTTCGAGGGCCCGCTGGACCTGCTGCTGTACCTGATCCGCAAACAGAACATTGATGTGCTGGATATCCCTGTGGCGGAAATCACCCGCCAGTACATGGGTTATGTCGAGCTGATGCAGTCGGTGCGCCTGGAGTTGGCGGCCGAGTATCTGGTGATGGCGGCCATGCTCGCCGAGATCAAGTCGCGCATGTTGTTGCCGCGCTCCAGTGAGGTCGAAGCCGAGGAAGACGATCCGCGCGCCGAGCTGATCCGCCGCCTGCAGGAATATGAGCGTTACAAGGCCGCCGCAGAAGGTATCGACGGCCTTAGCCGGGTCGGTCGTGACGTTACTGTGCCGCGTCTGGACGCGCCCGAAGCGCGGGCGCGCAAGCTGCTGCCGGATGTCAGCCTGGAAGAAGTGCTGCTGTCGATGGCCGAAGTGCTGCGCCGCGCCGATATGTTTGAAAGCCACCAGGTCACTCGTGAAGCGCTGTCGACCCGCGAGCGCATGAGTGAAGTGCTCGAACGCCTCAAGGGCGGCGCGTTTGTGCCGTTTGTCAGCCTGTTCAGCGCCGAAGAGGGCAAGCTCGGGGTGGTGGTGACCTTTATGGCGGTGCTCGAGTTGATCAAGGAATCCCTGGTTGAACTGGTGCAAAATGAGGCTTTTGGGCCAATCCATGTGCGTGCGCGGGCTGAATAAGCATGAACCTTAACGAACCTCGTGAGCTGGCCAGCCTGCTCGAAGCCTTTCTGCTGGCATCCGGCAAACCGCAATCTCTGGAGCGTCTGTACGAACTCTTCGAGGAGGCCGAGCGGCCGGAGCCTGCGGTCTTCAAGAAGGCGCTGACGCACCTGGGCAAGTCCTGTGAAGGGCGCGCCTTCGAGCTCATCGAGGTGGCGTCCGGTTACCGCCTGCAAGTGCGTGAGCGCTTCGCTCCTTGGGTCGGCCGGTTGTGGGAGGAGCGCCCGCAGCGCTATTCGCGCGCGATGCTGGAAACTCTGGCGCTGATTGCCTACCGCCAGCCGATCACCCGTGGCGAGATCGAGGATGTACGCGGTGTGGCGGTCAACAGCCATATCGTCAAAACCCTGCTGGAGCGCGAGTGGATTCGCGTGGTCGGTTACCGCGATGTGCCGGGTAAACCGGCAATGTTTGCCACCACCAAAGCCTTTCTCGATCACTTCAACCTGAAAAGCCTCGACGAATTACCGCCTCTGGCGGCCCTGCGCGAGCTGGAGCCGGAGCCGGTGCTGGCTTTTGACGATGATCTGGAAGCGCCGCAAAGTCTGCAGGCGCGTGCTGACCTGGCTCTGGCCGATGAGCCAGCGGTGGAAGTGGGTGAGGAAACCAGCTTCAGCAGCCTGCTGGCTGAACTCGACTCGATGGAGCAGGGTCTGAAAACCGACTTCGATGATTTACCCGAGCAGGACGATGAGCTTGACGATGCCGATGAGCCCCACGAAACCCTGGATAAAGAGCAGCTGCCTGACTAAAGGGCAGGGTGCGTCAGTGAGGGCGTTAGTGCGGTGAAAGATCCCTGCATCAAACTGTGCAAGTTCAAGCGCGATATCTGCTTGGGGTGCGGGCGTAGCAAAGCCGAGATCAAGGGTTGGAAGAAGCTTGATAAGGCTGCCCGGCGTGCCGTGTTGGCCGAGGCGGATATGCGTTTGCTGAGTTTGGCGACCATCGGTCAGCGCAAAGGCTGACGGCCACCGATCAGCCAGCTAGCCTCAACCCGTGCGTAAGCGCCGTGTTTCGCGTATGCTCCGCGGCCCTTCGACGACTCGAGTCGTCCAATCACTAAAGAAAACACCGGGAGGTGCCCAGATGAGTGAAGAAATCGAAGAATATAGCCCCGCAGGCGAAAAGCTGCAGAAAGTCATGGCGCGTATGGGCCTGGCTTCACGCCGTGAAATCGAAGCTTGGATTACTGCTGGCCGCGTCAAGGTCAACGGCGCAGTTGCCAGCCTCGGCGTGCGCGTCGACCTGCACGATGCGATTGCCGTCGATGGCAAGGTGATCCGCCGCGAAGAAGCCGCCGAAAGCGTGCGCCGCGTAATCATCTACAACAAACCCGAAGGCGAGATCTGCACCCGTGACGACCCAGAAGGTCGTCCGACTGTGTTTGACCGTCTGCCACGGCCGAAAGATGGCCGCTGGATCAATATCGGTCGCCTCGACATCAACACCACCGGTTTGCTGATGTTCACCACCGACGGTGAGCTTGCCAACCGCCTGATGCACCCGTCCTTCCAGATGGACCGCGAGTACGCCGTGCGTGTGCGTGGCGAAGTCGACGAAGAGATGATCGAGCGCTTGAAAGCCGGCGTGATGCTCGAAGACGGTCCGGCCAAGTTCACCGATATCAAGGTCGCTCCGGGCGGCGTGGGCTTCAACCACTGGTATCACTGCGTGGTGATGGAAGGCCGTAATCGCGAAGTGCGCCGGTTGTGGGAATCCCAGGGCCTGGTGGTCAGCCGTCTGAAGCGCGTGCGTTTCGGCCCGGTGTTTATCACCTCGGATCTGACCATGGGCCGCTGGCGCGAAATGAGCCAGCGCGAAGTGGATATCCTCAGCGAAGAAGTCGGCCTCAAGCCGGTTGCCTTGCCGGATATGAAGGAAAAAGCCCGCGACAAGATCGACCGCCTGCAGCGTAAATCTGCCAAGCCGGTGGGGCGTGCCGCCCGTCCGGAGCGGACCCTGCGTCCAGCCCATGGCGGCGGCCCGGCAGCGGCTGGTGATCAAGGCCGTTCGCGGCCTGCCCGTGGTGAAGGTGATGAGCGTGGCGAGCGTCCAGTACGCACCCCACGTGCACCGCGTGCCGATCAGAGCAAGGGCACGCCGGTTGCTGAGCGTCCGCGTGATGTCAACAAGAAGCGCCCAGCCAAGCCAGGTGCGCAGCGCCCAGGCGTCGAGCTGAGCGAGCGTCCATCGCGCAAGCCAGCTGGTGCGCCGGTCAAACGCCGCAGCCCGCCGAGCCGTGAAGGTCAGCGCCCAGGCTTTGGTCGCGGTCCTAAGCCGGAGTAATCCATTGCGGTGGATATGAAAAAGGCGACCCTCGGGTCGCCTTTTTTATGTCCTGCCATCCATGGCGGCCACCCTGAGGGCCGTCGCTGCGCGACGTTAAAAATGGCTCCCGGCCATTTTTTATGGTCGGGTGGTTTACCCAGCCATCGACAACCGATTGCGGCCATCGCGTTTGGACACGTACAGCGCGCTGTCGGCACGGCGCAGCAGGCTTTCCATCGACTCACCCGGCAGCAGGGTGGCGCAACCGAGGCTGACCGACAGCTCAATGGCGCGGTTCTCCACCAGGTACTGCACGCCAAGTACCGCCATGCGTAGGCGTTCGCCGACCATCGAAGCGCATTCACGGCTGGTGTTGGAGAGCAGCACCATAAATTCTTCGCCGCCGTAGCGGAACACCATGTCGACATTGCGCAGGCTGTCTTTCAGCGCGGTGGCGACAGCCTTGAGCGCCTGATCGCCGACCAGGTGGCCGTGGTTATCATTGATGCGCTTGAAATGATCGATATCGACCATTAGCACCGACAGCGGCTGCAGGGTGCGCCGGGCAATATCCACTTCGCGCTTGAGCGTTTGCTGCATGGCGATGCGGTTGCCGGTTTCGGTCAGCGGGTCGCGCAGTGCGCTTTGTACTGCCGAGCGGTAGAGCAGGGCATTGCGCAGCGGGAACAGCAGGCTGGCCAGAAGTGACTCCAGCTGGCCCAGCTCATCCTCACTGAAGCGCTGGTTGCGGCGGAAGGTCAGCTCACCGAGGTACTCGCCATCGTGATTCAGGCGGTAGCCGGCCGAGTGGTTGCCACGCTCACCCAGATCCAGGCGCAGGTCGCAGGACGCCAGGTGGTAGCTCAGGGCGCTGAGTGGCACCAGGCGCTGCACTTCAGTGAAGAACAGCTCGAGAATGCGTTCGGCTTCCAGCGAGGTCTGCAGGCGTAGGCTCAGTTGCTGGCGCAGTTGCGCCAGGCTGACCGGCTTCAGATTCTTCTGCAGGCGACCGGAGTAGCCGAGACGCTGCAATTTTGCAGCGTCGAAATCGATGGTGTTGGACTGGTTGTGCGGGGCCATAAAGCCTTACCTCTTACGCGATACGCGACGACTGGAAGAGGTAGAGCGAATTTCATGCCAAGCGCGGCGGCGTGTGAAAAGTGCTTTTATTTCATGCGCTTAGGTTTATGTGGCAAAGGCTGGCGGCAAGTCTTTGCCGGTTAGCTGGCGTAGCTGCTGGCAATTTGATGCCAGCTGAATCGCTTGCCGCCGGAAAACCGTCGGAACCCTTAAAGGGCTATTTAAGGTCTTGCGAGCTAGATTCCTGCAAGGCAAAAACCGGCGAGGAAGCGGAGTGTACTTTTGTACATGAGCATCCGAGCCGGTTTTTAACGCCGCAGGATCGACGCGCAGCAGGCCGTGGCTTATTGCGCGTCAAATGCCTGGCCGTTGACCCCCGTACTATCCGGCCCCATCAGGTACAGATAGACCGGCATGATCGCCTCAGGCAACGGGTTGTTCTGCGGGTTTTCCCCCGGGTAGGCCTGGGCGCGCATATCGGTGCGGGTGGCGCCTGGGTTGACGCTGTTGGCGCGTACGCTGCTGATGCTATCGACTTCATCGGCGAGCACCTGCATCAGGCCCTCGGTGGCGAATTTCGACACCGCATAAGCACCCCAGTAAGCGCGGCCCTTGCGGCCGACGCTGCTGGAGGTGAACACCACCGAGGCGTCCGTCGAGAGCTTGAGCAGCGGCAGCAGGGTGCTGGTGAGCATAAACATGGCGTTGACGTTGACCTGCATAACGCGCATGAAGTTGTCGCCGGACAGCTGCTCCAGCGGCGTTCGTGGGCCGATGATCGAGGCGTTGTGCAACAGGCCGTCGAGTTTGCCGAACTCGGCTTCGATCATCGCTGCCAGTTCGTCGTACTGATGCGGCAGGGCGGTTTCCAGGTTGAACGGGATGACCGCGGCCTGCGGATGGCCGGCGGCTTCGATGGCGTCATACACGCGGCTGAGGTTTTCTTCGGTCTTGCCCAGCAGCAGCACCGTTGCGCCGTGGGTGGCGAAGGTTTTGGCGGCGGTTGCGCCAATGCCACGGCCGGCACCGGTCACCAGAATCACGCGGCCCTTGAGCAGGTCGGGGCGGGCGGAATAGTCATGCATGGGTAAAGCCTCATTAATTCAAAAGCGGGTGGCGTCGGTGCGCGCCTAGTAAGCAGGCTTTAGCAGCTGCACAGGGCTTGTTCGAGCACGGCGCGCAGTTCCAGTGGATGGTCCACCACCACATCGGCGCCCCAGTTGCGTGGGTTGTCCTGCGGATGGATATAGCCGTAGGTGACGGCGGCGGTCTTGCAGCCGGCGGCGCGTCCGGCTTCGATATCGCGCTCGTCATCGCCGATAAACAGGGTGGCGGCGGGATCCACGCCCATCTTCGCGCAGGCCAGCAGGATCATCTCCGGGTCGGGCTTGCTGCGGCTGACGTGATCCGGGCAGACCAACACCGCCGAGCGCTGCGCCAGGCCGAGTTGCTGCATGATCGGCTCGGCGTAGCGCACCGGCTTATTGGTTGCCACACCCCAGATCAGCTTGGCCTGTTCGATGTCATCGAGCAGCTCATTCATGCCATCGAATGGCCGGGTCAGCACCGCGCAGTGACTCTGATAGCGCTCGAGAAACTCCAGGCGCAGGGCTTCGAAGCCTGCGGCCTCGGGGTCCATGGCGAAGTTGGCGGCGACCATGGCACGCGCACCGCCAGACACCTGATCACGAATCAGCTTGTCGGCAATCGGCGGCAGGCCACGCTCGGCGCGCATGGCCTGGCTGATGGCGACAAAGTCCGGCGCGCTGTCGAGAAGGGTGCCGTCCATATCGAATAAAACCGCGCGCAAGCGCATCACGCCTCCTTGAGGGTCTGGATCATGTAGTTGACGTCGACATCGGCTTCCAGCTTGTAGCGTTTGCTTAGCGGGTTATAGGTCAGGCCGATGATGTCCTTGACCTCAAGGCCCGCCTCGCGGCTCCAGGCGCCGAGCTCGGAAGGGCGGATAAATTTCTTGAAATCATGGGTGCCGCGCGGCAACAGGCGCATCAGGTATTCGGCACCGATGATGGCGAACAGGTACGCCTTGGGGTTGCGGTTGATGGTGGAGAAGAACACCTGGCCGCCAGGCTTGACCATGCGGTAGCAGGCGCGGATCACCGACGCCGGGTCGGGTACGTGTTCGAGCATTTCCAGGCAGGTGACCACATCGAACTGCTCAGGCATTTCTTCAGCCAGGGCTTCTGCGGTGATCTGCCGGTACTCGACGCTTACGCCCGACTCCAGCTGGTGCAGCTGGGCCAC
>JBIHZW010000248.1:0-5646 GCA_044240245.1 Pseudomonas sp. | reverse complement strand
GCCGCGACGCCGCGCACAAGCGCATTGCCGACCTGTACGCGAGCGGACAGGGCCTGCCCGAGGGCGTCGACTTCACGAACCGCGTCATCTATTACGTCGGCCCGGTCGACCCGGTGCGCGAAGAAGTCGTCGGCCCAGCCGGCCCGACCACCGCCACGCGGATGGACAAGTTCACCCGGCAGATCCTCGAAAGCACTGGCCTGCTGGGCATGATCGGCAAATCCGAGCGCGGCCCGATTGCCATCGAAGCGATCAAGGACAACAAGGCCGTGTACCTGATGGCCGTTGGCGGCGCTGCTTATCTGGTCGCCCAGGCGATCAAGAAGTCGCGCGTGGTGGCCTTCGCCGAACTGGGTATGGAAGCCATCTACGAGTTCGACGTGAAAGACATGCCCGTCACCGTGGCGGTCGACACTAAGGGCGAGTCGGTGCATATCACCGGTCCTGCGATCTGGCAGAAGAAGATCCACGACAGCCTGGCCGTCGAGATCAAGTAAGCCCTGCTGCAACCCCAACAAACCCGGCCACGTGCCGGGTTTGTTGTTTTTGGCGCTCGCGAACGCAGCCTCAGGTTGAGCGGCCAGCCAGGCTGTGAACCACCCGGCAAGCTGCGCATAACTACCAACCATCCATCCCGCAACCCGCCGCCGAGTGAACTCCCCGCGCTCGCCCAGTGTCTGTCTGCTGTCGGCCCGCCGGGTGGATTGCATGGCCATTTGCCCAGCGAGCAGCTGCAAGCGCCACTCCCTCCCGAGCGCCTAACTGCTCAAGGCAACACGCCTGGCCGACCTTTATCGCACCCGCCTGAGGGTTTCGTTTAATCGCCATGTGAAGATTGCCCCATGTCCCTATCTCGCCATCTCCCATCCAGTTTTAGCCCTTTGCACAGCCTCGCCTTCACTACCTGCCTGCTGGCAAGCGTGGGCGCCCAAGCCGAAGAAAATGCCAGCAGCAACCGCTGGGTCAGTGACAGCCTGAATACCTATGTACGCAGCGGCCCAACCGACGGCTACCGCATCGTCGGCACCCTGGTCTCCGGGCAAAAGGTCACCCTGCTGCAAACCTCCGGCGATTACAGCCAGGTGCGTGGCGAAAACGGCAGCGCGGTATGGATTGCCAACCGCGACCTGCAGGACGTTCCCGGCCAGGCCGAGCGCCTGCCGCAACTGGAACAGAAAGTGGCGGAACTAAGCGCCGAACTGGAAGGCATCAACGACACCTGGAAAACCCGCGTGCAAGGCATGCAGGAAACCCTGGATTCACGCAAAACCCTGATCGACGAATTACAGACCGCCCGCTCGGCGCTGGACAGCGAGCTAAGCCAGGCCAATTCCGAACTGCGCGCACTGCAAGCGCAACTGGGCGAAGAAAACCAGCAAGTGCTAATGCGCTATATGGCCTACGGCGGCGGCATCGCCGGTGGCGGACTGCTCGCCGGGCTGATTCTGCCGACCATGCTGCGGGTACGGCGGAAGAGGAATGATCAGTGGGTTTGAAACGTTGAATTCCGCCTGCCCTGGCAGGCGGGCGATCTAATTGTGATCGTCTAAATTAAGGCTGAATCGGCAGACCAATACACTTCTCGAAAACTTGCTCCATGAGCCCGAGGTTGCAGTTGTAAGCAGCAATATTCGCGCAAATCCACTCGTCTTCCTCGATTCCCCACCAACTGATTTCAAACCCAGCGTTCATGATGAGGTGCTCAAAAAGAATCCGCTGCGTGCGGCCATTGCCTTCACGAAAGGGGTGTACCACGTTGAGATCGGAGTAAGCCTCTGCGACTGCGACTATCAGATCCGCCCGCCCTTTCCCTTCAAACCAATTTGCCGCCTCCATGACCTTGAAGATCTTCTCGGCCTCTCTCTCCATGTATTCCGGCTGGCAAAAGCGTGTGTTTTGCTTCGATATTCCAACTGTCCGCAGTTCCCCAGCCCACTCATATAAATCCGAGAACAGGGTGCGATGAATACTCTGGAGATAAGCCAAGTTGTATGGGGGAAGACTGAAATCGACGTTATCTGCCGCAATGGCAGAAAGTTGGCGCTCAACTTCGCTCAGAGTTACATCGTCATGGATATCGAGTTTGTTACGGAGGACAGTAGAACCCGGATAGCAGTAGGAGTCTTGGCCGACTCCATATTTGTCAGACATTACGCGCTGGGCTTAATAAAAGCTTTCAAGACTTCTTCACGGGAAGGCAGCTTGCGTTCGCTATCTGAGAAGGTCGTTTTGAAGCCTTCTAGACGCAGGCTGGCCAAATAGTTTGATTTGCGCGTCCTGGCCGCATAGGCCTTCTTGGCCTCAAGGCTGATGGTACTCATTGGGTTGAACCTCAAATTGCGTTGGCAAGTGGAGTGTAGCCGATCTCCTTAAAGTGGCCTATTCCCCATCCTATTCAGTGACGGCATTGCTCGAAAGCAGCGACCTCGCCTCAATCATCCCGCGTCAGCACTTCCAGTAGCTCAATCTCAAAGATCAGATTGGAGTGCGGCTTGATATGGGCGCCGAACTGACGCTCACCATAGCCCAGATGCGAGGGCACAAAGAGTTTGCGCTTGCCGCCGACTTTCATGCCCATCAGGCCTTGGTCCCAGCCCTTGATCACCCGCCCGGTGCCGATCACGCACTGGAAGGCTTTGCCGCGATCGTAAGATGAGTCGAACTTGCTGCCATCTTCGAGAAATCCGCTGTACTGGGTGGTGATCAGCGCACCTTTAACCACTTCCTTGCCATCACCCAGCTGAATATCTTCGATCACCAATTCGTTGCTCATTAATCACCTCTTCTAGCAGGCCTGCTCACGGCCTGATGTGCAGAACACTCACTCGCCAGTCGGTTCCAGCACCGCCAGCAGCTCGGATAGCCGCGCTTCCAGTTGCGCCAGTTCGGTGGCGGCAATCGGCGCCAGCAGCCGAGCTTCATTCGCCACATGCGCGGTTACCGCGCGGTCGATCAGTTCCAGCCCGGCCGGAGTGAGCTGTACCAGCATGCTGCGTGCGTCGCTGGGGTTGGCTATACGGCTGACCCAGCCTGCGGCTTCCAGTTGCTGCAGCTGCCGGGTCATGGTGCCGGAGGTGACCATCAGGGTCGAGAACAGGGTAGTCGGGGCCAGGCGGTAGGGCTCGCCGGAGCGGCGCAAGGTGGCCAGCACATCGAACTCCCAGGCGGTCAGGCCAAAGCTGCTAAACAGCTTGTCCAGCTCGCGCCGCAGCAACGATGCGCAGCGCCCCAGCCGGCCGATCACCCCCATAGGGCTGACATCCAGGTCCGGCCGCTCGCGGTGCCACTGCTGAAGAATTGCATCGACCGCATCCATCTGTCGCTGGACTGCCATTGGCTTACCCCTGGAAATTTATCTTGAACTCAAGACAAGTTGCTATTAGCCTCGCATTTTATCTTGAATGCGAGACAAATGCATGGGCAGCTCAGCATCGCGTAGCACCTGGCTGGATGTGTTGATCACCGCTCTGGCGCCTGCCATCTGGGGCTCGACCTATATCGTCACGACCGAAATCCTGCCGCCGGACCGGCCGTTTACCGCCGCGCTGCTGCGCGCCCTGCCCGCCGGTCTGTTGTTGGTGCTGTGCAGCCGCTACCTGCCCCGGCGCAGCGAATGGCCACGCCTGCTGGTGCTGGCAGCGCTGAATATTGGCTTCTTCCAGGCGTTGCTGTTTGTCGCTGCGTACCGCTTGCCGGGCGGCTTGGCGGCGGTGGTCGGGGCGATTCAACCGCTGCTGGTGATGGGCCTGGTGTGGTCAATGGATCAGCAGCGGCCGGCCTCGGTGGCGGTCGCTGCAAGTGTGGTCGGTATCGCAGGGATGGCCGCCCTGTTGCTGGCGCCTGGAGCCAGCTGGGACCCGATAGGAATTGCCGCCGCCTTTATCGGCACCGCCTGCATGGCCAGCGGCACTTACCTGACGCGGCGCTGGCGGCCGACTGTACCGCTGCTGGCCTTTACCGGCTGGCAATTGCTGATTGGTGGGCTATTCCTGCTGCCGGTGGCCTGGCTGATCGACCCGCCGCTGCCGCAACTCAGCCCGTTACAGTGGCTGGGCTACGCCTACCTGTCACTGTTTGGCGCGCTGCTGGCCTATGTGTTGTGGTTTCGCGGTATCGCCCGCCTGGCGCCGGTGGCGGTGTCGTCATTGGGGCTGCTTAGCCCACTGGTAGCAGTGCTGCTGGGCTGGGCATTGCTCGGGCAGAGTATCACCGGCGTGGCGCTGCTGGGCTTGATCGCGGTGCTGGGCAGCATCCTGGCGGTGCAATGGGCTGCGTCAGCCAAGCCGGCAGTTATCACGCACCATGTTAAAGTCGCGCCCTGATACGGCCAAGGCGACAACTAGCGATTATGCAAACCCCGGCATTTACTGGCGAACTGGAAAACTGGAACACCCTGAACAGCAGCATCGGCTTTCCCGAGCTGCTTGTCGGCAATGGCGCAAGCCTGGCGGTATGGCGCAAGTTCGCCTACTTCTCGCTGTTCGACGAAGCGCAGACCACCCGTAATCGCCCGCTTAGCGCGACCGAGCTCAGCGTGTTCCGCGCCCTGGATACCAGCAACTTCGAGCAGGTGCTCAGCGCGTTGAAGAACAGCATCCGGGTCAATGCCGCGCTGACCATCAACTCCTCCTCGCCGCGCCATCGCTACTTCGCTATCAAGGAAGCGCTGATCCACGCCGTGCGCTCGGTACATATTCCCTGGAGCCAGATGCAGGCCGCCAGCCTGACGCGGATCAACAGCGCGCTTAGCCAATACCAGACGGTGTATTCCGGCAATTACGACCTGCTCAACTACTGGGCCGTGATGCAGGCCCCAGAAGCGTTTGAAGATATGTTCCGCGGCGCGGATTCAACCTTCGCCCCCGGCGACTGCCAGCGCCATAGCAACGCCACGCGCATGCTCTACCTGCACGGCGGCATGCACCTGGTGAAGAACATCGACGGCAGCACGCGCATTCTCAATTCATCGGAAAGCACCCTGCTGGCCAGTTTCGCCATCAACCAGCTGGGCGATATTCCACTGTTCGTCAACGAAGGCAGCAGCGCGGACAAGCTCAAGGCCATCCGCAATTCCGACTACCTGTCGTTCTGCTACAGCCAACTGGCGCAGCCCAAGGACAGCCTGTGCATCTTCGGCCACAGCCTGGCGGCGCAGGACCAGCACCTTATCCAGGCCTTGCAGCAGGCCGGGCTGAAAACCCTGGCCATCTCGATCTACCCGCACAACCCGCTGTTTATCACACAACAGAAGCAGCACTACGCCAGCCTGTTCGCCGAGCAGCATGTGGAGCTGCGCTTCTTCGATGCGCTCAGCCACCCGCTGGGTGACCCTGCGCTACGCATCTCAGCTACCGCGTAACAGGCCGTTTAAAACGTAGGCGAGGCAGGCAAGACAAGGCAAAAACGGCCGAGGAAGCGGAGTGTACGAGTTGTACATGAGCATTCCGAGGCCGTTTTTAACGCAGTATTGCCAACGCAGGTAGTGTTTCAACGGCCTGTTAGGATTGGATCGCCCGTACCAGGCTTAGCTCAGTCGGCGCGCGGCGCTGGCTTAGGTAGCGGGTACAGCTAACCCGCAGGAACGAGGCGAAATTCACCACCTCACCGCGGTAATCCATCACCTCGTCATACAGCTTGGTAATCAAC
>JBIHZW010000247.1:0-5658 GCA_044240245.1 Pseudomonas sp. | reverse complement strand
AGGGACTCAGGCAGGCCTTGGCCGCCGTGGTCAACGTCGTGGGCCAGGCTCGGCCAGCCGCCTTCAACGAACTGCTGGTAGGCCTCTTTGAAGCCGGTAGGAGTTTTCACGCCTTCCGGGGACCAGGTGCAACCTTCGGTGTCACCTACACGGTTCAGCGGAGACAGCACTTGCTCACAGAACTTGGCGCCTTCTTCAAGGATGGCGCTGACCATGTCCGGAGTAGCGTCCTGGCAGCCAGGCAGGCTCTGATAATGCGCTTCGTAGCCGAGCAGTTCGTCGCGTACGAAACGGATATCACGCAAGGGGGCCTTGTAATCAGGCATAGCGGTTAACCTCTGCGGTGGATTCTTAGTGTGTAGGTGACCGGATATTCGGTCGTTTTCGGGAGCAATCCCGGAGCTCGTCTGCCCCTTGGCAATCGAGCTAATCAAACAAGCGTTTGAAACATACGTTTATGCCTATTTAATGTCAAGCACCCCAAGCGCCGTTCAGGCCACCAGATCGACAACCGGCGCTGGCGCCTGCAAACCACTGAGCTGCTTGTACAGATCAAGACTAGGTGGTGGCGGCAGATCCTGCTGGACAGCCGTGGTGGATGTTTCCTCCTCCTCCGGTTTCTCTTCCTCCGCTTTTTTCCGCTGCTCGGCACGCGCTTCACTGGCGGCCTGCGCTTCGCTGCGCTGTTGTTGCGCCAGCTGGGCTCGCGCCTCGGCCATTTGCGCCTGGGCTTGCGCCGCCACCTGACGGTCCTGCGCGGAAGGCTCGGCGGGTGCCAGAGCCGCACGAATCACCACCTCCATCTTGCGCAGGGTGGCTTCGGGATCGTTCGGGATCGGGCTGGTGTCGATGCCCACCTCACCGCCCACCGCATAGCGCTTGCCATCCGGGCCGCGCTCATAGGTGTAGCTCGGTGCCCCGGCATAGCGGCCGCCTACCGCTGCGTGCGCCTGCTCGTGAGTACGCACTTCCTGATCACGGCTGACCAGTTTGGCGATTTCCAGTTGCTCAAGGCGCTGCTGCTGAGGGCTGGGCTCGCCTTCGCGGCTTTTGGCTTTATCGGGATTGGCCGAGGAGTCGGCAGGTTTATCAGCCTCTTCACGGGCAGAAGCCGATTGCTCATCGGCCAGTGGCTGGGCTGCGGTTATCGGCGCCTGGGCGGCGCGAGTGATATCGGGGGACACATCGAGGGAAACGCTGGACGCAAGAGGCCGAGCCGGCAGTAGGTTTGCTGCAGGCGCAGGGTAAGACGTTGCGCCGCCAATCTGCATGCAATGACTCCTCGCCCCTGACTGCTAACACTCCGCAACAGAGCCGGACTACGCTCGGGGCAAGCGTATCAAGCCGTGGTATCGATCAAGGTGCCCAGCACCTCATCGGCAGTCTTCACCACCTTGGCACCTGCTTCCGCCTCATTTTGACCTTGGCGCAGAGCGACCAGGCTTTCCGCCAGATCGGGACGAGTCTGCTCAGCCAAGCTGGGCGAAGGGTTGACCTGATTGGCCGGCGGCGTGGAGGTCGGCTGTGGCGGTTGGGTAACCGCATTGCTGGCGATATCCGCCGCAGCCTGATCGATCCGGCGCTGGCCAGACTGAATGGTGCTGATGCCCGAGTTGAAGGCGCTTCCAGAAATTTCCATGCCCAAGCTCCCGCTATGGCAAACCACTAACAGCTTCAATTGAAGCAGAAATTGCTCGAAAAACGTACAAGCAAAAGGCTATGGCACTTGGCCTGCTTATAGCGTGCGGTGCAATAAATCGAGATTGAGATAGCCAGAAACCGCAGCCGGCGTGACTTCGGCCAGGCGCGGCACATAGCCCAGACAAGGAGCCGGCAGACGTTCAGCCAGGGTGACCAGATTGTCCTCAAGTCGCGAGGTTTGTGGGTCGACCAGATTGGCCACCCAGCCGGCCAGCTGCAGGCCATCGCGCAGGATCGCCTCGGCGGTGAGCAGCGCCTGATTGATGCAGCCCAGGCGCACGCCGACCACCAGAATCACCGGCAACTGCAGGGCAATTGCCAGGTCCGAAAGCGCCGCATCCCCAGCCAGCGGCACGCGCCAACCGCCCGCGCCTTCGATCAGGGTAAAGTCCGCACGTTTATCCAGAATCGCCTGCACCGGCCCTTGCAGCGCCGCAACATCCAGCAATACACCAGCCTCGCGCGCGGCCAGATGCGGGGCAATCGCCGGCTCGAATGCCAGCGGGTTGACCTCGTCGTAACTCAGCGCCAGGGTGCATTCGCCAAGCAGCGCCAGGGCGTCATCATTGCGCAGGCCATCTGTCGTGCGCGCACAACCGGAAGCCACCGGTTTAGCTGCAGCGGTGGACAGCCCGCTTAACCGCGCTACATGCAGCAGGCCGGCGGCGATGGTGGTCTTGCCGATTTCGGTATCGGTGCCGGTAACAAAAAATGCTTGGCTCATAACGATCTCTGACGAGGGGTATTGGCGACGCTCTGGGGTAACTCAGGGCAGGCCGCGCTTATCTCAATCCTTACGCAGTACGCCGTAAACCACCTGATAGGTCGCCGGCAGGCCTTGCGGCTGGCGGAACTGTTCATAGGCATTGAGCAGCGCCAACATCCGCGCGCGCCCGGTCAAACCGCCTGGCCGGCCGGGGTTGAGGTTGTGCGCGCCGAGGGCTTTCAGTTCATGGGTCAGGCTGCGCACATCCGGGTAATACAGGGTTTCCGGGGCTGTCTGCAGGCTCAGCCGCGTCAGACCGCTGCCGTCGCACAAGCGCTGATAATCCTCGAAGCGGCGAAAGCGATTGACGTGAACAAAGCCATCCACCGCCTGCCAGCTGTCGCGTAGCTCCTGCAGGGTGCCGACGCACAGGCTGCTAAAAGCCAGCACGCCGCCAGGGCGCAGCACACGCTCTGCTTCGCTAAGCACGGCGGCAAAGTCTGCGCACCACTGCAAGGCCAGGCTGGAAAACAGCAGGTCGCAGGACGCGCTTTGCAGCGGCAAACGCTCGGCATCGCCGGCAATAAACTGCTGCGCGCCGCCCAGGGGCCGGGCGTGCTGCAACATACCTTCGGCGATATCCAGTGCCATACCCTGGCTGGCCGGAAAGCGCTCGCCTAATGCGCGGCTGAAATACCCGGTGCCGCAGCCCAGATCCATCCAGCGCGCAGGGCTGACTGAAGCAGGTAACTGCGCCAGCAATTGCTGGCCAACATCGCGCTGCAAGGCGGCTACGCTGTCGTAGCTTTCAGCTGCGCGGGAGAACGAAGCGGCGACCTGGCGCTTATCCGGCAAGCCGCCCAGCGGGTCCTGGGCCAAATCAGTCATCACCGGCCTCGTGCAGGAACGCCTGAATCGCCGCGGCAATTTCATGCGGCCGCTCCAGGGCAAAGGCGTGGCTGGCGTTATCAATCAGGCCAATTTCCACATCAGGCAACAGCGCCAGCAAGGCCTGCGCAGCACTCGCCGGAACCAGGGCATCCTGGCCAGCGAATAAATGCAGCTGCGGGCCGACAAAGGCTTGCAGCGCTGCTCGCGTATCCAGTGTCGCCAACAGACCCAGCCCAGCCAGCAACGTCTCGGGCTGGGCCTGCGGCGCTCCACCCGACAGCAACCGGGAAAGACCGCGGGCGTCCGCTGCACCTTGACTACAAAGCAGAGAAAAGCGCTTTAGGGTGGCGGATGCATCGGCGGCGCAGCCCTGGCGGAAAGCAGTAAACGTCTCGGTCGGCATAGCAGCAGACCAGCTTGGCTCGGCGACAAAGCGCAAGTTGCTGGCCAGGGTTAGCAGGCCGCTGCAACGTTCGCCACGCCGCGCCGCCAGTTCGGCGGCGAGCATGCCACCGAGGGACCAGCCACCGAGCCAGGCGTCCTGTGGCAGGTTGGCGTCCAGCTCATCCAGCCAGTCGGCCGGGTCACTGGAATCCAATAAAGGTAGCGGCTCAATCTCGACATGCAGGCGTGGATCAAGGCCGCGCAAGGCATCGGCCAGTGGTTGCAACGGCGCCGTACCAAGGCCCCAGCCGGGTAGCAGAATCAGCCGATCACGCATGGGCTGCGCCCTCAGCCGTCAACAATGGCCAGCATTCGGCCAGGGCTTCCAACAGCAGTTCCAACTGCTCCAGGCTATGCGCGGCCGACAGTGTCACGCGCAGGCGGGCACTGCCAGCCGGCACAGTCGGAGGGCGAATAGCAGTGACCAGCAGGCCGCGCTCGCGGAGCATTTGCGACAGCTGCATGGCGCGGCCGCTGTCGCCAATCAGGATCGGTTGAATCGGCGTGGCGCTGTCCATCAGCTCAAGACCAATAGCCTGGGCGCCCTCACGGAAGCGGTTGATCAGAGCGTTCAGATGCTCGCGCCGCCAGTGCTCGCTGCGCAGCAACTCCAGGCTTTTCAGGGTGGCGCAGGCCAGGGCCGGCGGCTGGCTGGTGGTGTAGATATAAGGGCGGGCGAATTGCACCAGGGTTTCGATCAGCTCCTCGCTGCCGGCAACAAACGCGCCGGCGGTGCCAAAAGCCTTGCCCAGGGTGCCGACCAGCACCTGCACATCATCGACGCCCAGGCCGAAGTGCTCGACGATACCGCCGCCAGTCGCGCCCAGCGGACCGAAACCGTGGGCATCATCGACCATTACCCAGGCCCCTTTCAGACGTGCTTCACCACACAGCGCCGGTAGGTCGGCCAGATCGCCATCCATGCTAAATACGCCATCGGTCACCACCAAGGTATTGCCGTGGGCTTTGCGCAACCTGCTCGACAGGCTGACTGCATCGTTATGCAAATAGCGCGAGAAGCGCGCGCCAGACAGCAGGCCGGCATCCAGCAGCGAGGCATGATTAAGACGGTCTTCCAGCACCGTATCATCACGGCCGACCAGCGCGGTGACCGCGCCGAGGTTGGCCATATAGCCAGTGGAAAACAGCAGCGCGCGCGGCCGACCGGTAAATTCGGCAAGCGCTTCTTCCAACTGGTGATGCGGCGTGCTGTGGCCGATCACCAGATGGGAGGCACCGCCGCCCACGCCCCATTTCGCTGCCCCAGCGCGCCAGGCTTCGATCACCTGTGGGTGATTGGCCAAGCCGAGGTAGTCGTTGGAACAGAAGGCCAGTAGCTGCCGGCCATCGACTGTAACCAGCGGCCCCTGCGGCGATTCAAGCAAAGGGCGCTGGCGGTAGAGGTTGGCGGTGCGGCGCTCGGCGAGGCGGGCGGATAAATCGAAAGGCATATGCATACCCTGCAGGAGCCAGCTTGCTGCGGTCTGACGTCTCGACGCTCAGCGGCAAGCTGGCTCCTACATAAACAGCGGTTTATGCCGAAGCGGCGTTATAAAACAGCTTGGAGTCGCGCTGCTCGACCAGGGCCTGCTCGATAGCGGCCTGGTGCACTTCGTCGGCATGCTCCTGGCGCTCTTCCGGCTTGATACCGAGACGGGCGAACAGCTGCATGTCCTTGCTGGCTTGCGGGTTGGCGGTGGTCAGCAGTTTTTCGCCATAGAAGATCGAGTTGGCACCGGCAAAGAACGCCATGGCCTGCATCTGCTCGTTCATCGCTTCACGGCCGGCGGACAGGCGCACATGCGACTGCGGCATCATGATCCGCGCCACGGCGAGCATGCGGATAAAGTCGAACGGATCGACGTCCTGCTCATCGGCCAGCGGTGTGCCCTGCACTTTCACCAGCATGTTGATTG
>JBIHZW010000246.1:0-5659 GCA_044240245.1 Pseudomonas sp. | reverse complement strand
GCAGCCGGTATCAAGATCATCCAGATCGACGAAGCGGCGTTCCGTGAAGGCCTGCCGCTGCGTCAGGCGCAGTGGCAGGGGTACCTCAATTGGGCTACCGAGGCGTTTCGCCTGTGCGCATCGGGCGTGCGCGACGCAACGCAGATCCACACCCATATGTGTTACAGCGAGTTCAATGATGTGATCGAGGCCATCGCCGCCATGGATGCCGACGTGATCACCATCGAGACCTCGCGTTCGGACATGCAGTTGCTGCAGGCGTTCGAGGCCTTCGATTACCCCAACGATATCGGCCCCGGCGTGTATGACATCCACTCGCCACGGGTGCCGGACAGTGCCGAGATGCTCAAGCTGCTGCGCAAGGCTGCGCAGCGCATTCCCGCCGAGCGCTTGTGGGTTAACCCGGACTGCGGCCTGAAAACCCGCGCCTGGCCGGAAACCGAGGCTGCGTTGATCAATATGGTGTCGGCCGCCCGTCAGCTGCGCAGCGAACTGGCCTGAAACCCAACCGGCAGACAACCGCTCGGCAGGTTTCATCAAACTGTCACGGTTGTGTGGCAGCGCGCTCGCACAAACATCACCACACTCGCGTCTTAATGGGGTGCTGCGTTCTGTTGTTCCGGGTATGGGTGATGTTATGCGTGGGTTAATTCTTCTCGCTGCACTGTTGTGCGGCCTGCCGGTTTTTGCGGCGCAGCGTTGTGATGTTGAGGTGCCGACGCACACAGCGGCTGTGGGCGAGGTGCGTCTGGCGTACCAGAGCATTGGTCGCGACAGCGATCCGGCGCTGCTGCTGGTAATGGGCCTCGGCGGGCAGTTGATCCACTGGCCGGATGAAGTGGTGGCACGCCTGTGTCAGCAGGGCTTTCGGGTAATCCGCTTCGATAACCGCGATGTCGGCTTGAGCACTTGGGCCGGCAAGGCGCCGGACATCAATCTGACCTATGAGGCGCTGCGTTATCGGCTCGGTCTGTCGGTGGCCGCGCCCTATGGGCTGCGCGATATGGCCAAGGATGCCCTGGGCCTGCTGGATGCATTGGCCGTGCGTGAGGTTCACGTGCTCGGTGCGAGCATGGGCGGAATGATCGCCCAGCATATGGCAGACCTTGCACCTGAACGGGTGCAGAGCCTGACCCTGGTGATGACCAGCTCCAGCGCTCAGGGCTTACCTGCGCCAAGCAGCGCGCTGCTGACGTTGCTGGCCAAGCGCGAAGCCCCCAACCGCGCGATAGCGCTGGAACAGCAGGCCGACCTGCTGGCAGCACTGGGCAGCCCAACGGTCAGCGATGACCGTCAGCTATTGCTGCAGCAGGCGCAGCTTGCCTACGACCGTGCTTTTAATCCGGAAGGTGTGCAGCGTCAGTTATTGGCGATTCTCGCTGAACCGAGTCGGGTCGAACTGCTCAACCGCCTGCAGGTGCCGACTCTGGTGGTACACGGCACTGCCGATCCCTTGCTACCAGCCATGCACGGCGTGCATGTGGCGGCGCATATCAAGGGCAGTGAGCTAAAGCTGATACCGGGCCTGGCCCATCGCTTTCAGGAAGCGTTTAAGGAGCCCTTGCTGGCCGCGGTGTTGCCGCACCTACGGGCTCATCGTGAGGATGGGCAGTGGGCGCGATTATGATCGGCGACTATCCGCCGCAATGTATTTCCAATTGGACTAGCGGTTCCGCCCTTACGGCGGCTCACTTTTGGCAAACGCCCCAAAAGTAAGCAAAAGGTCTTGCCCCTTGCATCCGGCCCGACTTCGTCGGGTTCCCTCGCTCCATCATTGCTCCAGGGGGCGGCGTACAAGGGCCGTCCCTGGTCCTTTACGCCTCTCGCCGCATCCATGCGGCTCGCTCCCTTACACAACGACTCCACTCGGCCTGCTGATGGGCCGATTGGCGTCGTCTGGACAATCGCCTTTTGGAAGCCAATGGATATCGCTGGGCTTAACGGGTGCCGAGGAAATCACGCTTACCGATGGCCACGCCGTTATGGCGCAGGATGGCGTAGGCGGTGGTGAGGTGGAAGTAGAAGTTCGGCAGCACGTGATCGAGCAGGAAGGCTTGGCCCTGGAAGTGGGTTTCCTTGTCGCGGCGCTTGAGGGTTACGGTGCGTGCTTCGCTGCCGTCGATCTGCGTAGCGCTCAGGCCTTGCAGAAAGCTCAGGGTCTTGGCGATGCGCGCTTGCAGTTCGGCGAAGCTGGTTTCGTCGTCGGCATGGCTCGGTGCTTCTACTTCAGCCAGCAGTGCAGCGCCAGCCTTGGCGCCGTCGCAAGCGATCTGCACCTGGCGGCTTAGCGGGAACATATCGGGTGCCAGGCGGGCGTTGAGAAATACGCTCTGCTCGATCTTCTTCTCCTCGGCGTGGGCGGCAGCGATGCCGAGGATGGTCGACAGGTTGTTCAGCTGACGGGTGAAGACCGGGATGGATGCTTGGTACATGGACAGGGACATGGATATCTCCAGAAGCGCCGAAGCGGATTGCCTCGGGCGCGATTGTGTAGAAGGGCGGTGCACCGCCGCAGTCGGCGGCGGTGACTTGGGCTAACAAGCTTAGAAGCTGTTGACGATCTTGCCGCAGAGCAGCGCGCAGCCAATCGTGGGCAGTTTTCAGCCGATAGTGATTGGCGGCAGCTTGGTCAGCTCAACAGTCTGTGCCTTGCGCGGGGCGAGGATTTCCGCTTCGCCATCGACCACCAGTTCATCGTTCTGGTTGAACACGCGGGTAGCCACGCGTACGCGGAACTTCGGCAGCTTTTCCAGGATTTCCAGGCGCACGGTGAGGGTGTCACCGAGTTTTACCGGTGCGGTAAAGCGCATGCTCTGGCCGAGGTAGATGGTGCCCGGGCCAGGCAGCTCGCAGGCTACCGCGGCGCTGATCAGCGCACCGCTGAACATGCCGTGAGCAATGCGCTCCTTGAACATGGTGGTGGCGGCGTATTCGGCATCCAGGTGCACCGGGTTGTGGTCGCCGGAGACTTCGGCAAACAGCTGGATATCGCGTTCGCTGACGGTCTTGCTGTAGCTGGCGGTCTGACCGACTTCAAGAACGTCGTAGGGCGTGTTGCTGCTCTGGGTCATGGATGGCTCTCTTGACTATGTAGGTGGCGCTGGCGCGGTTGGCTAAGGGCCTGTTGCAACCAGTCGATGATGTAGGCGGTCACTTCGTCGCGGTTGCTCTCGTTGAGCAGCTCGTGACGCGCGTCCGGATAAATTTTTATCTGCACATGTGGGTTGCCGGCGGCGCGCAGGGCATTGCCCAGGTCTTGCTGACGATGGCCGTCGCTGACCGGGTCACAGGCGCCGCCAATCACCAGCAGCGGCAGGCTGTTGTCGATCTGCGCGAGGCTCTGCAGCGGGGTGATCTGTTGCAGGCCACCGAGCAGGTCGACCCACAGCTGGTTGCTGCAGCGGAAGCCGCAATGCGGGTCGTTGACGTATTTGTCGACTTCCAGCGGATCGCGGCTCAGCCAGTCGAAGGCAGTGCGGTTGGGTTTGAAGGCCTTGTTGAACGAACCGAATGAGGCGAATTCGAGCAGGGCGCTGTAAGCCTGCGGGCCTTGCCGCCAGCGCTCGAAGCGCGCCAGCAGCTGACCGATGCGGTACAGCGCCACGGGTTGGTAGTTGGAGCCGGAAAGAATTGCGCCCTGCAGGCTGCAGCTGTGCTGCATCAGGTAGGCCTGGCCAATGTAGCTGCCCATGCTGTGGCCGAGCAGGAAAATCGGCGTTTGCGGGTGGGTCTGGCGCATATGGTGATTGAGGTTGGCCAGGTCATTGACCACCAGTTCCCAACCTTTGCTGTCGGCATAGTGGCCGAGCAGGCCGTGTTCGGCGGTTTTGCCATGCCCGCGCTGGTCATGCGCATACACCTCGAAGCCTTGCGCCACCAGCGCTTCAGCCAGGCGTGCATAGCGCCCGCTGTGTTCGGCCATGCCGTGGGCGACCATCAGCAACGCTTTCGGCGGCTGTTCGGCATACCAACGGTTTACGTAGAGGGGCGCTGCATCGGTGCTGTTGAGCCAGAACGCTTGGTGGAGCATGGCGAATCCCTTAAGCCTGCAGAAGCTGCGCATTGTGCACCCCGCGCGTCGCGGCGCAAAGTCCGTGCGGGTTCAAGGGTTATGGCTGCGCAATATCTGCATATATTCGCCGCTGCTGTGCAGGTCGCGCAGGCCTTGTTCAAACACTGCGCTCCAGTCCGGCTCGCCGGGCTTGGCGGGAACAAAACCGACCAACAGCGGGATGCGCTCCAGCACATTGCCGTGCCAGCTTAGTTTTCCGCGCAGCTGCTCATCGTTGGCGATCAGGTAATTACCGACGGTGCGCTCCAGCAGCACCATGTCGAAACGCCGGGCATTGAGCTTGCGCAGGTTGCTGATGTCGTCCACGGCGTCTTCGAGGGTCAGCCCGGCATCGAGAATATGCTGCGGGTAGCCGTAGCCGCGCACGATGCCCAGGGTGTGCCCGCGCAGTTCCTGCAGGCTGCTGAACTGCAGTGGGTAGCCATTGCGAATAAACAGGCCCAGTTCGCTGTAAAACAATGGGCGCGAGGGCTGCAGCCCTTCCTCTTTGATTTCCTTGGGCCATAGCGCCAGAGCGCCCTGGTAATTGCCGTTGCCCAGCTCCATGCGTACCCGCGCCCAGGGCAGAAAATCAATCTGCACCGGGTAGCCGCGCACGGCAAAGGCGCGGCGGGTCAGAGCGACGATGATGCCGCCATCCGGCAGGTGTTCAGAGCTGTAGGGCGGGTATTCCAGAGTGGCCATGCGCAGCTCTGGTTCGGCCTGCGCCGATTGCGCGAGGAGAAACAGCAGTGTTGCAGCGAATAGAACGATAGGCATGGTGAGCCATCAGCGCAGGGTGCAGATTGGTTATAGGTGGCGCGGCAGGATAGTTCCACACGGAGCGGCAAGATTCAGTGCGTCAATGACGCTGCCTGGCTATTTGCCTGTTTAGCGTTAACTGTTAACTTCCAGCCAACTCCGCAGCGCGGATCAGACCATCTCAGGGCAAGAGGATAAAAATAATGCAGCCTGATTTCTGGAGCGACAAACGCCCGGCCGGCGTACCCAATGACATCGACTTGGGGGCTTACAAGTCGGTGATTGAGGTGTTTGAGCGTTCGTGCAAGAAGTTCGCCGACCGGCCCGCCTTCAGCAACCTGGGCGTGACCCTGACTTACGCCGAGCTGGATCGGCTCTCGGCGGCCTTTGCCGCCTACCTGCAAAAGCACACCGATCTGCAGCCAGGTGAGCGCATCGCCGTGCAGATGCCCAACGTGCTGCAGTACCCGATTGCCGTGTTCGGCGCCATGCGCGCCGGGCTGATAGTGGTCAATACCAACCCGCTGTACACCGCCCGCGAGATGCGCCATCAGTTCAAGGATGCCGGCGTACGCGCGCTGGTGTACCTGAACATGTTCGGCAAGCTGGTGCAGGACGTGCTGCCGGATACCGAGATCGACTACCTGATCGAAGCCAAGATGGGTGACATGCTGCCAAGCCTGAAAGGCTGGCTGGTCAACACCGTGGTAAAGAAGGTCAAGAAGATGGTCCCGGATTACCACCTGCCGCAGGCGGTGGCTTTCAAGGATGCGCTCAAGCAGGGCCATGGCCACGCGTTGAAGCCAGTCAAGGTCGGTCAGGAGGACATCGCCGTACTGCAATACA
>JBIHZW010000245.1:0-5663 GCA_044240245.1 Pseudomonas sp. | reverse complement strand
GCTTGCCGACGGTTTTCAGCGCTTCGGAGAACTTGGCGTTGAACAGCTCGTTGACCGCACTGCGGTCAGAAGCACGCTCCACCCCGATGGCCTTGGCCACCTTGAGCACGTCCTGCTGGGTTTCATTCACCCGCAGATAGAAGGCCACGGTGATGTCGGCACGCATGTTGTCCTTGCAGATCAACCCGTCCTTGGCGCGGCGGTCCACTTCCAGGGTGATCAGGGAGATCTTCATAAACTCCTTGAGGTTGATCACCGGGTACACCAAGGCACCGGTGAAATGCACCTTGGGCGTCGAAGACATGTCGTTGACGATCAACGCGGTACCCTGCGGCACCTTGATATAGAAGGCTTTAAACAGGACGAAAAAGCCAAAAATAACCAGAAAGAACAGACCTAAACCGGTCAGAAAAGGCATTAGCAGCTCGAGGCTCATTACAATCAATCTCCTTTGATAAACGGGCTAGATGCCCTTGAACTCGTCTTCGGTAATCACCCGATAGGCGTGTTCGGCCTCCAGGTACTCCAGCAACACCACGCGGTCGCCACGCTTGAAGCCATGTGTCTCATCGGCACGTACACGCAGAATCAGCCCAGCGCCACCATCCTCAAGCGTCGCCTCACCCTGAGCGGCAGTTACTCGCCCACTGCGCACGATGGCTACCTGCCCGAGCACGGACTTACTGGTGGTGGTTTCCAGCTTGAGAAACAGCGGACGCAACGGACGCACCAGCAGGCTCACCACGGGCACTACGGCGATCAGCGCAGCGGCGATCACCAGCAAACCCAGTGGGTAACGCAAAATGCCCAAAGGCAAAAAGCGCAACAAAAACAGCTCGGCGAAATAGCAGACGAACCAGGCGAAAAAGAACAGCAGGGTGAGAACCAACGTCACCGGCACGCCATTCAGGCCCAGCTTGAGTAACAGGCCGGCCAAGCCTTCAGGCTGCAGCGAATGGTTTTCCAGTGCTGAATCGACTTCGATATCCAGCAGATCGACATCGAGAATGCCCATGGCGGCGACCAGCCAATACAGAATCGCCACGCAGAGTGCAAAACTGAGCACCACCACGGGGAACGACAGCGCGGTCTGTATGAATAGCTCCATCTTTTTTACATCCTGCTAGTCGAAGAAGCGGGAGCCGCAGCCCCCGCATTGGCCGTTTAGGCTTCTGGTTTGGCCTTACTCTTCAGACGTGCCAGCACGCTGTCAGCACTGGCGTTGTCCGGCACGATCCCGGCAGCACGCAGCTTGACCTCCAAGGCGTCATCCGGCGCGCTGGTTGCGGCCAGTTCCGCACTGGCTTCCATCATGGCTGCACGCTCGGCCTGCTTGAGCTTGATGCGCTCCAGCGATTCGACGGCGGTATGCAACTTAGCCTGCGAGCCGCCATAGCGCTGCGCCACGGCCATCTGCGCTTTCTGCACGCTTTCCGTGGCCTTGACCGTATCGACCTGTTGTTTCAGGCGCTTGATATGCCCTTCTGCCTGGGTCACGGCTTTGCGCAACTGCGCCACGCTGGCCGCGAAACCATCGGCCTGCTCACGGTCGCTGGCCTGTTCGGCTTCCAGATTGGCGATCTTCTCAGCGACTTCCTTGGCCAGGGTTTCATTACCGGCATCAAGAGCCTTGAGCGCGTACTGCTCGTACTCGGCGATCTTCGCCGTGCTCTTGCCCAGACGATCACTGGCCAGTTTCTGTTTGGCCATGATTTCGGCCAAGGCTTCCTTGGACTTGCGCAGCTCTAGATCGGCGTCGCGGATCTCCTGATCGAGAATACGCAGCGCCTGACCATCAACCACGGCCTCACCCACTTCATTGGCGCCGCCACGCAGCGCCGTCAGCAATTTGCTCCAGACGTTCATAGCATCACTCCTTAGCGTCAGCCTTGAGGAAGCCTTCATAGGCTTCGGTGGCCTTGATCACGTTGTCGGCCAGCAATTCGATCTCGAACACCACATCAGTCAGTGTCGACGCCGAACTCAGCGCACCAAACATGGTGTAGCAAGGCTGGCCGTCCGGCAGAGTTTCCAGACCGATAGAAGACAGCGGAAACAGTTTGTGCGTGCGCAGCACCTGCTCGTTGAACGCCGCACTGTCGCGCACATCGGCGGCAGGCCACAGCAGGCCCTCGACCACGATCTGCTCACCATATACGGCGACAAACAGCGGAAGATCGCCATAGTCGTGCATGGTCACGTGCAAGCTGGCATCCGAGCTTTGAATCAGCTCGATGCTCGCCTGCCCACCCTTGAATAGCTCAGCGGCCGATAGCGCATCGTATAAAGCCTGTGCAGTCCAAACCTGCGGCATGCTCATACCCTCCTCCTTGTCCATTGAAGCCAGCTTTAATGAGTGCGGCTGGCGAAGTTTCCGCTCGAATGCCATAAGCAGCGGGGCATGCTCTGGCAGTATCCAGACCTCCTTTTTCACCAACCCCTGCTCGCGCAGGCGCTGACGAAAAAGACGCTGATAGTGGGCTGACGATTTGTTTTCCATGAACGCAGACTAGACCTACACATGTAATGAATCAACACATCACATGTAATATTTTAAAATGCATGTTTACTGATTTTCAGGCGCACGCAAGCGAACCGCTCAAGAGCAGCGCTTCAGAGAAAACACAGGGGAAAATCGCAGGAGGGGAACCATCCAGGGTTATAGCGCCGAGCATCCATTCGTGAAGGCAATTTAACGCCATATCGCCCACCAACTAAACAGCTAAATCTGCCAACAGCATCGCAGCCGCGGCACGCGATAGCACGCATTGAGATATGACGCCACACCCCACAATCGAATAGCCTTGGCCAGCCCACCGCCAACGGAAGCCCTTATGAGCCCAGCCAACAAACCCCTCGCCGACCTGAAAGTGATCGAGCTCGGCACCCTGATCGCCGGCCCTTTTGCCTCGCGCATCTGCGCCGAGTTCGGTGCCGAGGTGATCAAGGTGGAATCGCCGGATGGCGGCGACCCGCTGCGCAAGTGGCGCAAGCTGTATGAGGGCACTTCGCTGTGGTGGTTTGTGCAGGCGCGCAACAAGCAGTCGATCACCCTTAACCTCAAGCATGAGGCTGGCCGCGAGGTGTTGAAGAAGCTACTGAGCGAGGCGGATATTCTGATCGAGAACTTCCGCCCCGGGGTGCTGGAGAAACTTGGCCTGGGCTGGGACGTACTGCATGCCCTGAACCCCAAATTGGTGATGGTGCGCCTGTCGGGTTTCGGCCAGACGGGACCAATGAAGGATCAGCCGGGCTTCGGCGCCGTGGGCGAGTCCATGGGCGGGCTGCGTTATATCACCGGTTTCGAGGACCGCCCACCAGTGCGCACCGGCATCTCGATTGGCGACTCGATTGCCGCGCTGTGGGGCGTGATTGGCGCGCTGATGGCACTAAGGCATCGTGAAGTGAACGGCGGCAGCGGCCAGGTGGTCGATGTGGCGCTGTATGAGGCGATCTTCGCCATGATGGAGTCCATGGTGCCGGAGTTTGATGTGTTCGGTTTTATCCGCGAACGCACGGGCAATATCATGCCCGGCATCACGCCCTCCTCGATTCACACCAGCAGCGACGGCAAACATATTCAGATCGGCGCCAACGGCGATGCGATCTTCAAACGCTTTATGCAGGCCATCGATCGCCCGGATCTGGCCGAAGATCCGAGCCTGGCCAGTAACGACGGCCGCGATGCGCGGCGCGATGAGATTTATGGCGTAATCGACCGCTGGGTCGGCTCGCTGCCGCTTGAGCAGGTACTGACTACGCTGAACCAGGCCGAAGTGCCGGCCAGCCGTATCTTCAGCGCCGAGGACATGTTCCACGACCCGCAATTTCTCGCCCGAGAAATGCTCCTGCCGGCCAAGCTGCCAGACGGCAAAGCCTTCAAGATGCCCGGCATAGTACCCAAATTGAGTGACACACCCGGAGAGGTGAACTGGGTCGGCCCAGAGCTGGGCGAACACAATGAGCAGGTGCTGACCGGGCTGGGTTATAGCTGTGAAGAGATCGCCCAATTGCGTAGCGATGGCGCCATCTAATCAGCAGCGAGCTGTTAGAGGTGAACGCCGTATTTGGCGTAGATCCCCTCAATAACGCCGCGTCGCTTGAGCGTGAGAATTGCCGCATCCAACTTATCCAGCCAGGCTTCGTGGCGCGGATGAACGCGCATGCTGACATCGAAAGAGCTCATCACATCGCCGATCTCGAGATGACGGTAATCCGGGGTCTTGGCCAGGCTGTATTGAGCAATAGCCTTGTTGACCACAATTTGATCAAAGCGCGATTTCGCCAACATCTCCAGCAACTGCGCTTCATTCAGCGCATTGCGCCGATCAAGCTGCCCCGCCTCAATCAGCGCGCGCAAGTCAGGGTAGGCATAACCGCGAACCAGCCCCACTGACTTGCCGCGCAAATCCTCAGGCCGCGCCACCGGGAAAGCCTTGCCCGGGGCAAACATCATGACATCAACAACCTTGCCGAACGGCACCGAAAACACCCCAGGGGTCGGCTGGCTTTGCACCCAACCAGGATATACACCAGGCTCAATATCGAGCTGCCCGCCGTTGAACAGCAAGCCAATACGCGGATAGGGGTAGTACTGCACGCTGAACGTGTCGCCTGTGAGCTTGCCTAGCTCATCGAAGATGTCCTGATAGATACCGGTTTTACCCTGCTCGATCATCATCGGCGGGTAGTTATAAAAGCCGACTTCAAAGGTAGCGGCGTTGACGCCAGCCAAGGGATAGACGCCGCACAGCAGAAAAACCACCTTGCTCAACCACTTCACACAATCACCCTACTACCCCTACCGCACCACGCACTGCCGCTAGAACGCGCCAAACAACCAGGCAACTGCAACGCCCAGCACAAGTAAGCCCAACAACCAGAAGATACCGCCATGTCCACCCGACTGCACTACCGAGACACCACCCGGCTGTCGCTCAGGGGTGTAGTCGTCCACGGCTTCCTTGGCCTCTTTCAAGCCAATCCCCTTGAGCTCACGCAGCAGCTTGATTGCCTCGATTTTCTGCCCACGCTCAAGTGCCGCTATCACCTCCACCGGCAAATCCTGATCAAACTCAGTCATAACACGCTCCAGCCCAACAAACTACGCAGAGCATAGCCGCAAAAAAAGCCGGCCCCTCACGGGTACCGGCTTTGTCGACCAGCGCCTGATTTACAGCGGCTTACCGCGATTGCCGTGCTGAGCCACGAAGCCCTGTACGGTTTTCAGATCATTGGCCAGTACCGTGCAGCGCTCCTCGCGCTCGAACAGATTAGCCAGGTGCGGCGGCAGTGCAGGCGCCTGGCCGACGCCGGCCTTCTCCACCGCCTCGGGGAACTTGACCGGATGCGCAGTGCCGAGAATCACCATCGGCGTGCTCAGGCTGCGACGGCACTCACGGGCAGCACGCACGCCGATCGCGGTATGCGGATCGAGCAGCTCGCCACACTCGTTAAACACCTCGGTGATGGTTTCGCAGGTCTGCGCATCATCCACCGCCAGCGAGTCGAACAGCTTGCGCGCCTCGGTCCAGCGATCTTGATCGACACTGAAACCGCCGCCCTGCTTGAAGGTTGCCATCAGCTCGGCGATTGCCGCGCCGTTGCGACCGTGCAGGTCGAACAGCAAACGCTCGAAGTTGGACGAGACCATGATATCCATG
>JBIHZW010000244.1:0-5686 GCA_044240245.1 Pseudomonas sp. | reverse complement strand
GCCGACATCAAGAGCGGCGCGTTCCATCCGTTCACCGGGCCGATCAAGGACCAGAGCGGCGTAGAGAAAATCCCGGCCGGCGTCTCAGCGACCAACGCCGAACTGGCCTCAATGAACTACTACGTGGAAAACGTAAAGGCTGAACTGCCGAAGTAAGCCCCTCCCACACACATCAAACCAATGCCGTCCCTGCCCTCTGGCAGAACCGCATCAGAAGGACGATGCCTTAACTGGCATCGTCCTTTTTCGCTGCCCTGGGTACGAGAAGACTCGCAGCACGCCCCACCCGGAGCCTCTATGAATACCCTACCGATTATCGATATCGCCCCGCTCTACAGTGACAACCAAGCTGCCTGGTCCGCCGTGGCTGAACAGATTGATCGCGCCTGCCGCGAATGGGGTTTCTTCTATATCACCGGCCACCCGATTAGCCCGGCGCGTATCGCCGACCTGCTGAGCGCCGCCAAGACCTTCTTCGCCCTGCCGGCGCAAGAGAAGCTCAAGATCGACATCACCCAAACCGCCCATCACCGTGGCTACGGCGCTATCGCCACTGAGCAGCTGGACCCAAGCAAACCCAGCGATCTCAAGGAAACCTTCGATATGGGTTTCCATATGGACCTCAACCACCCCGAGGTGCTGGCCGGCAAGCCGCTGCGCGGCGCCAATCGTCATCCCGACCTGCCCGGTTGGGCCACCCTGATGGAACAGCACTACGCCGATATGCAGGCGCTGGCGCAAACCCTGCTGCGCGCCATGACCATTGCCCTAGGTATCGAGCGCGATTTTTTCGACACGCGCTTCCATGAGCCGATCAGCGTGCTGCGCATGATTCACTACCCGCCGCGCCACACCGCCAGCAGCGCCGAACAGCAAGGCGCTGGGGCGCACACTGATTACGGTTGCATCACCCTGCTCTATCAGGATGACGCCGGCGGCCTGCAGGTGCGCAACCGTGACGGTGAGTGGATCGATGCACCGCCGCTTGCCGGCAGCTTTGTGGTGAACATCGGTGACATGCTCGCGCGCTGGAGCAACGACCGTTACACCTCCACGCCGCACCGGGTGATCAGCCCGCTGGGGGTGGATCGCTACTCCATGCCGTTCTTCGCCGAACCGCACCCGGATACCGACATCAGCTGCCTACCGAACTGCTCGGACGCCAGCAACCCGTCCAAGTATCCGTCAGTGACCAGCGCCGAATACCTGCTGTCGCGCTTTGCCGACACCTACGCTTATCGGCGGGAAGAACAGGCTCAGGTTCAATTGGGTCTGGTGGAAGGGGCCGGGCGGCGCTCCCACAAATAGCACATCGCCGTACCGATTCGGCGAAATCCTGTCCTTACGGTTAAACTTTGTCGCGACCACGCCTGATAACGAGATCTGACCATGTACGACTGGCTCAATGCCCTGCCCAAGGCCGAACTGCACCTGCACCTGGAAGGCTCGCTGGAGCCCGAGCTGCTGTTTGCCCTGGCCGAGCGCAACAAGATTGCCCAGCCCTGGAACGACGTTGAAGCGCTGCGCAGCGCCTACGCTTTCAACAACCTGCAGGAGTTTCTCGACCTGTATTACGCCGGTGCCGATGTGCTGCGCACCGAGCAGGACTTCTACGACCTGACCTGGGCCTACCTGCTCAAGTGCAAGGCGCAGAACGTGATCCACACCGAGCCGTTCTTCGACCCGCAGACTCATACCGACCGGGGCATTCCCTTTGAAGTGGTGCTACGCGGCATCAAGCAGGCGCTGGTCGATGGCGAAAAGCAGCTGGGCATCAGCCACGGTCTGATTCTGAGCTTTCTGCGGCATCTGTCCGAAGAAGAAGCGTTTAAAACCTTTGAGCAAGCCATGCCGTTCCGCGATGCGTTTATCGCCGTCGGCCTGGACAGCTCGGAGATGGGCCACCCGCCCAGCAAGTTCCAGCGGGTGTTCGACAAGGCGCGCAGCGAAGGTCTGCTGACCGTCGCCCACGCCGGCGAGGAAGGCCCGCCCGAATACATCTGGGAAGCCCTGGACCTGCTGAAGATCGAGCGCATCGACCACGGCGTGCGCGCCATCGAAGACGAGCGGCTGATGCAGCGCATCATCGACGAGCAGATCCCGCTGACCGTCTGCCCGCTGTCCAATACCAAGCTCTGCGTATTCGACGATATGCGCCAGCACAACATCCTGCAGATGCTCGAACGCGGGGTGAGGGTGACGGTGAACTCGGACGACCCGGCCTACTTCGGCGGCTACGTCACCGAGAACTTCGCCGCCCTTTACGACAGCCTGGGCATGACCCAGGAGCAGGCTAAACGCCTGGCGCAAAACAGCCTGGATGCGCGGCTGGTTTAAACCGCCGCCCCAGGCAACGGCCTAGCGGCGCAACCGCTAGGCCAGCGCTGTCAGTGGTGCGCCGAGCCCTGATCCGCCGGCGCATCCTTTTGCACTGCGATCTCCACCTCAACCAAACCTGCCTTCTCGAAGGTCAGGGTCAGCGGGAAGCGCTCGCCGTCCTTGGCCTGCTGTTTCAGGTTGAACAGCATCACGTGGTAGCCCATGGGCGCGAACTTCACTTCACCACCGGCAGGAATGGCGACGTTCTGCACCTGCTGCATCTTCATCAGACCATCGGCGTGGATATGCTCATGCAGCTCGGCCTTGCCGGCGTGCGGGGTGCTGACGCTGAGCAGGCGATCAGCCTCGGCGCCCTTGTTGTGCACCACAAAATAGGCCGCCGTCGTCGGTGCTACCGCAGGCATTTCCCGCGACCAGGGATGTTCGATATGCAGCTCGCCGGCGCTGTATTCATGGGCACTGGCAAACAGGCTCGGGCTTAGCAGAGCGGCGATCAGCAGAGTCTTCTTCAACAACATGGTGTTCCTCCGGTGGTGGACTGACAGTCCAGACGTGCGTTGTAACGCGAAGCCTTGGCGCGGGCCAAGCCCGCGCCAGTTATTCCATTCAGCCATTGGCCAGCCGCTGCCCGGCAAGGCGCGACAGCAACAGCCAGTCCAGCGCCCAGATCAGCAGCAAGGACGCCCCCACTAGCGGGAAGGCCGCACCAAGCAGGCACATGATGACAATCGCGGTTTTCCAGCGTGGCAGGTCATGCCGCAGTGGCGGTACGCCGAGCTTTCCAGTCGGACGGCGTTGCCACCACATGATCAGGCCGCTGACAGCACTGAGCAGCACCAGCAGGCAGACCGCGAGCATCAGCAACTGGTTGGCCAAGCCGAACAGCTTGCCTTCATGCAGCATGACCCCGGTTTCCACGGTTTTCGCCACCACGCCGTAATCCTTCCAGCGCACATCGGCGAGCACTGCACCGCTGTACTGATCGATATGCAGGGTGGCGTCGTTGCGCGGGTCAGCGGCAAACAGCGCGATGCTGTACACCCCGGTTTCACCTTTCGGCAGGGTGATGCTGTAGCCCGGCTGTACGCCGCGTTCGGCAGCCGTATCGACCACATACTGCAGCAGGTTGGCCGGAGCGGCGGGCGCCTCGTGAGCCGCGTGCCCGTTATGCGCGGCGTGTGGATCGGAGGCCGGCAGCGGCGTGGTTTCCACCGCCCAGGCAACGGTCTGCTGGCTGCTGTTGTTGAGGCTGCCGGTGAGCTTGCCGGACTGCGGCACGTCGTCCCACATCGCGGCCGGGAAGTGGTTCCAGGCGCCGGCGAACTGCGCGCCCCAGAAACCGGTCCAGGTCATCCCGGTGAGCAGCATAAATAGCAGCAACAGCGAGCCCCAGAACCCGGTTACCGCATGCAGATCACGCCACAGCAAGCGGCCCCGCGCCGTCAGCCGTGGCCACAGCACGCCCGCACCGGAGCGCCCACGCGGCCACCACAGGTACAGGCCGGAGACCACCAACACGATGCCCCAGCCGGCGGCCAACTCGATCAGGCGATCACCGACAGTGCCGATCATCAGGTCGCCGTGCAGCTGACGGGCGATGGCTTGCAGGTTGTTCTGCACATCCTGGCTGCCCAGCAATGTGCCGCGATAAGGGTCGACAAATACAGTGAGGCCCTGGCCTTCGGCCTCAAGCACAAACTGCGCGCTACGCCCCTCGGCCAGCTGCGGCAGGTACTGCTTGATCAACGCCTGCGGGTACGCCTGCTGCACCAGAGCCAGTTGCTGATCGGCCGAGATCGCGTGCTCGGCAGGCGCTACCTGTAGCAGCTCGGCATACATCAACTGATCCAGCTGCGGCTTGAACAGGTAGATGATCCCGGTGACCGACAGCAGAATCAGAAAAGGGATAACAAACAGCCCGGCATAGAAATGCCAGCGCCAGGCCAGGTTGTAGAACGACGGGGTCGGCTGTTTCATTGGGCTGCTCCGCTGGTAATCATCCGAGGGTTGAACAGAACGCGAGTCATAGCTTCCACTCCAGGCCGACATACAGGCTGCGACCATCGCCCGGCATAAACAGCGCGGCGTCCTGAGCACGGGCATTGGCGACTACGCCAGTGGTGGCGATATAGGTCTTGTCGGAGAGGTTGCGCCCTTCGACGAAGAAGCCCAGGCCATCACGTGGGCGATAACCGCCCTTCAGCCCCCAGAGTGCATAGGCTTCGGCATACAGCGACTCGGCGTGGTCGGCGGCGTAGTGCACCGGTACCCACTCGACCGTCGGGCCGGCGTACCAGCCATTGCGCTGCCACAGCGCCTCACCCTTGAGGAACTGGCTCGGCACGCCGGCAATGCGGTTGTTGCCGTAAGCCGGGTCGTTGTCGAAGCGGAAGTCATTGAGCAGGTACTGACCGCGCAACACCAGCTCGCCCAGCTGCCAGGCACCACCGAACTCGATGCCCTGGTGCACGGTGCGGTCGGCGTTGGTGGTGATCACCTGGGTCGGGGCCAGCGGGTTGACGTAACCCAGCAGCTCGTCGCGGATCTCGCTGCGGTAAACCGCCAGGTCCAGGTCGAGATTGCCCTGGGTGAAGCGCATACCGGCCTCCAGGGTGGTGGCCTTCTGCGCCTCGTTCTCGGTGACGATAGCGCCACCGGTCAGCTCGCTGAAGGTGGGTGGCTCATAGCTCTGGCTGAGGTTGCTGAACAACTGCACGCCGTCTGCCAGGTCGTGGCGCAGGCCGATACGGCCAATCCGTGCGCTGTAGCTGCGGTTGAATGAAGCATCCTGAAAACCAGTCGGCATGCCGACGAAGTTGAAGCTGCTTTTCAGCTTGTCATCGATATCGCGCTCGCTGTGCAGCCAGGTCAGGCCGCCGATCAGCGCCCAGTCTTCGGCCAGCGGCACTTCCAGCTCAGTAAAGGCATTCAGGCTGCGCGCGGTCTGCACCTGGCGATCCACCTGGTTGCCGCGTTTACCGGCGACGTTGACGTAGTTTTCCGCCTGGTTGCGGCCCTGCAGCGCCTCCACACCAGCATTCCAGTGCCAGCCGTCGCTGTTGTGCCACTTGTGGGTCAGGCGCACGCCGAGATCTTCGCTGTCGACTTCCAGCACCTGGAAGATCGGGTGCCACAGCGATTTCTCGCTGTAGAAGCTGGACAGTTCCAGGCTGTGTCCGCCGTCCAGTTGCAGGGTGGTGATATTGCCGATGCGGTTGAGGGTGAAATCGCGTTTGTTATCGCCGGTCACCGTGCTCAGCGCCGCCTGCTCGGGATTACGCCGCAGCTGTGCCTTGGTCAGGCTGCCGGGGATTTCCGAATCGGTTTCCACATGGCTGATATAGAA
>JBIHZW010000048.1:0-18185 GCA_044240245.1 Pseudomonas sp. | reverse complement strand
CCAGCTCCCACTTGATATGGCCGATGCCCAGGCGGTGAGCCAACGGTGCGTAGATGTCGAACACCTCGCGGGCCACGCGCTGACGCTTCTCGTCATCCGCTTCTTTCACCGCGCGGATCGCGCAGGTGCGCTCAGCCAGCTTGATCAGCGCCACGCGCACGTCATCGACCATCGCCACGAGCATCTTGCGCAGGTTTTCCACCTGCGCCTGGGAGCCGAGCACCAGGGAATCACGCGGGTTCAAGGATGCGCTGATTGCCGCCATGCGCAGCACGCCCTCGACCAGCTTGGCCACCACAGGGCCGAAACGCTGATGCACCAGCGCCAACGGCACCTTGCCTTCGCGCACGCAGCGGTAGATTACGGCGGCAACCAGGGAGTCCTGATCGAGCTTGAGGTCGGCGAGAATTTCGGCGATTTCCAGACCGGAGCGAAAACTCGACGCGCCCTCAGTCCACAGATTCTTCGCGGCATTGGCCTGCTGCTCAGCCTCGCGGGCGAACTCGCAGGCCTCGCGCAGGGCTTCGCGATCCAGTGCCGGATCGACGCTCAGCACATGCCCGAGCCAGGCTTCAAGGTTGATGCTGCCGTCATCGTTGATCGGCTGATGCGCTCTGACCTGAACCATCTTGCTTACCTTCCCTACGGTGCGCGGCATGCACACCGAACAGTCGCCGCCTTCTATGAGCCGGTCGGTTTAACCACTTAAGGCGCACTCCCTGCGCGCCCCTGCAGCACCGAGATAAGGGCGACGCCGGATAAAACCAAGCACCTGCCGCCGTATCCCGGCGCTTCTATCTACTGCCTGACAAACAGCGCCATCGCTTCGACGTGCGCGGTTTGCGGAAACATATCGAGGATACCGGCACGTTCCAGCCGATAGCCTTGCGCCAGTAACTCGGCGCTGTCGCGGGCCAGGGTCGTCGGGTTGCACGACACGTACAGCCCCCGTTTGACGCCCAACGCCGTCATTTGCTTGACTGCCTGCAACGCACCATCCCGCGGCGGGTCCAGCAGCACAGCGGCAAAACCGCCCTGGGCCCAGCTCGCATCGACCAGCGGGTTGGACAGGTCGGCCTGGAAAAAGTGCGCATTGCCCAGACCATTGCTCACGGCATTCTCGGCGGCGCGCTCGACCATGGTTTGCACGCCCTCCACCGCCACCAGTTCACCCACACGCTGAGCCAATGGCAAGGCGAAATTGCCCAGACCGCAGAACAGATCCAGCACCCGCTCATCGGCCTGCGGCGCCAACCAATCCAGCGCCTGCGCGACCATGGCGTCATTCACCGGCTGGTTGACCTGCACAAAGTCACCGGGCCGATACGCCAGGTCGAGAGCAAACGCATCCAAGCGATAACTCAGCTGCTGCGCTGGATCAAACGGCTGCGGCTCGTCCGTACCGTGCAACCAGAGCTGCGCATTCTGCTCAGTGCAGAACGCCTGCAAACGGGCCAGGTCCGCTTCGCTCAATACAGCGGTATGCCTTATCAGCACAGCACTGGAGCTGCCGCTGAACAACTCGACATGACCAATGGCCTGGGGTTTATCCAGCTCACGCAACACCAGCGGTAACGCCCGCAGGATCGGCTGCAAGGGTTGTACCAGCACCGGGCAATCGCTGATGGCGATGATGTCCTGACTGGCTGCGGCGCGAAAACCAACGTCCAAGCGCTTGGCCTTGTTGTCCCAGCGCACGGCGATGCGCGCACGACGGCGATAGCCCAGCTCCGGACCGACCAGCGGTGCGGCCCATTCCAGCGGTTCAAGGTTAGCCAGACGGCTGAGCTGCTCGGCGAGCATGCGCTGTTTCAGGGCAAGCTGATCGGCATGGGGCATATGTTGCAGGCTGCAACCGCCGCAGACCTTGGCATGCACGCAGGCCTCGCTGCGGCGCTCGGCGCTGGCAGTGAGAATCCGCTCAACCCGCGCCTCTACCACCTTGCCATGAGCGCCGAGCACCCGCGCTTCGATCTGCTCACCGGCCAGCGCGCCACTGACAAACCAGGTACGCCCTTCGTTGAACGCGATGCCACGGCCATCGTTGGCCAGGCGCTCGATGATGAGCTTCTGCTTCTTGCCCACCGGCACCTGCGGCGCCCGGGAACCACCGCTGGGTTGAAAGCGCAGACCGCCGTCTTTCTTGGCCATCAGTTGCTCGGAGCGTCGTAAACGCCGCTAGACAGGTAACGGTCGCCACGGTCGCAGATGATCGCCACCATCACCGCATTCTCCACTTCTTGGGACAGACGCAGCATCGCCGCCACCGAGCCACCGGAGGACACGCCGCAGAAGATGCCTTCTTCACGAGCCAGTCGGCGCATCACGTCTTCGGCTTCCTGCTGGCCCATGTCGATGATGCGATCAACCCGCTCGGCCTGATAAATCTTCGGCAGGTACTCCTGCGGCCAGCGGCGAATACCAGGAATCGCCGCGCCTTCCATCGGCTGCAGCCCGACGATCTGCACGTCGGGCTTCTGCTCTTTCAGGAAGCGCGACACGCCCATGATAGTCCCCGTGGTGCCCATCGAGCTGATGAAATGGGTGATCTGCCCGCCCGTCTGCTGCCAGATTTCCGGGCCGGTGCTGGTGTAGTGAGCAATCGGGTTGTCGCCGTTGGCGAACTGATCGAGCACCTTGCCTTTGCCGTCAGCCTGCATTTGCAGGGCCAGGTCGCGGGCCTCTTCCATACCGCCAACCAGAATCAACTGCGCGCCATAAGCAGTCATCGCCGCCTTGCGCTCGGCGGTGGAGTTGTCCGGCATGATCAGGATCATCCGGTAACCCTTGATTGCCGCCGCCATGGCCAGGGCGATGCCGGTGTTGCCGCTGGTGGCTTCGATCAACACATCACCGGGCTGGATGTCGCCGCGCTGCTCGGCGCGAGTGATCATCGACAACGCCGGACGGTCCTTCACCGAACCCGCCGGGTTGTTGCCTTCCAGCTTCAACAGCAAGGTGTTGCTGGTGTTACCCGGCAGGCGCTGCAAACGCACCAGCGGGGTGTTGCCGATGCAATCGGCGATGGTTGGGTAATGCGGGCTCATGGCGAACGAGATGATCCAGAAGCAAAGAAGGCCGTCATGATAACGGCAAACCTCGCTCGGCCATATAACAGAGCCAATGTGAGCAACAGCATTTGCCATAAGAACAGGCGCAGCCGCTAAACTGCACAGGTCAATACAGGAGGCAGCGCGTGTTAAAGGATTTAGGCATCAAAGGCCGTGTGCTCATGCTCACCCTACTGCCCACCAGCCTATTGGCGCTGGTATTGGGCGGCTATTTCACCTGGGTGCAGTTATCCGGCCTGCAGGGACAACTGCTGCAGCGCGGGCAGATGATCATTGAGCAGCTTGCGCCGCTGGCCGCGCCGGCGCTGCATGCAGGTGACAGCGAAGTGCTGCAGCGCATTGCCAGCCAGGCACTCGATCAGCCGGATGTACGCGCCGTAAGCTTCCTCGCCGCCGAGCGCGACACCCTGGCCCACGCCGGGCCGAGCATGCTCAACCCGGCACCGTCAGCAGGCGAACCGCAGCCGGCGCAAAACAGCAATCAGCACGCCACGCGTTTTCTGTTGCCGGTGTATCAGCAACACCTGAGCCTGACCGGCAAGACCACTGCAGAACCAAGCACGCGGTTGCTGGGCTGGGTCGAGCTGGAGCTGTCGCACCACAGCACCCTGCTCAGCGGCTACCGCAGCCTGCTGGCCAGCCTGCTGCTGATTGCCACCGGGCTGATGGTCACCGCCCTGCTCGCCGTGCGCATGAGCCGCACGATCAACGACCCACTGCGGCAGATCAAACAGAGCGTTGCCCAGCTCAAGGACGGCCACCTGGAAACCCGCCTGCCGCCACTTGGCAGTCATGAGCTGGACGAACTGGCCTCGGGTATCAACCGCATGGCCGAGTCCCTGCAGAACGCTCAGGAAGAACTGCAGCACAGTGTCGATCAGGCCACCGAAGACGTACGGCAGAACCTGGAAACCATCGAAATCCAGAACATCGAGCTCGACCTGGCGCGCAAAGAGGCCCTGGAGGCCAGCCGGATCAAATCCGAATTCCTCGCCAATATGAGCCACGAGATCCGCACTCCGCTCAACGGCATCCTCGGCTTTACCAACCTGCTGCAGAAAAGCGAACTGACCCCGCGCCAGCAGGATTACCTGGGCACCATCGAAAAATCCGCCGACAGCCTGCTGGCGATCATCAACGAGATTCTCGATTTCTCGAAGATCGAGGCTGGCAAACTGGTCTTGGAAAATATCCCGTTCAACCTGCGCGATCTGCTGCAGGACACCCTGACCATCCTCGCCCCCGCCGCCCACGCCAAACAGCTGGAGCTGCTCAGCCTGGTCTACCGCGACACGCCGTTGTCGCTGATCGGCGACCCGCTGCGGCTCAAGCAGGTTCTGACCAACCTGGTAAGCAACGCGATCAAGTTCACCCGCGCAGGCACCATCGTGATCCGCGCCATGCTTGAAGACGAAAGCGCCGACCGCGCGCAGCTGCGCATCAGCGTGCAGGACACCGGCATCGGCCTGTCCGATGAAGACCTGCGCGAACTGTTCCAGGCCTTCAGCCAGGCTGACAACTCGCTCAGCCGTCAAGCCGGCGGCACCGGCCTGGGTCTGGTGATTTCCAAACGTTTGATCGAACAGATGGGCGGCGAGATCGGCGTCGATAGCACGCCCGAAGAAGGCTCTGAATTCTGGATCACCCTGAGCCTGCCCAAGGCCCGTGACGATGCCGAAGACCTGCCACGGCCACCGCTGCTCGGCCGCCGCGCGGCCGCCCTGGAACACCACGACCTGGCGCGCCAGGCTCTGCAACATCAACTGGAAGACTGCGGCCTGCAGGTCAGTGGCTTCGACAACCTCGACAGCCTGCTCAGCGCAGTGGCCGAGGCGCGGCATAGCGCTCAGCCAATCGAACTGGCGGTGCTCGGCGTCAGCACCCAGACCTTGCCGCCGGAGCGCCTCGATCAGCGCATCTGGGAGCTCGAACGCCTGGCCTGCAAGACCCTGTTGCTGTGCCCCACCACCGAACAGTCGCTGTACCACAGCCTGTTGCCGGATGCTTACAGCCAGCTGCAGGCCAAACCGGCCTGCACGCGCAAGCTGCAACGCGGCCTGGCCGAGCTGGTCAGCCCACGACAAAGCCGTGCAGAAAACAAGCAAAGCGCCCCGAGCCGCCCGCCGCTGATTCTCTGCGTCGACGACAACCCGGCCAACCTGCTGCTGGTGCAAACCCTGCTGGACGATATGGGCGCGCAAGTGAGCATCGCCAACAGCGGCTATGAGGCCGTGGAGAAAGCCGCCGAGCAGACGTTCGACCTGATCTTCATGGACGTGCAGATGCCCGGCATGGATGGCCGCCAGGCCACCGAGGCGATTCGCCAACTGGAAAACGAGCGCAACCAGGGCCCGGTGCCGATTGTCGCGCTGACCGCCCACGCCCTCGCCAACGAGAAACGCGCTCTGCTGCAAAGCGGCCTGGACGACTACCTGACCAAGCCGATCAGCGAGCGCCAGCTGGCCCAGGTGGTACTCAAGTGGACCGGCCTGGCCCTGCGCAACCAGAGCGACGAACACACTGGCATCAGTGCCACGCATAACAACCTCAGCGTACTGGATGCCGACGAAGGCCTGCGCCTGGCAGCGGGTAAAGCTGACCTGGCTGCCGATATGCTGAGCATGCTGCTGGCCGGCCTGCCCGGCGACCGTCAAGCCATCCGCCAGGCGCGGGACAGTGGCGAGCGCAACAGCCTGATCGAACGTGTACACCGCCTGCACGGCGCTACCCGTTACTGCGGCGTGCCGCAGTTGCGCGCCGCCTGCCAGCGCAGCGAAACCCTGCTGAAACAGAACGATCCCGCCGCCCAACAAGCCCTGGATGAGCTGGATGCGGCCATCGACCGGCTGGCGCGGCACGCCCAGGTCAGCGCCTGATTCAGACGCTGCGAAGCCACACGCCAAGGAGCTCCATGCGCATCATTCTGTTCAGCAGCAAGCCTTACGACCAGCAGAGCTTTCGCGCTGCTGGTTTCCCGGACGACTGGCAGCTGAATTTTCAGGAAGCCCATCTACGCCCAGACAGCGCCAGCCTGGCCGCCGGCTGCGAGGTAGTTTGCGCCTTTATCAATGACGACCTCAGCGCCGCCGTGCTGCAGCAACTGGCGGCCGGCGGTACGCGGCTGATTGCCCTGCGCTCGGCCGGCTACAACCACGTCGACCTGCACGCCGCGCAGGCCCTCGGCCTGACGGTGGTACGCGTGCCCGCCTACTCGCCGCATGCCGTCGCCGAACATGCCCTGGCGCTGATCATGACGCTCAACCGGCGCACTCACCGTGCCTTCAACCGCACCCGCGAGGGCGACTTCTCCCTGCACGGGCTGATCGGCTTCGACCTGCATGGCAAACAGGTCGGGATTATCGGCGCCGGACAGATTGGCCTGACCTTCGCGCGAATCATGGCCGGTTTCGGCTGCCAGCTGCTGGTCCATGACCCTACGCCTATCGCCGAGCTACCCGCCGGCGCGCAGCAGGTCGGGCTGGATCAGCTGCTAGAAAGCAGTGACATCATCAGCCTGCATTGCCCGCTCAACGCCGCCACTCACCACCTGATCAACGCCTCGCGGTTGCAGCAGATGCAGCGCGGCGTGATGTTGATCAATACCGGGCGCGGCGCCTTGATCGACACCCCGGCGCTGATCGGCGCGCTGAAAAGTGGGCAACTGGGCTATCTGGGCCTGGATGTTTATGAGGAAGAAGCCGAGCTGTTCTTCGAGGATTGCTCCGAACAGCCGCTGCAGGATGATGTGCTGGCGCGCCTGCTGAGCTTCCCCAATGTGCTGATTACCGCGCACCAGGGCTTTCTCACTCACGAGGCTCTGGCCGCTATTGCCGATACCACCCGGGACAATATCGCCGCCTGGCTGGGAAATGCGCCGATCAATCAGCTGTTTCCTGCCGCGTGATAGCATTTACGCCTATCTGGAGGATTCATGGCTGAACACGACTTTCGCTACAACCTGCTCAACCCCGAGCACACCCTGATCGAATGCCGCGCATTGGCACCGGGCCGTTACCAGGTGACCGGCAATGGCGGTTCGATCCAGAGCGGCGACACCCTGCTGGTGACCCTAAAGGGCAGCCGTGAGCTGTCCATGCGTCTGCAGGCCGACAAGGTTCGTCACCTGATCAACCCGCGTGGCCAGTGGGTTGCCGTGGCCACCGGCCCGGCGTTCAAGGAACTGGCGATTTTCAATTGGCAGGCCAACTGCGACAGCTGCAATGCGCAGCTGGACTTCGAGTTCGCCGTCGACGCCGCCCTCGGCAAAAAGGCCCAGGCACCAGCCGCCGAAGCGCGAATCAAGGAACTGGGCTGGCAGTCGAAAAACGCCAAGCACCTGTGCCCGAAATGCATCAACAAGGAGGCTATATGAAACGCGTACTGACTATCAGCCTGCTGGCTGCCGGCCTCGTGGGCTGCGCCACATCCGCACCGCAGCTGGAAACCGAGCACAGCTACCAGGTGGAATGGATTGGCGAGCGCCCACTGATCGACCGCAGTCATCTGACCATCACCCTCGGTGACGACGGCCGCGCCTATGGCAACGCCGGCTGCAACCACTGGTTTGCCGGCTACACCCTGGATGGCAACAAGCTCAGCTTCAGCGCCGCCGGCAGCACCCGCAAGATGTGCGCACCGGCGCTGATGGAGCAGGAAGCGCGCTTTCTCGACAGCCTGAGCAAGGTAGAGCGCTGGGACTTCTCCGCCACCGAGCAACTGCAGCTGTGGCCCGCCGAAGGCAAGCCATTGCGTCTGTGGCCAGAGAACAAATAACCACACAGCGTTGCTAAGTGCATAAAAAAGGGAGCCCGAAGGCTCCCTTTCTTGTTGCGGCTGAAACTCAGTGAATGATTTGGCTGAGGAACAGCTTGGTGCGTTCGTTCTGCGGGTTGGTGAAAAAGGCGTTGGGCTCGTTCTGTTCCACGATCTCGCCCTTGTCCATAAAGATCACCCGGTTCGCCACGGTGCGGGCAAAGCCCATCTCGTGGGTTACGCAGAGCATGGTCATGCCGTCTTCAGCCAGGCCGATCATGGTATCCAGCACTTCCTTGACCATTTCCGGATCGAGGGCCGAGGTCGGCTCGTCGAACAGCATGATCTTTGGCTTCATGCACAGCGCACGGGCAATCGCCACACGCTGCTGCTGGCCGCCGGAAAGCTGGCCTGGGTACTTATTGGCCTGCTCCGGAATGCGCACGCGCTCGAGAAAGTGCATGGCAATTTCTTCCGCCTGACGCTTGGGCATCTTGCGCACCCACATCGGCGCCAGGGTGCAGTTCTGCAACACGGTCAGGTGCGGAAACAGGTTGAAGTGCTGGAACACCATGCCGACTTCGCGACGCACCGCTTCGATGTGCTTGAGGTCGTGGGTCAGCTCGGTGCCATCGACCACGATGCGCCCCTGCTGGTGTTCTTCCAGACGGTTGAGGCAGCGGATGGTGGTCGATTTGCCCGAGCCGGATGGCCCGCACAACACGATACGCTCACCGGCCTGCACATTCAGGTTGATGTCTTTGAGCACATGGAACTGACCGTACCATTTGTGCACGCCCTGCATCTGGATCATGCCATCAGCAGGCGCAGGCTGTTTGTTTGCTTCACTCATTGGTTAGCTCCTAACGCTTGTGGCCGGTGTCCAGCTTGCGCTCCAGATGTTGGGAGTAGCGGGACATACCAAAACAGAAAATCCAGAAAATCAGCGCGGCAAACACATAGCCTTCAGTGGCCATGCCCAGCCAAGCCGGATCGGTGGTGGCTTGCTTGATGCTGTTGAGCAGGTCGAACAGGCCGATGATGATCACCAGGCTGGTGTCCTTGAACAGCGCAATAAAGGTGTTGACGATGCCGGGAATAACCAGCTTCAGGGCTTGCGGCAGAATCACCAGGCCCATCATCCGCCAGTAGCCCAGGCCCATGGCCGCAGCGGCCTCGTACTGACCTTTGGGAATCGCCTGCAGACCACCACGCACCACTTCGGCGATATAGGCCGACTGGAACAGGATCACCCCAATCAGCGCACGCATCAGCTTGTCGAAGCTCAAGCCCTCAGGCAGGAACAGCGGCAACATCACCGAGGACATAAACAGCACGGTGATCAACGGCACCCCGCGCCAGAACTCGATAAAGGTCACGCAGATCACGCGGATCGCTGGCATCTCCGAACGACGGCCCAGCGCCAGCAGAATGCCCAACGGCAAAGCGCCGGCAATACCGACAGCGGCAATCACCAGGGTCAGCATCAGGCCGCCCCACTGGCTAGTGGACACGGTCGACAGACCGAAGAAACCACCGTGCAGCAGCCAATACGCCAACAGCGGGTAAACCACCAGGAAGCCCAGGCCATACATGGCCTTACGCGGCATCTGCGGTACGAACAGCGGCGCAGCACCGATGATCGCCAGCCACAGGGTCAGGTCAACGCGCCAGCGCAGCTCAGTCGGGTAGAAACCGTACATAAACTGGCCGAAACGCTGCTGCACAAACACCCAGCACGCCCCGCCACTGGTGCAGTCGGCACGGGTGGTACCGGTCCAGTCCGCATCGATAAAGGCCCACTGAATCAGCGGCGGCATAATCAGCCAGACCAGATACGCAGCGAACAGCGTCAGCAGCGTGTTGAACCAGCTGGAGAACAGGTTGGCACGCAGCCAACCGACCACACCGACGCTGAGCGCGGGTGGCGGTAGATCAGGTTTAAAAGTATGAGTTTGCATGGCTGCTCCTTACCGCTCGATCAGCGCAATGCGCTTGTTGTACCAGTTCATCAACATGGAAATGCTGATACTGATCGCCAGGTACACACTCATGGTGATGGCAATCACCTCGATCGCTTGTCCGGTCTGGTTGAGTACCGTGCCGGCGAACAGCGAGACCATGTCCGGATGACCGATACCCGCGGCCAGCGAGGAGTTCTTCGCCAGGTTGAGGTATTGGCTGGTCAGCGGCGGAATGATCACGCGCAGTGCCTGGGGAATGATCACCAGACGCAGGGTCTTGCCGGCCGGCAGGCCCAGAGAGCGCGCCGCTTCGGTCTGCCCGTGGCTGACCGCCATGATCCCGGAACGTACGTTCTCGGCGATAAAGGCTGCGGTGTAGATGGTCAACGCCAGGGTCAACGCCATCAGCTCAGGGATCAGCACCCAGCCGCCACGGAAGTTGAAGCCCGTCAGCTCCGGCACACTCCACTGCAGCGGGTTGCCGCCCAGCAGAATTGCCAGACCTGGCAGACCGATCAGTAGCGGAATCGCCCCCAGAGACACCGGGAACAGCTGGCCGGTGGCTTCAAAACGCGCCTTCGACCAGCGCGCCAGCAACACCACGCCGATGATCGCCACGATCACCGCACCGGCAAACAGGCTGAAGCTGTCCGTCGGGCTTGGAGCCGGCATATACAGGCCACGGCTGTTGAGGAAGAACGTCTCGCCAACGCCCATGCTCTGCCGCGGTCCTGGCAGGGAAAGCATGACGGCGAAGTACCAGAAGAAGATTTGCAGCAGCGGCGGGATATTACGGAACGTCTCGATGTACACGGTGGCCAGCTTGCTGACCAACCAATTCGGCGACAGACGCGCCACACCCAACAGGAAACCCAACAGCGTCGCCAGGACAATACCAATCACCGACACCAACAAGGTGTTGAGCAGGCCCACCACGAAAACACGCCCATAGGAGTTGCTTTCGTTGTAGTCGATCAGGTGCTGGGCAATGCCGAAACCGGCGCTGTTATTGAGAAAGGAAAACCCGGAAGTGATCCCGCGTTTCTCCAGGTTGGTCTGGGTGTTATCAAACAGAAACCAGCCGAGCGCCACAACGGCGATAACGGCAAGAATTTGAAATAGCCAGGCACGCGCCTTGGGGTCGGTCCAGACCGATCCACCGGGGCGCGGGACATTTGCAGTGGTTTGCATAGGAGCCCTCTTGGAACCCTCATGCCCGCATCAGCGGGCATGAGGTTCACATCAATCAGAACAATGCCAGCCACTCAGGACGAGCGGCTGGCAGCGGACGGTCAGCGCACCGGCGGTGCGTACTGCAGACCACCTTTGTTCCACAGGGCGTTGAGGCCACGTTCGATCTTCAGCTCGCTGCCGGTACCGACGTTGCGCTCGAAGCTTTCGCCGTAGTTACCCACTTGCTTGACGATCTGTACGGCCCAGTCTTTCGGCAGTTTCAGATCTTTGCCGAATTCACCTTCAGCGCCGAGCAGACGAGCTACGTCGGGGTTCTTGGTGGATTTGGCTTGCTCTTCGACGTTGGCCGAAGTCACACCCAGCTCTTCAGCGTTAACCATCGCGTAGAGCGACCAGCGAACGATGTCGAACCACTCTTCGTCACCCTGGCGTACGACCGGGCCCAGTGGCTCTTTCGAGATCACTTCCGGCAGTACCACGTAGGATTCCGGATCGGCCAGTTTGATGCGCTGTGCGTACAGCTGCGACTGGTCGGAGGTCAGCACGTCGCAACGGCCGGCTTCAACCGATTTGGCGCTCTCGTCGGAGGTATCGTAGGTGATCGGGGTGTACTTCAGGTTGTTGGCGCGGAAGTAGTCGGAGAGGTTCAGCTCGGTGGTGGTACCTGCCTGGATGCAGACAGTTGCGCCGTCGAGTTCTTTAGCGCTGGAAACGCCGAGTTTCTTGTTAACCAGGAAGCCTTGACCGTCGTAGTAGTTTACGCCGGCAAAGTTCAGACCCAGGCCGGCATCGCGCGAGCTGGTCCAGGTGGTGTTACGCGAGAGGATGTCGACTTCGCCAGACTGCAGCGCAGTGAAGCGCTCTTTGGCGGTCAGCGGGCTGTACTTGACCTTGGTAGCGTCACCGAATACTGCAGCAGCAACTGCGCGGCATACGTCAACGTCGAGGCCCAGGTAGTTACCCTTCTCATCGGCGTAGGAGAAGCCAGGCAGACCATCGCTGATACCGCACTGTACGAAACCTTTCTTCTGGATCGCGTCCAGAGTAGCGCCTGCTTGAGCAAAACTGCTGACACCGAGAACAGCGGCGGTGGTCAGTACTGCCAATGTGGATTTCACCATCTTCATTAAAACCTCCAGTTGCTTTTGTTGTGTTTGGAGTCTCGGTTCTACCACCGTACCCTTATGGGGCTCGTTGACTGTGTCGGCAGCAACACACTCAACCGGGGATCAAACCTTAGCGCGAGTTTAGTTGCCGATTGCTCCAGCGGCCATAAACTCTCACCCGCCCATTATTTGAATGGGCTAGAGACAGATAGCAAGTGACTTGTCGCACAGCATGCAGCGCCTGGCGAACCTGTGAAACGCCGGCAAAGGCATTTCAGTCTGCTCCGTGCCCAGTTTGGTGGCAGTGTTACCACTACCAGGCAACGTCATCAGTCCCTAGGGTGTATAGCAAGGCCCGTACCAGCGCCGCGCTTTGAGCACCATACGGACAGGTCAAGAGCAAAACTTGCACCCTGGCGACAACTTCTTTCTAGAATCGCCACCCCCTAAATTTTCTCGCGCACTAAATCAGCGCGCGCGCACCACAGCGGAGCCTCAGATGAGCGAACCCTTGATTCTTCAGCCCACACTTGCCGCAGACTCGTGCGTCATTTGGTTGCACGGCCTGGGTGCCGACCGCTACGACTTTATGCCCGTTGCGGAGATGCTCCAGAAGCGTTTACACAGCACCCGCTTCGTTCTGCCCCAAGCGCCGACCCAGGCGGTAACCATCAACGGCGGCTACGCCATGCCCAGCTGGTACGACATTCTGGCCATGAGCCCGGCCCGCGCGATCAACCGCGAGCAGCTGGAAGCCTCGGCGCAACAGGTCATCGCCCTGATCGAAGCACAACGCGACGACGGCATTGATCCTGCGCGCATCGTTCTCGCCGGTTTCTCCCAGGGCGGCGCGGTGGTGCTGCACACCGCTTTCCTGCGCTGGCAGTTCGCCCTCGGCGGGGTAATGGCTCTGTCGACCTATGCCCCGACCTTCAGCGACGAGATCCATCTGGCGGATACAAAAAAACAACTGCCGGTCCTGTGTTTGCATGGCACATTCGACGACATAGTTCTGCCGGCCATGGGCCGCGCAGCCCATGACTACCTGAGTGCCTCTGGCGTCAGCGTGCAATGGCGTGATTACCCGATGGGCCACGAAGTGGTGAATGAGGAAATCCGCGACATCGCCGACTGGCTGGAGCAACGGTTCACCAGTTGACTGTCTGCGAGCGAAAACATCTATGCCTGCCATCCCTGCGATCAAGACCCTGCGCGATATCCAGCTGATTGAGCAAACCCCACTGGCCGAGCGCGATCTGCCGGCCAGTACCTATGAGCTGATCCGCCGCAGCGCAGCGCGGCAAGCGGATGCGCCGGCACTCTCGTTTATCCTCCAGGGCACGGCTGATGAGACGGCTTACCGCCTGAGTTATGGGCAACTGCTGAGCAAGATCACCCAAACCGCCAACGCCTTCCACCGCCTGGGCCTGCGCCCAGGCAAGGCCGTATCGTTTCTGCTGCCGAACCTGCCGCACACCCACTTCACCATCTGGGGCGGCGAAGCGGCCGGGATCGTCAATGCGATCAACCCGCTGCTCGACCCGGAACATATCGCCGAGCTCATTCAGGCCTCGGACTCCGAGCTGCTGGTCACCCTGGCGCCCTTCCCCGGTACCGACCTGTGGGCCAAGGTCGAAGGCCTGCGCGAGCAACTGCCAGCGCTCAAGGCAATTATCTGTGTGGACATGGCCAACCTGCTGCCGGAGCCACAGCGCACCGCCATCAAGGCGCAGCGCGGGCCATTGCCGGATGGCGTGCTGGATTTCGATGAACTGATTACCAGCTGCCCGGATGATCACCTGGAAAGCGGCCGAGTGATCACGCCGGACGACATTGCCAGCTACTTCCATACCGGTGGCACCACCGGCACGCCGAAGCTCGCGCCGCACAGCCACGGTAACGAAGTGGCCATGGCCTACAGCATGAACCTTGTCACGGGCTTTGCGCCGGGCGATGTCACCCTCTGCGGCCTGCCGCTGTTTCACGTCAACGGCGTGATCGTCACCGGCCTTACCGCCTTTATCGGCGGCGCCGAAGTGCTGCTGGCCACCCCGCAGGGTTATCGCAACGCCAACCTGATCGGCAATTTCTGGAAGATCATCGAACGCCACAAGGTCAGCTTCTTCAGCGGCGTGCCGACCATCTACGCCGGCCTGCTGCAGGTACCGAGCGAAGGCCATGACCTCAGCTCACTGAAATACGCATTGTGCGGCGCCGCACCGATGCCGGTGGAACTGATCCGCCAGTTCGAAAGCAAAACCGGACTGACCCTGATCGAAGGCTACGGCCTCACCGAAGGCACCTGCGGCAGCTGCGCCAACCCGCCTGCTGGCGAGCGTCGCCCCGGCTCCATCGGCCTGCCAATGCCGTATTGCGAAGTGAGCATCAAGGTGCTCGACGAACAGGGCAACTACCTAAGAGAGGCCGGTCGTAATGAAATCGGCAACCTGTGCATCCGTGGAGCCACGGTGTTCAAGGGTTACCTGCAAACCAGCAAGAACGCCGGCATCTGGGTCGACGGCGACTGGTTCAATACCGGCGACTTAGGCCGCGTAGATGCCGACGGCTATATCTGGCTGACCGGGCGCAGCAAGGACCTGATCATCCGTGGCGGCCACAATATCGACCCGCAGATGATCGAAGAAGCGCTGCACAAGCACCCCGCCGTGGCCATGGCCGCCGCAGTCGGCAAGCCCGATGAAAAAGCCGGCGAGCTGCCGGTGGTGTATGTGCAGCTCAAGCCCGGCGCGCAGGTTAGCGAAGCCGAACTGCTGGCGCATGCCGCCGAACACATCCCCGAGCGCGCAGCGATCCCCAAGGACGCCTGGATCATCGACGCCATCCCGCTGACCGCCGTGGGGAAAACCTTCAAACCGGCGCTGCGCTTTGATGCCATTGCGCGCGTCTATCAGGCTGCACTGGCAGAGCTGGATGCACGCCTGCGCGTGGAAGTGCTCAGCGATGACAAGCGCGGCCAGGTCGCGCATATCCATCTGCCGGCTGGTGAAACCACGCTGGCCGACGCCATCACTCAACGCCTGTCCGGCTTCGCCGGGGCCATAGAACTGCACCCCGCCGAGTAAGCAAGTGCTGGCGCAAGGATCGCGCCAGATTTGTGACCAACCATTCAACTTCAAGACCACTGGTCGCCCGTGCGTCTGACAAGGATTGTCAGGCCTCAGACAGCGGAATATGTTCAGGCATGGTGTTCGCCCTTAATGCAGGGAGCGTTAGCGATGCCCAACTTTCCCAACTCACAGTCACACCTGCCAATCCGATGAAAAACGCCAAGTGGCAGGCCGACCTGCAACAACTTCGCCATCTGCGACTGTTCAATAATGTCGCCGCCAGCAGCATCAGCCAGCTGCTCAAGGAATTTCGTGCCTGCGATCTGGAAGCCGGCGAAGTCTTGCTGTCGCCCTTCAACCGCAACCAATACCTCTATCTGCTACTCAAAGGCCAACTCAAGGTCTACCTTGGTTCGCTCGAGAGCCAGGCCGTCAGCACCCTGAAAGTCGGCGACTGCGCCGGCGAAATCAGCTTTATCGACAATGAACACCCCTCCGCCTACGTGGTGGCGACTGAGCCCTGCTGCGTGCTGCGCCTGCACCGCGAATCGCTGTTCAACCTGTTCCAGCAATCACCAGAACTGATGCAGAACATGCTCGAGCTGCTCTGCGACCGTGTGCGCAAAGGCAACCGGATCATTCTCGACAGCGAACAGACCGCCAATATCGACGCCCTCACCGGCGCCTATAACCGCCGCTGGCTGGAACATATCTTCGAACGCGAAAGCACCCGCAGCGCCTTCAATGGCAAGCCACTATGCATGCTGATGCTCGATGTCGACCACTTCAAAGCCTACAACGATCAGCACGGCCACCTCGCCGGTGACTACGCCCTATGCCTGGTAGCGCACACCCTGCGCAATCAGCTGCGCCCTAAGGACAGCCTGACCCGCTATGGCGGCGAAGAGTTCGTCATCCTACTGCCGGAAATTGGCATCGATGAGGCCCGCAGCATCGGCGAACGGCTGCGCCTGGCGCTGCGCAATGTCAGCTCATTCCACTCACCGATTGGCGTGCTACCGGGGGTGACCGTGTCCATCGGCCTGGCGCAGATGCAACCCAAGGACAGCCTGCAAGGCGTGATCGCCCGCGCCGACAGCGCGCTGTATCAGGCCAAGCAGCAAGGTCGCGACTGCCTCTGCGGCTAATCCTCACGATCTGCTGCGCGTCGGCCCTGCTGCGTTAAAAACAGACTCGGAATGCTCATGTACAAAAGTACACTCCGCTTCCTCGCCTGTTTTTGCCTTGCAGGACTCTAGCTCGCGAGATCGTAAACAAACGTTAAAAGCACCCGTACTGCAGTCCACTCAATCACATTTCTTACTCACTCTTGCTAGAGTGCTGCGCATAACAACAACGCCCGGATGGCACTTTCATATGCGCAAAATTCTGATCACCCTGCTGATAATCCTATTGATCGCTGCGGGCAGTGTGTTTGCCCTGCCCTCCTTGCTTGACCGCAAGATGAACAGCGTCGAATCCCCCGCGCCTTACCCCGCCAGTGAATCGGCCAATCAGCTACATCAACAGCTGTTTATCGCCGACCTGCATGACGACGTGCTGCTGTGGGAACGTGACCTGCTCAAGCGCTATGACTTTGGCCATTCCGACCTGCCACGCATGCTTGAAGGCCGCGTTGGGCTGCAGGTGTTCTCCACCGTAACCAAGACGCCGCGCGGCATCAATTACGAGCGCAACAGCGGCGAGACCGACAACATCACCCTGCTAGCCATGGCCCAGCGCTGGCCCAAGGAAACCTGGAACAGCCTGCTGCAACGCGCCCTCTATCAGGCGCACAAGCTCAATGAGGCCAGCGCCAATAGCGACGGTCGCCTGGTCATAATCAAGAGCCGTGGCGATCTGGCCAGCTTTGTCAGCGCCTGGCAGAAAGACCCGCAGCGTGTAGCGGCGATCGTAGCGGCGATCCTCGCCACCGAGGGCCTGCAACCGATCGAAGGCAAGCTGGAAAACGTCGAAGCGCTGTATGACGCAGGCTTTCGCATCACCGGCCTGACCCACTTCTTCGATAACGAAATCGGCGGCTCGGCCCACGGCCTGGAAAAAGGCGGTCTGACGCCGCTGGGCCGCCAGGTGATCAAACGCCTGGAAGAAAAAGCCATGCTGATCGACCTGGCCCATGCCTCGCGCCCGCTGATCGATGATGTACTGGCCATCAGCACGCGCCCGGTCCTGGTCTCCCACACTGGTGTCGAAGGCACTTGCAAAGGCCCGCGCAACCTCAGCGACAAACACCTGAAAGCCATCGCCGCCACCGGCGGGGTCATCGGTATCGGTTACTGGGATGCTGCCGTCTGCGCCACTTCGGTCGAGGCCATCGTCAAGGCAATGCGCTATGCCGCAGACTTGATTGGCGTGCAGCACGTGGGCCTGGGCTCGGACTTCAACGGCACCATCCATGCACCGTTTGACGTAACGGGCCTGCCGCAACTAACAGAAGGCCTGCTCAAAGCGGGTTTCAGCCACGCGGACATTACCGCAATCATGGGCGGTAACGTGCAGCGCCTGCTGCTTGCCAGCCTTCCCGAAAATTGAGTAAGAAACAGCCAATAGCCGCCATCCGGCGCGGCACTTCGCCGCGCCGGCTTCTTGCTTTACACTGGCGACCGTTCACTCCTTAACCAATTGATGAGATGACCGTGCTCAAAGCACTCAAGAAAATATTCGGCAAAGCCGAGGGCGAGCAGCCCAGCCCAGCAACTCCGTCACCTGTAACGCCCAGCGCACCGCGCGTCCAGCCTGACGCCAACGCTGAAAAATCCAGCCGCAGCGCCTCACCGCGCCCAACTGAAGCCGCTGAAAAACCGTTACAGAGCAAGGAAAAACCGGCGAAACCACGCCGTGAACGCCCTGCCAAACCAGTCGACACCTGGAAACTGGAAGACTTCGCTGTAGCACCGGCCGAGGGCAAGACCCGTTTTCATGACTTCAAGCTCTCCCCCGAGCTGATGCATGCCATCCATGATCTGGGCTTCCCCTACTGCACTCCGATCCAGGCGCAGGTGCTGGGTT
>JBIHZW010000243.1:0-5696 GCA_044240245.1 Pseudomonas sp. | reverse complement strand
TAATCAGAAAGTCGTCGACCGCCTGCTTGATGAGGAGTCGGGCAACGTCGCCGATCTCGAAGCCTTTATCGGCCGCACCATCAAGTTCCAGGTCGAGACCATGTATTCCCAGGAGCAATACGATGTGGTGCTGCTCTGATATGCGCGCTTACCGCCTGGGCGTGAACTGAATGACGGCGTTGGCGCGCTGGGTTGCCCTGCTGCTGCGTACGGCACTGGGGCTGTGCGCCCTGGCGCTGGTGTTGGCGGCGCTGTATGTCAGCCTCGGCCGCGAGCTGGTGCCGCTGGTCGCCGAATACCGCCTGGAAGCCGAAGACAAAGCCCGTGAAGCATTGGCCATGCCGGTGCAGATCGGTGCGCTGGAAGGCCTCTGGCAAGGTTTCTCCCCGGTATTGACCGCTCATGACGTGGCGCTTGGTGAGGGCGCTGGAGCCTTGCAGCTGGATCAGGTGCGCGTGGTCCCCGATGTCCTGGCCAGCCTATTGGCGCGCCAGCTGCGCATCGCCCGGCTTGAGCTCGACGGCGTGCAGCTGGTGGTGCAGCAGGCTGAAAATGGCGGTTGGTCGCTCAAGGGCTTGCCGCAACGCAGCGATCCGGCGCCACTGGACCTGGCTCAGCTGCTGACGCAGTCGCAGATGGTCAAGCGCCTATCGCTGTTCAACAGCCAGGTCACCGTGCAGGCTTTCGAGCAGCCGGCACGGACCCTGACCTATGTGAACCTCACCTTGCGCAACGGCAGCGCGCGCCAGCGTCTGGACGGCCGCCTGCTGTTGCCCGATGGCCAACCGCTGGCTCTGCAGTTGCGTACGCGGATGAGCGCCAAACGCTGGAAAGAGGTCGAGGCTGAGTTGTACCTGAGCCTGCCGCAGAGCGATTGGGCGGCCTGGGTGCCGGCGAGCCTGTTGGCGCAATGGCGGCTTGAGCAGTTGCAGCTGGGCGGTGAGGTCTGGCTGAGCTGGGCCAATGGCGGCGTGCAGCGGGCCGTCAGCCGCCTGCATGTGCCACAGCTCAAGGCCGGCTATGCCGAGCGCGAGTCGGTGGCGCTGAATAATCTGGCGCTGAATGCCTATTTCACCCGCACCGAGCTGGGTTTCAAGTTACTGCTGGATGACCTGGCCTTCAGTCGTGACGACAAGCGCTGGGGCGAAGTGCGGGTGGCGCTGACCCAGCAGGCGGAAAGTGCAGAGGTCGAGGAGCAGTGGCTGCTGAGTGCCGATCGCCTCGACCTGGCACCGCTGCAACCGCTGGTGGCGGGGCTTGCGCCGTTGCCGGACAAAGGCCTGGCGTTGCTTGAGCAACTCAAGCCGCATGGCGCGCTGCGCAATATTCAGCTCGATTACCGGCCGCAGCTGACCGACAGCAAGCGTCTGCAGTTCTCGGCCAATCTGGAGCGCGTCGGCTTTGCCGCGTACCTCGGCTCGCCGGCTGCGGAGAACGTCAGCGGCAGCATCAGCGGTGATCTGGGCCAGGGTGAACTGCGCGTCGATAGCGAAAACTTTTCCCTGCACCTCGACACTCTGTTCCCCAAGCCCTGGCACTACCAGAAAGCCAATGCCCTGCTGACCTGGCAGATTGATGAGCAGGCGTTCACCCTGCGCAGCCCGTATCTGCAGGTGCTGGGTGAGGAAGGCCCAGCCGCCGGTGATTTCCTCATTCGCCTGCGCTTCGACCCCACGCAAGAAGACTACATGGACCTGCGCGTCGGCCTGCGTAACGGCGATGCGCGCTTTACCGAGAAATACCTGCCAAGCCGCGCGCCTGGCATGAGCGCCGATCTGGATGCCTGGCTGAAAAGTGCCATCCGTGGTGGCGCGGTCGATGAAGGCTATTTCCAGTACCAGGGCTCGCTGAACAAGGGCGCGGAAAATACCTCGCGCAGCATCAGCCTGTTCTTCGCCGTGCATGATGCCGAACTGGCCTTTCAGCCTGGCTGGCCATCGCTGCGTGAGGGGAGTGGCAAGGTGTTGATCGAAGATAGCGGCGTGCGCGTCGAATTGGCTGAAGGGCGCATCCTTGATAGCCAGGTGAGCAATGCCCAGGCGCTGATCGCCACTTCATTGCCCGGCCAGCCGCCGCGTCTGTTGTTGACCGGCGACCTGAGCAGCAATGTTGATGATGCCCTGCATATCCTTCAGCAGACCCCGATAGGTACCGCAGAAACCTTCGCTGGCTGGACTGGCGCGGGGGCGCTGGCCGGCAAGCTCAAACTCGATCTGCCGCTGCGCAAGGGCATGGCCCCGGCAGTGGTGGTGGATTTTGCCACGGAAGGCGCGCAGCTCAGCCTGCCCACTCCGCCGTTGCAGTTCAGTCAGCTGCAGGGCGCATTTCGCTACAACACCGCCAGTGGCCTCAGTGCCCCGGACATTCGCGCCCAGGTGCTCGGTCATGCGGTACGTGGCAAAGCCTTGGCCGAGGGCGCGCGCGGCAAGGCGCGTAGCCGCATCGAGGCCAGTGGGCAGATCGCCGTCAGTGAGCTGAGCACCTGGCTGGGCGTGACCCAGCCGCTGCCCATCAGCGGCAATCTGCCTTATCGCCTCAATCTGACCCTGGACGGCGCCGACAGTCAGCTGCGCGTGAGCTCTACCCTCAAAGGCGCGACGGTGGCGCTGCCGGCACCGTTCGGCAAGACCGCTGCTGAGGAGCGCGCGACGCAGTGGCGCATGACCCTGGGCAGTCGTGAGCAGCGCTATTGGCTGGATTACGCTGATTTGCTGAGCCTGACCTTCGCCGCCAGTCCAGGTCAGTTCAACCAGGGCCGGGGCGAAATTCGCCTGGCCGATGGCCCGGCCACTCTGCCCACCAGCCAGGGGCTGCGTGTGCGTGGGCGCGTGACGGAGCTGGATTGGTCGGCCTGGCAGCAGGTGTTGCAGCCCTATGCCAGCGTGCCAATCGGTGATGCGCAGCGGCTGTTCAAGGATGCGCAACTGCGTATCGGGCGTTTCACCGGCTTTGGCATCAGCCTGGATGCGCTGGAAGTGGCGGTTAAACGCGATGCCGCAACCTGGGTGGTCAGCCTCGACAGCCCGCAGCTGAAAGGCCAGGTCGGCTTGCCGGATGCCCGTGAGCTGCCGATTGCCCTGACGCTCGACTACCTGCGCTTCCCTGCGGCAGAGAAGAAGACTGCCGAAGAAGCTGCGGTGGATGCACCAGACCCACTGGCAAGCGTTGACCCGAGCAGCTTCCCGGCCTTGGATGTGCGTATTGCAGAGGTTTATCAGGGCATCGAACCGCTGGGTAGTTGGTCGCTCAAGGCGCGTCCGGTCAGCGCCGGTGTGCATTTCAACGAGCTGGACCTTAACCTCAAAGGCCTGAAAATTAGCGGCCGGGCCACCTGGCTAAACGCCGCAAGCGGTCCACGCACGAGTTACAAAGGGCGCATGGGTGGTGCCGATCTGGCCGATGTGCTGATTGCCTGGAACTTTGCGCCGACCGCTAGCAGTCGTGACTTTCATATGGATGTTGATGGTGACTGGCCTGGCTCGCCGGCCTGGTTCGGCTTGAAACGTTTCAGCGGCACGCTGGATGCCTCGCTGCGCAAAGGCCAGTTCTCCGAGGTGGAGGGGCCGGCGTCGGCGCTGCGCGTATTCGGCCTGCTGAACTTCAACTCGATCGGCCGACGCCTGCGTCTGGACTTCTCCGATCTGCTCGGTAAAGGCCTGAGCTATGACCGGGTCAAGGGATTGCTGGTGGCCGATAACGGCGTGTTTGTTACCCGCGAGCCGATCACCCTTACCGGACCATCGAGCAATCTGGAACTCAATGGCACCCTGGATATGGCCAATGATCGGATTGATGCCAAGTTATTGGTGACCTTGCCGGTGACCAATAACCTGCCTTTGGCCGCACTGATAGTCGGTGCGCCGGCCATCGGTGGGGCGCTGTTTATCGCTGATAAGCTGCTGGGTGACCGCGTGGCGCGCTTTGCCAGTGTGCAGTACGACGTCAAGGGCTCCTGGCAGAACCCGAATATCAGCTTCGACAAACCCTTCGAAAAACCCCAGTAAACCCCGCACGGCTGATATGCAGCCGTGCAGTCTACCGGTATGGCTTGTAAGCTGAAGCCATACCGGCATTGAGATAAAGGCAGTCATGACCTTCGCAGTTATTCAAATGGTCAGCCAGGCCGATGTACTGGCCAATCTGGCGCAGGCTCGGCAGTTGCTCGAGCAGGCTGCTGCCCAGGGTGCATGGCTGGCGGTGCTGCCGGAAAATTTCGCCGCCATGGGCCGGCGTGACCAGGCCGCGCTGGGGCGTGCCGAAGCGCTGGGTGAGGGGCCGATTCTGCCCTGGTTGCAACAGGCCTCCCGCGATCTTGGCCTGTGGATAGTCGCCGGCACCTTGCCCTTGCCGCCGGATGGCCAGCCCGAAGCCAAGGCCCACGCCTGCTCCCTGCTGATCGATAATGACGGCCAGCGCGTGGCCCGTTATGACAAGCTGCACCTGTTTGATGTGGATGTCAGTGACAGCCACGGTCGTTACCGCGAGTCTGACGATTACGCATTCGGCGGCCAGGTGGTGGTGGCCGATACCCCGGTTGGGCGGTTGGGCATGACGGTGTGTTATGACCTGCGCTTCCCCGAGCTATACAGCGCCTTGCGCGCCGCGGGAGCGGAGTTGATCAGCGTACCGGCGGCCTTTACTGCGGTTACCGGCGCGGCGCATTGGCAGATACTCACCCGCGCGCGGGCCATCGAAACCCAGTGCTATGTGCTGGCGGCCGGGCAGGGCGGTATCCATCCAGGCGGGCGCGAAACCTTTGGACATTCGGCGCTGGTCGATCCCTGGGGCCGTGTGCTCGCTGAGCTGCCGCAGGGGCCGGGCGTGCTGCTGGCCGAGCGTGATGCAGCCGAGCAGGCGGCGATCCGTCAGCACATGCCGGTGGCGCGGCATAAACGATTTTTTGCGGCAGCCGAACCGCGGCTGCCAGGTGCAACAGTCATAAACGAGATTGAGCAATGAACAATATGTTGGTGTCCGTCAGTGAACATCTGCTGGGGCCGGGCGGTTTGACCATTGAGCATCTGCCCGCGGTCCTGGCTGACTTGGCCGGGCCGGGAATTGATGCGGCCGACCTGTATTTCCAGAGCCAGGTGTCGGAAACCTGGGCGCTGGAGGATGGCATCGTCAAGGAAGGCAGTTTCAACCTCGACCAGGGGGTTGGCGTGCGCGCCCAGTCGGGTGAGAAAACCGGGTTTGCCTACAGCAACGCGATTACCGCAGACGCCCTGAGCCAGGCCGCACGCGCAGCCCGCTCGATTGCCCGCGCCGGGCAGAATGGCCGTGTGCAAGCGTTCAGCAGCCCGCTGGTCAAGCCGCTGTATGCCCAGGACAACCCGCTGGATGTGCTGGGCCGGGCGGAAAAGGTCGAGCTGCTCAAGCGCATCGACGTCGCCACCCGCGCCCTTGATTCACGGATCAAGCAGGTTTCGGTCAGCCTGGCCGGAGTTTGGGATCGCATTCTGGTAGCCGCCAACGACGGCAGCCTGGGCGCGGATATCCGTCCGCTGGTGCGCTTCAATGTCAGTGTGATCGTCGAGCAGAACGGGCGCCGCGAGCGCGGCAGCCATGGTGGCGGCGGGCGTACCGATTACCGCTACTTCCTCGAACAGACCAGTAATAACGAAGAGCGCGCCATGGGCTATGCCCGTGAGGCCCTGCGCCAGGCGCTGGTCAACCTCGAAGCGATTCCAGCTCCA
>JBIHZW010000047.1:0-18315 GCA_044240245.1 Pseudomonas sp. | reverse complement strand
GGTGATCATCGAGCGCGCCGACCAGGCCACCTCGAACTACCAGTTCGATATCGTCGGCACCAAGCTGATCACCCAGTTCAGCAATAACATCCGCAACAACTTCGGCTTCCTCAACCGCTGTGCGGAAGAGGGCGTCGGTGCCCGCGACAAGCTTTTCGTCCAGGAAGGCCGCAAGGTGTTCAAGGACGTCTGCCCGATGGTCGCCGAGCTGATTGCCGCACACCTGGCGGAGAACAAGCTGAACGTGGGCGATGTGAAGCGCTTCTGGCTGCACCAGGCCAACCTCAACATGAACCTGCTGATCGCGCGCAAGCTGCTTGGCCGCGATGCCGAACCAGGCGAAGCGCCGGTGATTCTCGACACTTACGCCAACACCAGCTCGGCCGGCTCGGTAATCGCCCTGCACAAATACCAGGAAGACCTGCCGAGCGGCGCTCTGGGCGTGCTTAGCTCGTTCGGCGCGGGGTATTCGATTGGTAGCGTGATTCTGCGTAAGCATTAAAAATCACCTTAATGTCTACTGCGCTTGGGGATGCTGCGTTGAAAACAGGCTCGGACTGCTCATTTACAACTCGTAAACTCCGCGTCCTCGCCTGTTTTCGCCTTGCCTGCCCTGCGCTCGCTACGACCTTAAGGCGATTTTGACTATGCCGGTTAATGACGCCGACCTACTTCCCCGTCTGCGGTCGGGTGAGCAGAAGGCTTACCGCGAGCTGGTCGCCACCTATCAAGGGGCGATGCGCGCGGTGGCCTTTGCCATTGTCGGCAGCCGTAATGCCGATGAAGTGGTGCAGGATGCCTGGCTGGCCGTGGTGCGCAGCCTCGATGGTTTTCAGGCGCGTTCCAGCCTGAAAACCTGGCTGCTGACCATCACTGCCAATACCGCGAAAACCCGCCTCAAGGGCAATCGCCGTGAAGTGCTACTCGACGATATCCCCTCGCCCCACGGCAGCATTGGTGATGAACGCTTCGGTTCAGATGGCCATTGGCTGCTGGCGCCGCATGCCTGGCATCACGACTCCCCGGAAGCGCTGCTGACCGAGGACGAATTGCGCGAATGCCTGGAGAAAACCCTGGCCAGCCTATCCGAGCTGCAGGGCAGCGTGTTGCACCTGCGTGAGCGTGAAGGGCTGGAGTTGGAGGAGATCTGTAATCTTTTGCAGGTCTCGCTCTCCAATGTGCGGGTGCTACTGCACCGCGCGCGTCTCAAGGTATTCGCCACCCTGGAGCATTTTGAGGAGACCGGCCAATGTTGAGTTGTAAGGAGTTGGTGGCCCACTCCAGCGAATTTCTTGATGGTCAGCTGGGCCTGCGCAGACGCATGTCGGTGCGTTTGCACCTGGCCATGTGTCAGCATTGCCGGCGATTTATCCGCCAGATGCGCCTGAGCCAGGCGGTACTGCGTCAGCTACCGCCCGGGCAGAGCGCCGAGCTGGATGCCTTGGCCGCCAAGCTGGCGGAATTGCGTCGCAACCATTCCTAAAAGCTTTTCGGATTACTCGTCGGCCTGCGCGGCTTTAAGCGCTTCATAGGCCGGCGCGGCGTAGATGCCGACTTCCACTGCCAGCTCCATCACCCGAGGCAGGTCGCTGCTGTACACCAGCACGGCTTGCAGCTCGTCATCCAGCGGCTCGCTGAAATCCAGCAATACATAACCCTTGGTTTCCGGGCTGAGGCTGGCGAGTTGCACCTGGATGCGATTCAACGCTTTCAGCGGCTCGACCTTGGCCAGCTGCTTGGCTTTGAGCACAAAGCTCACCTCTGGTCCGAACGATTCGACGATCTGCTGAAACAGCGCATCATAACTATCAGCCTGGAACAAAACGGTTTCCGGCAGGCTGCCGACCACCACCCATTCGCCTAGCGGAATGGGGAAGCTGTCGTCGAAATTGATATCCGGGTTGGCGGCGAGAAACGCCTGCGGGTCGGCGTAGGCCTGGGCGGCCTCATCGGCGATGCGCGCAACTTCTTCCGGCAGCATGCAGCCCGAGCTTATTTTGCTGATCAGTTCTTCAAGCTGGGCTTTCATTGGGGTCATCCTGCGGCGCAAAAAGGCCGGCCAGGATAGCCTGAAATGGCCGCAAACGCTGCATTTGTGCGCTTTTGTCGGGCCGCACGGTGGCCAGTTTGCACTTTCTTTTAACTGGTCTGCAGAAGGGTTGTCTGTACGATACCGTACAGATAAAAAAACAGATTGGCTTATGCTGACATGTGCAGTTAAGGCTCTGTAGCGAGCGCACATTTATCGCCAACAGGCCTAAGAGTACCGGAGACAGTGATGTCCGCAGCCCCCAATCCGCATCAAAACCACCTGCTTGCCGCCTTGCCTGATGAAGTGCTGGAGCGCCTGTTGCCGCACCTTGAGTTGGTGGATATGCCATTGGGTATGGTGCTCTACGAATCGGGCGACACCCTGCGGCATGTGTATTTTCCCACCGACTCGATTGTCTCCCTGCTGTATGTGATGGAAAGCGGCGCGTCGGCGGAAATTTCCGTGGTGGGCAATGACGGGGTGATTGGCGTGGCGCTGTTTATGGGCGGTGAAAGCACCACCAGTCGCGGCATTGTGCAAAGTGCCGGCAGTGCCTATCGAGTGCTCGGCAAACGCTTTAAAGAAGAGTTCAACCGGCATGGCGAGATGCTGCAGCTGATGCTGCGCTATAGCCAGGCGCTGATCACCCAGATGTCGCAGACGGCCGTGTGCAACCGCCACCATTCGATTGATCAACAGCTGTGCCGCTGGCTGTTGCTGTCGCTTGATCGGTTGAGGGACAACAAGCTGGCCATGACCCAGGAGCTGATCGCCAATATGCTCGGCGTGCGCCGCGAAGGCGTCACCGAAGCCGCCGGCAAGCTGCATCGCCAGGGCGTGATCAATTACAGCCGCGGGCTGATCACCGTGCTCGACCGTGCCAAGCTCGAGAGCCTGAGCTGCGAGTGTTACGCGGTAGTCAAGTGCGAAACCGACCGCCTGCTGCCTTATAAAATAGCGCAACTGGCGTACTAACCTGTTGCGCGCGCGGTTAGCCATTTAATGGCTCGGCCTGAGTGCCGCAGCGCACAGAGCTTTGCCGCCCCCTAGGGCAGACTGCAACGGCGATAGCGTCAAGCACCGTTGTCGTGCCATTTTTTGGCAAGCGTCGTGCTCGGGACAAGTGAATGTCTGTTAAAGCACCGCTGCAAATCCTCAGCAGCCTGATCGAAGGGCTGCCCAGCAAACAACGCAAACAACTGCTAAATGGCTGCGAACCGGTGGACATGGTTTTCGGCAATGTGCTGCATGAGGCCAATCAGCCGATTCGTCATGTGTACTTTCCCCTGAGCGGCTTTATTTCGCTGGTCACTACCATGGACGGTCATCCGCCTCTGGAGATGGGCTTGATCGGCAATGAAGGCATGCTTGGCGCAACCCTGGCGCTGGGTATTGGCCGGGCGCCCATGCGCGCGGTGGTGCAAGGCGCGGGCAGTGCCTTGCGCATCCCCAGTGCGCTGTTCAAGCAGGAGCTGCTGAGTAGCCCGGCGCTATTGCGCTCGCTCAAACGCTATCTCTATGTGGTGATGGCCCAGTTATCGCAGAGCGCGGCCTGCACGCATTTTCATGAAATCGAGCCACGCCTTGCGCGTTGGCTGCTGATGACCCACGACCGTGCCCACGCGGATCATTTCCACCTGACCCATGAATATCTGGCTGAGATGCTTGGGGTGCGTCGCAGTGGCGTATCGATTGCCGCCGCAGCATTGCAGGCGCGCGGTTTGATCAGCTACAGCCGGGGGCAGATCTATATCCTTGATCGCGCCGGGCTGGAACAGGCCGCTTGCGAGTGCTATGCCGTGCTGCAGGCAGACTACCAAGCGCAGTTCTAGCGTAGCGGTTGTTCCCGTTTCGTCGCGCTGAGCAACGCGGCGGGAATAGCGTTCAGGAGCCGGTTGCCTGGTAATGGGTACCGATCGGCGAGTTGAGGCCGATGCGCAACAGGTCACCGAAGCTCTCCGCGCTGACCGGGTGGCTGAACAGGAACCCCTGGCCTTCGTCGCAGTGGTGATGGCGCAGAAACTCCAGCTGCGTGGCCTCCTCGATACCTTCAGCGATCACCCGTTGTTTCAGGCTGTTGCCCATGGCGATCACGGCGCTGACGATAATGCCGTTGCTGTTGTGAATGTCCTGAACAAAGGAGCGGTCAATTTTCAGCACATCAATGGGGAACTGGTTGAGGTAGCTGAGGCTCGAGTAACCGGTGCCGAAGTCGTCCACCGCCAGCTGCACGCCGAGGTTCTTGAGCTGATGCAGAATCTTCGCGCTGGCCTGGGCGTCGCGCATCAGCACGCTTTCGGTGATTTCCAGTTGCAGTTTCTCGGGCGCAAGATCGCTGGCCGTCAGGGCATGAGCCACGCTGTCGACAAAGTCCTTGCGGCGAAACTCCATGGACGAGATGTTCACCGCCACCGAATCCAGGCTGTAGCCGCAGTTTTCCCAGCGTTTGGCCTGGTTGCAGGCTTGCAGCATCACCCAGCGGCCCAGCGGCAGGATCAGGCCGCAGGCCTCGGCCACCGGGATAAAACGCGCAGGCAGAACCATGCCCCAGGCTGGGTGCTGCCAGCGGATCAGCGCTTCGGCGCTGTTGATCTTGCCGCTTTGCAAGTCGATCTTCGGTTGGTAATGGAGGATGAACTCGTCGTTCTGCAGGGCCGTGCGCAGGTGCGCTTCGATCAACTGGCGCTCGACCGCGTGAATATTCATGTCGTGACGGAAGAACTGGTAGTTGTTGCGGCCCTCTTCCTTGGCCTGGTACATCGCCGTGTCGGCATTCTTGATCAGGCTTTCCGCATCCTTGGCATCGTTGGGGTAGGTGCTGATACCGATGCTGGAGGTGACATGCAGCTGCTGTTCACCCAGTGTGTGGGTCGCGGCCAGGGCAGCGAGAATTTTCTCGGCGGTGAGTGCGGCATCTTCGGCCGATTGGCTTTCGCTCAGCAGCACGACAAATTCGTCACCGCCCAGGCGGCTGACCGTATCGGCGCTGCGCACACAGTCGCTCAGGCGCAGCGCTACTGCTTGCAGCAACTGGTCGCCAACGCCGTGGCCGAGCGAGTCGTTGATGTGCTTGAAGTTGTCCAGATCGAGAAACAGTAGCGCCAGGCTGCTGCCACTGCGCTCGGCCAGGGCAATCGCCTGGTTGATCCGGTCATTGAGCAGGGCGCGGTTGGGCAGGTTGGTCAGGGCGTCATGCTGCGCCAGGTGAGCCATCTTCTCGGTCATCGCCTGGGCGGCGGTCATGTCATGAAAGACCATTACCGCGCCTTTGAGGCGTTCGGCGGAGTCGTGAATCGGTGCGGCGGAGTCTTCAATGGCGGCCTCGCTGCCATCGCGGCGGATCAGAATCGTGCCGGGGGCCAGCAATTTGGTCTCATCCTGTTCCAGTGCCTTGAAGATCGGGTTGGGCACTATTTCGCGGGTTTTGTGGTTGACCAGGCGCATTACCTCGTCGATCGGCAGGCCCATAGCATCATCGAGTAGCCAGCCGGTCATCTGCTCGGCAGCGTTATTCAGGTAGTCGACGTTGCCCTGCAGATCGGTACTGATCACCGCGTCACTGATTGAGTTGAGTGTCAGCAGCGCGCGGGCTTTTTCGACGAACAGCGCCTCTTCCACGGCCTTGCGCTGGATGATATTGCGCAGCGATTGCGGCACCAGGTAACTGTTGAAGTGGCCCTTGGACAGGCAGCCTTGAGCGCCGCGCTGGATGGCGTCCCAGGTTTGCTGTTCGTCTTCGAGTTCGTTGAGGATCATGATCGGAATGCTAGGAGCGACGGCGAATAAGCCATCGAAGGTGTCCATGCCTTGGCTGTCCGGCAGGCCCAGGTCGACCATGATCGCGTCGATGGGCTCTTTTCGCTGGGTTTCCAGGCGCTGCAGGGCGTTCGCCAGGCTGGTCACCCACTCGATCACAAAAGGGCCGTCCTGGGCCCTTTCCAGCACGTCTTCCAGGGTGGAAGCGTCGTCGGTATTGCCGGTAATGATCAGAACGCGATTAGCCATGATGCCTGTTCTTCCTTGCGCAACATTACGCAGGGCAGGTAAGGCGCTGCGTTGCCGATACGGCATTAATCATCCTGGGAGGTGCCCGGTTGCTGCGCGATCAGAAGCGCAGCCCCGGCGCAGGCGGCTGGTCGGGCTTTGGCGCTTTTACGGGCAGGCTGATCCAGCGGCTGTTTAGAGGCGCGGCGCTACTGGCAAGTTCAGTATTGTTTTTTTCAGGTTTCAGCCTGGCGTTGTGCAGGTTGCTGTTCTGTGCCGGTGTGGCGGGTGTCGTGTGCAGCGGCGCGTGGCTGAACACTTCAGGCGCAAATAGCTCGGCAGAAGCGTTGCTGCTTAGCAGCGCCGCCAATATCAGGGCGCTGCTGGTGACAATAGGGTGTGCGTATCCAAGCTTGTGCATGTCATCTCTCCCTGTTCATGGACGCTTCTCACGTGCTTTTTCCAACGCACAACGTCCGGCCGCGGGGTTTAAGCCGCGCTAACGTCGACAACTGCAACATTTCTACAGCCCGTTACTCGGGCTTTTATTTTGGACGCGCCGCGTGACCTGTGATTGAGCCTGGCCGTTCGGGCGTGGAGGCGGGGTGGCGCTGGGTTGGACTGTCCATAATTACCTCTGAGCAAATCCCATGCTGGCGCAAATACGGGGGGCGAAGCCTTTGATACTCCGATTGCAGAGCCTTTGTCCGTGCGCTATCGCACCTAGCGCGTTTTGGCATAAAGCCTGTCGGGATTACCCGGTCGGGCTGCTAAACTGGCGCACTTTTCACCGCCCGATCATTGTCTGGAGCCCCTTGTGAGCCCGCGTATTCACCCTTTGGCCGGTCAGCCGGCACCTGCGTCCCTGTTGACTGACATCTCTGCGCTGCTGGCGGCCTACTTTGAGCTGCAGCCGGACCTGAGCGTGGCCAGCCAGCGCGTGGCATTCGGCACCTCCGGGCATCGCGGCAGCTCCCTGGCTTACAGCTTCAACCAGGCGCATGTGTTGGCGATCAGCCAGGCTATCTGTGATTACCGGGCGGCGCAGGGCATCAGCGGCCCGCTGTTTATCGGAGCTGATACCCACGCGCTGTCGCAACCGGCGCTGGACAGCGCGATTGAAGTGCTGGCGGCCAATGGTGTGCAGACCATGATCTCCGCTGGCGGTGAGTTCACCCCGACGCCGGCGATCAGCCAGGCCATCCTGGTGCATAACCAGGGCCGCAGCTCTAGCCTGGCCGATGGCATCGTCATCACCCCGTCGCACAACCCGCCGGACAGCGGCGGCTTCAAGTACAACCCAACCAATGGCGGCCCGGCTGACAGCGATATCACCACCTGGGTGCAGAACCGCGCCAATGTGCTGCTGGAAGGCGGCCTGCGTGAGGTCAAACGCATGCCCCTGGCGCAGGCGCGGCAGGCGGCCAATGTGCAGGAATACGATTACCTCGGCAGCTATGTGAATGACCTGGGCAACGTGATCGACTTCGCGCCGATTCGTGCGGCTGGCCTGCGCCTGGGTGTCGACCCGCTGGGCGGCGCCGGGGTGCACTACTGGGCACGCATCGCCGAGCAGTACGGCCTCAATCTGGATGTGGTGAGCGAGATTATCGACCCGCAATTCGCCTTTATGAGCCTGGACTGGGACGGGCAGATCCGCATGGACCCATCCTCCAGCCATGCCATGCAGCGCCTGATCGGCCTGAAGAACGGCTACGACATCGCCTTTGCCTGCGACACCGACTACGACCGCCACGGCATCGTCGCGCCGAGCGTCGGCCTGTTGCCGGCCAACCACTTCCTCAGCGTGGCCATCGATTACCTGTTCCAGCATCGCCCGCAGTGGAGCGCCACGGCGGCGGTAGGCAAAACCCTGGTCAGCAGCGCGATGATCGACCGCGTCAGTACGCGCCTGGGTCGACCGCTGCAGGAAGTGCCTGTGGGTTTCAAATGGTTTGCCGGCGGCCTGTTCGATGGCTCCCTGGGTTTTGGCGGCGAGGAGAGCGCCGGGGCGACCTTCCTCCGTCGCGATGGCCGGGTCTGGACCACCGACAAGGACGGCATCGCTCTGGCCCTGCTGGCTGCCGAGATGACCGCAGTGAGCGGGCGTGACCCTGGCGAGCTGTATCAAGGCCTGAGCGATGAGTTCGGTGCGATTTATGCCGACCGCGTTGATGCGCCGGCCACACCTGCACAGAAAAAAGCCCTGGGCAAACTCTCGCCCGCGCAGATCAGCAGCCGCGAACTGGCCGGTGATGCCATCACCCAGGTGCTCGACAAGGCGCCGGGCAATGGCGCGGCAATTGGCGGCATCAAGGTGATCAGCGAAGGCGGCTGGTTCGCCGCGCGGCCATCGGGCACCGAGGATATCTACAAGATCTACGCCGAGAGCTTTCGCGATGCCGCGCACCTGCAGCGCATCTTCAGCGAGGCGCAGCAGATCGTTGATGGGGCACTGGTCGCCGAATAGGGTTGCGTCTGTCGGTTCGATAACGCACCGACGGCTGCAGCAGTGGCGCGCAGCATGATCAGGCGCTTGGGTGCCATCTCGGCACCTGTTGTTCCGGCGTGCTGCAGTGACTCATCAAGGAGAACGCCATGAGCCTGGGTACCATTCTATTGATCGTGCTGGTGCTGTTACTGATCGGCGCCATACCGGCTTGGCCACACAGCAGAAGCTGGGGTTACGGGCCTACGGGCGGATTGGCCGTAGTGGTGATTGTGCTGTTGGTGCTGCTATTAATGGGCCGAATTTAACCGCTACCTGACATGTCCCACGGCCGCTGCGCAGCAAGTGGTTTGCCGCTTTCGCCTGAGTGAATCAGGCGTTAGTCTGCGCAGCGTATCCCCCGCTGTGGTCGCCGCATGTACCGTCTTGATCTGAAAATCCGCCTGCATAACGGCTCTGATATTGCCATCGGCCCCGGCAAGGCCGAGCTGTTGGCGGCTATCGCCCAGCACGGTTCGATCAGCGCCGCCGCACGCGCCATGGGCATGTCCTATCGGCGTGCCTGGCTGTTGGTGGAAACCATGAACCGCAGCTTCAAACAGCCGCTGGTCAGCACCCTGGCCGGCGGCAAACAGGGCGGTGGTACCCAGCTCACCGCCACCGGTGAGCTGGTTCTGCAGCGTTACCGCGCCCTCTGCACCGCCGCCATGACAGCGGTGCAGGGCGGTCGTGACGAGCTGGCCGAGTTGCTGGCCGAGCCTTGCGCCAACAACGCCCTATAACTCGATCCGCAAGCGGTGCGCCGCGCCATCCAGGGCCACTTTCAATGGCTCTTGTGAGCAGTCGATGGGCTGGTCGTCCAGCCAGGCCTGGCGAATGCCCTGGCTGCGTTGCGCCGGGTTGCTCAGCTCAATCTGATAGTGGCTGCCGGCCAGGGCGATACGTGCGCTAAAGCCTGGCCAGTCGGCCGGAATGCACGGGTTGAGCAGCAACCAGTCACCCTCGCGACGAATGCCGAGAATCCCTTCCACGCCGGCGCGGTACATCCAGCCGGCCGCGCCGGTGTACCAGGTCCAGCCGCCGCGACCATTGTGTGGCGCCACCGCGTAAACATCGGCGGCCAGCACATAGGGCTCGACCTTGTAGCGCTGGCAGGCCTCAGGGCTGTTGCCGTGGTTGATCGGGTTGACCAGGTCAAACAGGGCAAAGGCCTGCTGCGCGGAGCCGAGCTGGCAGTACGCCAGAATCGCCCACATAGCCGCATGGCTGTATTGCCCGCCGTTCTCGCGCAGGCCCGGCGGGTATCCCTTGATATAGCCGGGGTCCAGGTGCGTTTTGTCGAACGGCGGGGTGAACAGCAGGGCGATGCCGTCGTCCTCGCGGATCAACTGGCGCTGCATGGAGGCCATCGCCATGTTCACCCGCAGCGGATCGGCGCTGGCCGACAGCACCGCCCAGGACTGGGCAATCGAATCGATCCGGCATTCGCTGCTCTGCACCGAGCCGAGCCAGGTGCCGTCATCGAAGGTCGCGCGACGGTACCACTTGCCATCCCAGGCATAGGTCTCCAGGGCCAAACGCAGCTGTTCGGCATGCGCCCGCCAGCGCGCCGCGCGGGGACTGTCATACACCTCGGCATAGGGCGCGAACAGCGCAATGGTGTGCAGCAGCAACCAGCCCAGCCACACGCTTTCGCCTTTGCCGTGCTCGCCCACGCGGTTCATGCCGTCGTTCCAGTCGCCGCCGCCAATCAGCGGCAGGCCCAGCTCGCCGGTCAGTTGCAGGCATTGGTCGAGGCCACGGGCGCAGTGCTCGAACAGCGAAGCCGGCGCATCGGCCTGCATTGGCTGGAAGAACGCATCGTGCTCGCCGGTAGCCAGCAGCGGGCCTTCGAGAAAGTCCAACTGCTCATCGAGAATCGCCGCATCTCCGCTGCACTGGATGTACTGCGCGGTGGCGTAGGCCAGCCACACCCGGTCATCGGAGATGCGCGTGCGCACACCCTGGCCGGAATGCGGCAGCCACCAGTGCTGCACATCGCCTTCGACAAATTGGCGGCTGGCCGCGCGCAGGATATGCCCGCGGGTGATCGACGGGCTGGCGAAGGTCAGCGCCATGCCGTCCTGCAACTGGTCGCGGAAGCCGTAGGCGCCGCTGGCCTGATAGAACGCCGAGCGCGCCCAGACGCGGCAGGCCAGGGTCTGATAGAGCAGCCAGCCGTTGAGCATGATGTCCATGGCGCGGCTTGGCGTTTGCACCTGCACGGCGCCGAGTACGCGCTGCCAGTGCGCTTGCACCTTGAGTAGCACGGCGTCCAGATCGGCCTCGCGGTACTGCGCAATCAAGGCGCTGGCCTGTTGCTCGCTGGCGCATTGGCCCAGCAGCCAGAGCACTTCCACGCTTTCCCCGGGTTGCAGCTCCAGCTGGCATTGCAGCGCGGTGCAGGGGTCGAGCCCCGCACCGAGGTGGCCGCTAAGCGGTGCCAGGCGGGCCAGGGCGGCGGGGTGGGTGAGGCTGCCGTTACGCCCGATAAACTCGCAGCGACCACCCGTCCAGCTGCTTTGCCGGCCGCCCAGGTCGCTGAAAGCGCTTCGCCCGGTAAAGGCGATGCTCCACGGGTTGCGTACCAGGATGGCGCCGGTGGTGCTGTCCTGCTGGCTGACGATAAACGGCGCGCTGGCCGCGCGCGTGCTGCCCAGCACCCATTCGGCATAGGCAGTAACGCTCAGGCGGCGTGGCCGGCCGGAGAGGTTGCGCAGGGTCAGCCGAGAAATCTTGATCGGGTCTTCCAGCGGCACGTATTGCAGCAACTCCATGGCAATGCCGCCGGCCTGGTGGCTGAAGCGGCTGTAGCCAAAGCCATGTCGCGCTTCATAGTGGCCGCTGTCGCGCAGCGGCTGGGCGGTGGGGCTGAACAGCGCCAGGCTATCCTCGTCGCGTACATACAGGGCTTCGCCCGGCGGGTCGCTGACCGGGTCGTTGGACCAGGGCGTGAGCTGGTTTTCCCGGCTGTTGTCGGCCCAGGTGTAGCCGCTGCCTTCGGCCGAGGCCTGAAAGCCGAACTGCGGATTGGCGATCACGTTGATCCACGGCGCCGGGGTGTTGCTCCAGGCGTCCAGGCGCACCACGTACTCGCGGCCATCCAGGTCGAAACCGCCCAGGCCGTTGGCAAATTCCAGCGGGCTGGGCGGCGGCGCGTGGAATACCGGAATGGGTTGCGCACTGTGGTTGCTGGCGCTTGGCGGGGCGGGGCTGGGGCAGGGCGGAATACGCGCCAGCTGCTCGGAAATCGGCCCGCGATGGGCCACCAGCAGCACCCGGGCGACGGCCTGCAGGCGTTCGCGGTACTCACCGCTGAGCAGGTCGGCGCGCAGCACGAACACCGAGCCTTGCGCCAGTTCGGCGGCAAAGCGAGGGCGCGACTGGCTGCTGCGCACGGCGGTTTCGATGGCCACCTGCAGGTCCTGCAGGTAGGAGGAGGCATGCTCGTTGACGATCACCAGGTCCACGGCCAGGCGCTTCATCCGCCAGTATTCGTGGGCGCGCAGCAGTTGCCGCACCTGGGCGATGTCTTCGGCGTCACTGATGCGCAGCAGGACTATTGGCAGGTCGCCGGATATCCCCTGGGACCACAGCCCGGACTGGCTGCCGAGGCCGCGCAGCATGCTCGCCGGCGGTGCGCGAAAGCGCGAGTCGGCATACAGAATGGGTGCGGCCAGGCGCTGAAAGTCGGCAGCTTCGGCGGCGAGCATATCGAGGTGGCGCAATTGCACCTGGGCCTGAGTCCAGGCCAGGGTTTTCGCCCGTTCGAAGGCGCTGCGATCATGGTGTTTGTCGATCAGATCAAGCAGCGCCTCACGCGAGGAGGCGACCACTGTCCAGAACGCCACGCGGGCGATCTTGCCCGGTTCGACCAGCAGGCGCTGGCGTAGCGAGAAGATCGGATCGAGCACCGTGCCGACGCTATTGGATAGGCGCTGGCCCTGACGAATCACGGCTGCGGCATGCAGTGCGCAACTGCGTCCGAGAAACTTCGCGCGGTCGGATTCGTACTGCGGCTCGGCACTCACTTCACCTTCAACCACGGCAAAGTGCGCGGCCCACAACGACGGCTCGCTGGCGCTGCGCGGGCGGCGTGTGGCAATCAGCGCACCGAAGGCTGGCAGGTATTCGGTGACGACAAACAGCTTGGAGAACGCCGGGTGGGCGTTGTCGTTGGCGGCGCTGGCGAGTACCAGTTCGGCGTAGGAGGTCAGTTCGATCTCCCGGGTGATGCGGCCGCTGTTGGTCAGCGAGACGCGGCGCACTTCACCGTCGTCCTCGCCGGACACCAGTACTTCCAGGTTGGTGGTGAGGTTGCCGTCGTGGCGGCTGTAACTGGCGTAGTCCTCGGCGAACACTACTTCGTCGTATGGGGTGCTGCTGCTCGGCTGCGCGCCCAGGGACCAACGGGTGCCGTTGCGGGTGTCCGAGAGAAAGATAAAGGAGCCATGCCGGTCGCGGGTGCTGTCTTCCTGCCAGCGGGTGATGGCGATGTCGCGCCAGCGGCTGTAGCCCGCGCCGCTGGCAGTGAGCATCACGCTGTAACGGCCGTTGCTGAGCAGGTGGGTGACTGGCGGATTGCCGTTGAAGTGGCTCAGGCGGCGTTCGCTGTGCAGCTCGCTGGCGGTTTCCGCAGCGCAGGCGCTGACCTCTTCGGCGCGCGGGTGGGCGACCGCGACATTGCGTGGCATGCGTTCCTGCAACAGCAGTTCGCAGGCCTGGATCATCGGTTCGCGGTGGAAGCGGGCGCGCATCTGACCGTCATGCAGGGTGTTGGCAATGGCGACGATGCTCATGCCCTGATGGTGGGCCATAAAGTTGCGCACGATGGCAAACGGCTGGTCGTCCGGCAGGCGCGAGCGGGTGAAGTCCAGCGCCTCGTAGAAGCCATAACGGCCCAGCGCACCCATTTGCGCCAGGCGGCGGTAGTTGGCCAGCGCGCCTTGCGGGTTAACCATGGTCGCCAGCCCGGTGGCGTAGGGGGCAATCACCCGGTTGGCGGACAGCCCGCGCTTGAGGCCCAGGCCCGGTACGCCGAAGTTCGAATACTGGTAGGTCAGCTCCATATCGCGGGCGTTGTAGGCCGATTCGGAAATGCCCCAGGGGATGCCCAGAGCATTGCCATAGGCGGCCTGGCGCGCCACCACCAGGCGGTTGGTCTGCTCCAGCAGGCTGCCGGCCGGGGCGCGCATCACCAGTGAAGGCATCAGGTACTCGAACATCGAGCCGGACCAGGAAATCAGCGCCGAGCCGCTGCCCAGCGGCGTGGCCGTGCGACCCAGGCGGAACCAGTGGCGGGTGCTGACATCGCCTTTGGCGATGGCGAACAGGCTGGCCAGGCGCGCCTCCGAGGCGAGCAGGTCATAGCAGCTGCTGTCCAGGCTGTTGTCCGCCAGGCAGAAGCCGATCGACAGCAGTTTGCGCTCCGGCTCCAGCAGGAAGGCAAAGTCCATGGCCAGGGCCATGCCGCGTGCCTGCTCGGCGGTGCTGCGTAGATCGGCATGCAGCTGCATGCGTTGACTGTCGGTCAGTTGCGCATCCTGCAGCAGGTCGCCGATGGCCTGGGCGAGCGCCTTCAGCCAGAACAGCAGGTCATTGGCTTGGCCTGCGTCGTCGAGCTGGGCGATGCCGTTAGCCAGCTGGGCGGCCTTGTCACTCAGGCGTAGCAGGGTTGGCAAAAGACTGGGCAGCAGCTGATTGCCATGCAATCCAGCCTTGATCTGTTGCAGCAATTCGTCCAGCTGCCTGCCGCGTTCGCTGGCGACAGCGGGCAGTGCGGCCAGGGTGGCGCAGGCCAGCTGCAGGTTGTCGTGTAGGCCCAGGCGTGCATCTGCGCTAACCGGCGCCTTGAGCCATTCTTCGCAGGCATTGGCGACCACCAGCAGATGGCCGGCCAGGTTGCCGCTGTCCACGGACGACACATAGGCCGGCGCCAGCGGGCGCAGGTCCTGGGTGTCGTACCAGTTGAAGAAGTGTCCGCGATGGCGCTGCAGTTGCTCCATGACCGCCAGGGTTGCTTGCAGGCGGGCGAGGCTACGTTGGGTGCCGGCCCAGCCGAAATCGCGCGCAGCGATGGTTGAGAGCAGGTACAGGCCCATATTGGTCGGCGAGGTGCGGTGGGCGATAACCGGCTTGGGGGTTTCCTGAAAATTATCCGGCGGCAGCTGGTTATCCGCCGTGCTGACAAAGGTTTCGAAGAAGCGCCAGGTGCGCCGGGCGATCAGCCGCAGCTCGGTGGTTTGCGACGGATCGATCAGCAGGCGTTTGGAGACGCGGTGGGAACGGCTAACCCGCATGGCGATTGCCGGCGCGCTAAGCCAGAGCAGAGCGAACGGCAGCACCAGCGGCCAGATGGCCGGCGACCAGAACAACGCCATGGCGCACAGCAGCAGGCCAAGCAGGGTGCCGCCGGCCATGCCGCAGTAGAAACCCAGCAGCTTCAAACGCGGGCTGATCGACGCTTGTGCGGCGGTGGTCCATTCCAGCAGGTTGCGTCGGGTGATCAGCAGGCGGGTCAGGGTGCGGCTGATCGCATCGAGCATGCGCCAGCTCTGATCGGCGAGAAACGTCAGGTTCAGTGCGCTTTGCAGAAGGGCCAGCAGCAGGTCATCACGCAGCTTGCCGAGGTGGCTGCGCAAGCGAATACCGGCGCGTGCCGGCAGCAGGCCGAAGCACAGCGGCAAAAGGCTCGGAATCAGCAGGCTGGCAACCAGCAACAGGCTGGCGCTCAGCGCTGCTGGCAATGGCAGCAGCCAGCTCAGGCCCAGCGCCGCCAGGGTGGCGGGCGCCAGCAGGGAGCGACGCAGGTTGTCGAGCATCTTCCAGCGGCCGATGCTCGGCAACGCCTGTTTGCCGCTAAACGGCCCGAGAATCCACGGCAGCAGCTGCCAGTCGCCACGGGTCCAGCGGTGTTGGCGTTTGCCGGCCACGTCATAGCGTGAAGGGAATTCCTCGACCACTTCCACATCCGAGGCCAGGCCTGCGCGGGCGAAAACGCCTTCGAACAGGTCATGACTGAGCATGCTGTTTTCGCCGACCCGGCCGGCTAGCGCGGCCTCGAAGGCATCGATATCGTAGATGCCCTTGCCGGTAAAGGAGCCTTCGCCGAACAGGTCCTGGTACACATCGGAGACGGCCGCGGCGTAGGGGTCCATACCGCCGGGGCTGGAGAAGACTTTCTGGTACAGCGAGCCTTCGCGCTGCAAGGGCAGCGACGGGGTGACTCGGGGCTGCAGAATCGCGTAGCCGCCGACCACCCGTTGTAGTTCGGTGTTGAAGCGCGGCTGGTTCAGTGGGTGGGCCATCTTGCCGATCAGGCGCAGCGCCGCATCGCGCGGCAGGCGGGTGTCGGCATCCAGGGTGATGACATAGCGCACATCGGTCGGCACGCGCTGACTTAGCCCGGGCACCTCGGTAAAGCTGGTGTCTTCGGCACCGCGCAGCAGGCGATTAAGTTCATGCAGCTTGCCGCGTTTGCGTTCCCAGCCCATCCAGACGTTTTCACTGGGGTTAAATTGGCGCCGGCGGTGCAGCAGGAGAAAGCGGCTGCCGGCGATGCCGGGGCCATAACGCAGGTTGAGCTGGCCGATGGCGGTGCTGGCCAGTTGCAACAGCTCGGCGTCGCTGGCCAGGTGCTCCTGGTCGGCATCCAGGCCATCGGTCAGCAGGGCGAAGGTCAGATCGCCGCCATGCCCGGCCAGGTGATGCACCTCCAGGCGCTCGATCTGCTCCAGCAGATCAGCCTCGCTACCCAGCAGGGTCGGTACGGCAATCAGCGTGCGCAGGCTGCTGGGTACCCCTTCGCTGAGCTCCAGACCCGGCAGGCCCATGGCGCCGAAGCTGGTACTGACCGCGCGGTTGACCAGAGCGGTGGCCACTTCAGTGGCCGGCAGAAAACCCAGCAAGCCCAGCGCCAGCAGCCAGCCAGCGGTGACACCCTGGCTGGCCAGGCTGTACAGAGCGAGGCCCAGGAGCAGGCTGGCCAGGCCGACGATGGCGCCGACGTAGCCGGGCATGCCGAGGTGCATATGGCCACGGCTGATGCGCAGGCGCAGCGGCGGGCGAAAGTTGATGCGTTGTTCCAGCGCCAGGCGGCCTTCGGCGATCAGGTGGTAACCGGGGTCGCTGGTGCGCGGGTCGGCACTCTCGGTTTCGCTGGCCTGCTGCGTAGCCTGCAGCGCCTGTTCGGCAATCTCCAGCTCGCTACAGTCGCTACCGCGAGCCAGTTGCTCAATGGCGCTGCGGTACTGGTTGCGGGTGGCGAAATCCATCGCGGCAAAGTTGCTGCGCTCGGCCAGGCACGCATCCACCAGGCTGACGTTTTCGAACAGCTGCGCCCAGTCGATGGAGGAAATCAGGCGCATGCTGTTGATGATATTGCGCACCGTAAGGTTGGACGCGCCCTGGCGCTGCAGGGCGTGCTGCACCACTTCCTCGATGCTGCTGCCCTGTGCGCCGAGGCGCGCTTCCAGCCAGCCCAGCGCAGGGGTGGTGAGCGGGTCGTGGTCACGCAGGCGTTTGGCCAGTTGCGCGGCAAACGGCTCGCTCAGCGCTGTGCGGGCGCGCTCGTGCAACTCCTTGTCCAGCGCTGCGTGGGGCGCATCTGGGCCCAGCAGGCGGCTGGCCAGGGCGTCGGCGTCGGCCCGTGCGCTACGCCCGGCGGTCATCTGGTCGGCGAGGCGGCGCAGGTTCTCGATCAGCACGATGCGCAGGGTGATCGCCACGGCCCACAACTCACCGATGGTCAGTGGCTGAACCTGCTGATAGGCGACGATAAAACGCTGCAGGATGTCCGGGTCGAAGTGGCTGTCGGTGTGGGCAATAAAGCCCCAGGCCAGGCCCAGCACCCGTGGGTAACCGGCGAAGGGGCCGCTGGCCAGTTTCGGCAGCTGGCGATAATAACCGGGCGGCAGGTCATCGCGGATCTCGCGAATCTGTTCTTCGACCAGGTGGTAGTTGTCCAGCAGCCACTCGGCGGCCGGCACCACACCACGGCCATTGGCCAGTTCGGCGGCGCTGGCGCGGTAGGCGGCGAGCAGCACCTTGGCGTTATCGTTCAGCCGGCGGTGCAGCGACAGCACCGATGGCGGCTTGGCGCTGATCGGCTGGGCGGCAGCCAGGGTACAGGCATGTTGTTCGAGGCGCTCGATGCCGAACAGCTCTTCGCGTACCGGGGCGTGATCGAGCCATGGCGAGGGTGCAGCGGCAGAGCGGAATAGAGCAGTGAACACTGAGGTCATGGGGCGCGGTTCCAGCCATCATTGGCATGCGCGATGGGCGTCGAGGTGCGAGGCCCATCTGAGAGACCGCGACAGCGAACCTACGAAGTCACGACTGGCGTGCCCCTGTTGCTTCGTCGTGCTGATTTTGCGTATTGGCCGTAGAGGCTGGTGTGACCGGCCAACACCCAAGACCCGGGTACCGCGATGGCGTGGCAAACCTACGCCATCGGGAAGAATGCTGTCGCAGCATTCCCAGCACCCTACCGCAGGGCTCTAGCTGGCGTCTGTTCGCTAGAGGACATAGAACGAAATGCTTATGTGCTTAGCGAAGTTGGGCTTCGGCGAGCGTCAGGCTGCGCGGAATGCGTGAAGCATCCCAATGCTGGCTGGCCCAGCGCAGCAGCTCGCCGGGCTGGCCGTAGCTGGCTCCGTCCGGCAGCGCCTGACCCAGCGCGCGCAGGGCGCGGACCAGCAGCGGAGTGGCCTGATCGGCTGGCAGCGGTGGTGAGCGGTAGGATTTGCCCAGCTTGTGACCATCCGGCTGGATGATCAGCGGTACATGCAGGTAGCGCGGTTGCGCGAAGCCG
>JBIHZW010000242.1:0-5737 GCA_044240245.1 Pseudomonas sp. | reverse complement strand
GACCCTGGTGCACCGCCGTGAAACCTTCCGCGCCGAGAAGATCCTGCAGGACAAGCTGCAGGCGCGGGTCGCCGAAGGCAAGATCGTCCTTAAGCTGAATGCCGAAGTGGATGAAGTGCTCGGCAACAACATGGGCGTGACCGGCGTGCGGGTGAAGAACAACGATGGCAGCTTCGATGAGCTGAGCGTTGATGGCCTGTTCGTCGCCATCGGCCATACGCCGAACACCTCGTTGTTCGAGGGGCAACTGGCGCTCAAGGACGGCTATCTGGTGGTCAACGGCGGTCGTGAAGGCAATGCCACCGCCACCAGCGTACCGGGCGTGTTTGCTGCCGGCGATGTGGCCGATCACATCTACCGCCAGGCGATCACCTCGGCCGGTGCCGGCTGCATGGCGGCGCTGGATGTGGAGCGTTATCTCGACGGTCAGTAAGCCTGAGAATGCAAAAAGCCTCGATTGATTCGAGGCTTTTTGCTGTCTGCGGTCTGTTTAGACCCAGGTATTTAGCTTCAAATCCCGCGAACTCATCCGTAGAAACTGATCGCTGGCTTTGACCAGCAGAGCGTGTTCGTCGACGGTCAGCTCGCTGCTCTTTTTGCCCTGCGCTTCGCTGCGGTACAGGGTTCTCCCGCCTTCTTCGCGCAGGCGCTGGTAGCGCTGGCTGCGCGCTTCCACCTTGAGCGTCAGCAGGTCGACGTAGGCGACTTGCATCAGTTCGCTTTGTCCTGTCTCCAAGGCGCAGCGCTGCAGGGCTGGGGTGTGGGTAAAAGGCGATTCGGAGAGCATCACCTGCTGGCATTCGCTGAGGTCCGGGCGTGGTTCGCCGTTGTGGAACCAGTTGCCACGGATGTCGCGCTTGAGGTTGAGGCTGCGTTGGCCGTGGTTGTCGACCTTCAGCCACAGGCGCCGAAAGCGCCAGCGGGGGTCGCAGTTGAGCACGTAGGTGGCAGCGATGCTGTGGCCTTGCAGGCTCTGCATCAGATGACTGGTGGCGTTGATGCCGTGTTCATCGATGTTCAGGCGCAGGTTTTCCACGCCGGGGTTGTGCCATGGTTTCCATACCAAGGTCTGCTGCATTTCAGCGACTCCAAGCCAGGTAAGGTTGGAGAAACCGGGGAGGCGCGGCAATGACGCTGCACGGAGCACCTTCCCTGGTGTTCTCGTTCAAGTAATGGCGCGCAGCATAGGGGGATTTAAGTGTGATGTCTGTCAGCTTTTGCCGACAGTTGCGCAAGTTTCTGCGCGTGTGATTACAGGCTGTTGCGCTGCAGCGACGGCTGTTCGAAGCGCACGCCCGCCAGGCCGGTATCCATCAGTGCGCGAATATTGCCGTGGTCGCTGCCGCTTGGGGTGGCCAATACGCTGCGGTAATGCTCGCCAAAGCACAGCAGGGTTTCTTCCAGGCTCAGGCCTTCGAGTAGGGCCAGGCCAAGGGTCTTGCACGAGCCTTCGTTCTGCCCGGCCGCGTTGGCTACATTGCCATTGCTGAAGGCGCTGGGCTGGTACTGGTAGTGCTCGGCAATAAACGCCAGGGTTTCGGCGAAGGTGAAGTGCTCGCCGCGCAGCTTGGCGCGAAAGTCGTTGAGGCTGTTCATTACTTTTTTCCTTTGCTGAAGGCGGCCTGCTGCTCGGTGCTGGCTTCCTTCTGGTATTTGGCTTTCCACTCGGCATACGGCATGCCGTAGACCTCTTCACGCGCCTCATCCGGGGTGATGGCGACGCCGATGTCGTCGGCGGCGGCCTTGAACCACTTGGACAGGCAGTTACGGCAGAAACCGGCGAGGTTCATCATGTCGATGTTCTGCACATCGGGGCGTGAGCGCAGGTGTTGCACCAGGCTGCGAAAGGCGGCGGCTTCAAGTTCGAGGCGTTCTTGCTCGGTCATGGCGATGCTCTCTAAGGGCAGGCGGGGAGGCGTTGGCGGCGATGATAGAAGCATGCCCGCCCGGCGGCAACGGCCCCGGCGCAGGACGCGCCGGGAATCATGCGGGGGAGTTGTCAGCGTGTTGTTTAGCGGTGCCCGGCGAGGGTGATTGATACCGACTCGGCAAAGCGCAGGGCGTGCAGCTTGTCCACTTCCACTTCGGCGTAACGTACGTCCGGGTTGGCCATTACCAGGTCGAGAATCTCCTGGGTCATGCGCTCCAGCAGAGCAAAGCGGTTTTCCTCGACGTGGCGAATCACCGCCTTGGTGATGGTGCGGTAGTTAAGCGCGTGGTCGATATCGTTATCGCGCACCGCTTCTACGGCGGGGTAGAGGATGGTCAGGTTGATCAACACGTCCTGCTTGTTGTTGATCTCCTCTTCCTTGATGCCGATGTAGGTGCGCAGGCGCAGGTCCTTGACGCGGATGCGCGCCATCCCAGGTTCCAGTCGCGGCATTACTTGCTCCGTCCGATCAGTTGCAGGAATTCGTGGCGAGTGTTGCAGGATTCGCGGAAGGCTCCAAGCATCACCGAGGAGGTCATCACCGAGTTCTGCTTCTCCACGCCGCGCATCATCATGCACATGTGTTTGGCTTCGATCACCACGGCCACGCCGGCAGCGCTGGTGACCTGCTGGATCGCGTCGGCGATCTGCTTGGTGAGGTTTTCCTGGATCTGCAGACGCCGCGCGAACATGTCGACGATGCGCGCCACTTTCGACAGGCCGAGCACCTTGCCGGTCGGGATATAGGCCACGTGAGCCTTGCCGATAAACGGCAGCATATGGTGCTCGCACAGCGAGTACAGCTCGATATCACGGACGATCACCATCTCGTCGTTATCCGACTCGAACAGCGCGCCGTTGACTACTTCTTCCAGGCTTTTGTGGTAGCCGTTGCACAGGTACTGCATGGCCTTGGCGGCACGCTTTGGCGTGTCCAGCAGGCCTTCGCGCTCGGGGTTTTCACCAACGCCGACGATGATTTCGCGGTAGTGGTCAAGCATCTGAGAATTCATTACAGGGTCCTCGCGGTACACCTCACTTGAGGTGGCGGCCGCCGTTGACAGTCAGTGTTGTGCCAGTGACGTAAGGGTTGTCGAGCAGGTAGCGCAAGCTCTGGTAGATCACTTGAGGCCCGGGTTCGATGCCCAGTGCCGATTTATTCAGGGTTTTATTGCGGTAGTCGGCATCGTCGTCCGGGTTGAACATGATCAGCGCCGGGGCAATGCCGTTGACCTTGATCTGCGGGGCGAAGCGTGCGGCAAACGACAGGGTCAGGCTGTCCAGTCCGGCCTTGCTGGCGCAGTAGGCCGGGCGTTTGGCGCTGCCCGTGCGGGCGACGTCATCGCTGAGATGCACGATGTCGGCAGGCGTCGAGCGATGGAGCAATGCCTCGCAGTGCAGGTTGATCAGGTAGGGCGCGAGCATGTGCACGGCAAACAACTGCTGAAAGGCTGCGGCTTCTTCGCCGGGCGTTTCAACCAGCCAGTCGGAGGCGTTGTGCACGATGGCGCGCAGGCTGTCGGTGTGGCTCTTGAGCAGTTCTATAAATGCCAGGATGCCGGCTTCGCTGGAAAAATCCGCCGGCAAGGCTAGAGCGCCACGCTGTCTCAGTGCCTCGATGCCGTCGCGCTCGCTGCGGTAGGTGACGATCAGCGAGTGGCCGTCATCTAGCAGGCGTTCGGCGCAGTACAGGCCGATGCGCTGGCTGGCTCCGGTTATCAGGATGGGGGCGGCGCTGGCGCTCATGGTCGACTCGACAGAAGAAAAGGGTGGGTTCAGCGACGCTGCGCCGGGATACCTGACCAGTACGGCGCGGCCTCGACTGAACCAGAAGTAAAGTTATACCAGCAGTGTGCTTTGTACAACCATGCGCCCTGTGCGGGTACTCAGTCATCTGCTGCGTTTTACCCTATTTCATTGAGCTGTATCGGTATTTTTTGCAGATGAGGGCTGAATAAAATTGTTTTTATCGTGTACAAGATTGGTTTTCTTGTACAGGTATCGCCGCCATGACACCTTGGCAGTTGAGTATTGCAGTGCTGCGTGGACGCGTTAGCCATGTTGAGGTGCGGACGTTGCGCTGCTGTGGTTATCAGGTGCGGGTGGTCAGCCAGGCAGGCAGCATGCGCACGCTGGAGTATGCGTCGGGGCGTCCACTCTGGCCTGGCTTGGCGTTGCTCAAGGCGCGTCTGCGCCGGTGCGGAGTGCGGCAGATGTTGTTGCTGCAGCCGGAAAGCCACGATGAGCTTATCGGCCGCGCCGAGATGCTTGAGCCTGATCCGGGGTTATGGATCAAGCTGAGTTGATGTTTTTAGCGAGAGACTTTTTTGGTGGCGCACGCAGCGTTTTTGCAGCGCCGGCTGGCATCCGGATGGGGCAGCCAGTCGAGGTGTGGGCGTAGCCAGCAGAACGCGCGGTAACCCAGCTCCAGCAAAGGCCGCAGTGCCGGCCAGGTCAGAGGCGTAGCCCAGCGCTCAAGGCCGGCTGCGCGCCAGCTCCACAGCGTGGCATCCAGGCCGGTAACCCATTGACCATCAGCAAAACGGGCATGCAAACGGTTCTGCAATGCTTCTCGGCTGTGGCCGATGGACTCTGGATGAAAGTCGTTGAGGCCGATATCAACCAGGCACAGACGCTGCACATCCGCGCGCTGGCGCAGCAGTTGGATCTCGCGAGCGCACAGTGGGCAGTCGCCATCGTAATAAAGGGTCAGGGGCCAGCTCGGTTGCTTGTTCATGGTCTAACTCTTTGTATAAGTCTTGTACAAAGTATGCCGGAAAGAGCTGAGTTACAATGCGTGTAACATTTTTCCTGTGATACCTCCGCCCATGTCCGATCACGTTGGTGCTGTGTCTCTCGTTTCGAGTGCCCTCAAGCAGGAAGAGTTATTTCCTATTCGTGAGGTGGCGCGCCTGACCGGCGTCAATCCGGTCACTTTGCGAGCCTGGGAGCGGCGTTATGGGCTGATCCAGCCGACCCGCACCGACAGCGGTCATCGCTTGTATTCGCAGGTGGATATCGAGTCGGTGCGCAGCATCCTTGCGTGGATCGAGCGCGGCGTGGCGGTGAGCAAGGTCGGCAAGATTCTCGCCAAAAGCAGCTCGATCAAATCCGCCAGCGCGCCAGTTTATGAAGAGGTCAGCGCCAGCGAGTGGGGCGAGTGGCAAGCGCAGTTGCGCCGCGCCATCAGCGCCTTCGATGAAGTACGCCTGGATCGTCTTTATGGTCAGATTTTCTCCAGCTATCCACTGCCCGTGGTGTTTCAGGACATCCTGATGCCGCTGTGGCAAGAGCTGTTGCTGCGGCAGGACGAGTACGGCCAGACCAGCGAATGGCTGTTCCTCGATACCTTCCTGCGTGCTCGTACGTTGCAGCGCCTGCAGGTGTTGCGCGCCCAGGTCGAGGAACGTGTGCTGCTGGCGGCTTTACCGGGCCATTGCCGCGAGCTGGAGTTACTGGTGGCCGGGCTGCTGCTGAGCAGCGCCGATACTGCGGTCAGTGTGCTGGGGCTGGGTCAGCCGCTCGAAGAGCTGACCCTGATCTGCGAAAAAATGCAGCCTCAGGCGCTGGTGCTGTTCTCCAATCAGCCGCCTAGCGACGACCTGCCCAAGCAGTTGTCCCGCCTTGCGCTGGCGTTGGATTGTCCGCTGGTGATGGCCGGCGATGGTGCCGATCTGGCTGAGGAAAGCCTCAGCGGTTCACCAATTGCCTGCCTGGGTAACGAAGGGCGCCTGATGCAGCGCCGCCTGCAGCAGTTTCTGGCTGGGCACCTGGATACCTGATTCCTCTTATTAAGTACGTCTGAAT
>JBIHZW010000241.1:0-5749 GCA_044240245.1 Pseudomonas sp. | reverse complement strand
CGCTTCTTCGCGCCCGGAGATGACTTCCACCGGGTGACCAAGGATCTCTTCGGCGCGGCGGATAAATTCGCCACGGTTGCGCGCCTCACGCAGGGCATTGGTGCCCACCACGCGCACCGCGCCTTCCGGCAGGCTGGCGGTCAGCTGGGCGAAGCGCCGTAGGCAGTCGAGCCCGCGTTGCATGGCTTCTTCGCTGAGCAGGCGCTGCTCGTCGATGCCGGCGGCCAGCTGGACCTTGTCGCCGAGGCGCTCGAGGATGCGGATCTCGCCGTGATCGGCTTTGGCCAGCACCATATGGAAGCTGTTGGAGCCCAGGTCGATAGCTGCAATCAAAGGAAAAGACTCGGCAGGGGTATGCGGCATGGCAGAACCATCTCAATGCGGAACCGCGCCATCGTGCCACGATAGCCAGGCCCCGCCAACGCATACTGATGTCGCAGGTACAGACCAGGCCTGCTGCGCTAGGGCTCGCGCAGCGCCAGGCGAGGGCTTGCCGGCCGTCTGAATTAATTCTGACGTAGACGGCCGTGCGGCTGTCTTGTGGCCAAGCCATAGAGAAGCTCAATTGCCGCCGCCTTCCTGTGTGGGAAAAGCCGGGCTATGATGTCGCCCATCTTTTGCTTCCGAACACGGAGACTTTCCATGAGCGAATTCATCACCAATGTCAGCGATGCCAGCTTCGACCAAGATGTCCTGCAGGCCGAAGGGCCGGTGCTGGTCGACTACTGGGCTGAGTGGTGCGGCCCGTGCAAAATGATCGCGCCGGTGCTCGATGAGATCGCTCAGACCTATCAGGGCAAACTGAAAGTCTGCAAGCTGAACATCGATGAAAACCAGGACACCCCGCCGAAGTTCGGCGTGCGTGGCATCCCGACGCTGATGCTGTTCAAGAACGGCAATGTTGAAGCCACCAAAGTTGGCGCACTGTCCAAGTCGCAACTGGCGGCCTTCCTCGACAGCAACATCTAAGTTGCGCTGAGACGGCAACAAGCCCTGAAAGCCCCGCACATTGCGGGGCTTTTTTCTGTCTGGGCGCTAGACGTATGAATAAAACCGGTGTTACATTCGGCCTCGCTGCATTTCCTATGCAGCCCCCTGCAAGCCGTCGCCGACGCATTCCTATTCGAATCTTTCGATATACAAGCAGGCGATCAAGTCGCCTTCTCAGCGGCGCGGCCTCCCAAGCTAAATAGCTTATTCCCCTCCTTCATGATTACGTCATTCCTATGAATCTGACCGAACTCAAGCAAAAGCCGATTACCGAACTGCTGGAACTCGCTGAACAACAGGGCCTGGAAAACATGGCTCGTTCGCGCAAGCAGGACGTGATTTTCTCCCTGTTGAAAAAACACGCTAAAAGCGGTGAGGAAATCTCCGGTGATGGCGTGCTGGAGATTCTCCAGGACGGTTTCGGCTTTCTCCGCTCTGCGGATGCCTCGTACCTCGCTGGCCCCGATGACATCTATGTCTCGCCGAGCCAGATCCGCCGCTTCAACTTGCGTACAGGCGATACCATCGTCGGCAAGATTCGCCCGCCGAAAGAAGGCGAGCGTTACTTCGCGCTGCTCAAGGTTGACACGATCAACTACGACCGCCCGGAAAACGCCAAGAACAAGATTCTGTTTGAAAACCTGACGCCGTTGTTTCCCACCAAGCGTCTGGTCATGGAAGCCGGTAATGGCTCCACCGAGGACATCACCGGCCGGGTGATCGACCTCTGCGCCCCGATCGGCAAAGGCCAGCGCGGCCTGATCGTCGCACCGCCGAAAGCCGGTAAGACCATCATGCTGCAGAACATCGCGGCGAACATCGCGCGCAACAACCCCGAGTGCCATCTGATCGTTCTGCTGATCGACGAGCGCCCGGAAGAAGTGACCGAAATGCAGCGCACCGTGCGCGGCGAAGTGGTTGCCTCAACCTTCGACGAGCCGCCTACCCGCCACGTGCAGGTTGCCGAAATGGTGATCGAGAAGGCCAAGCGTCTGGTCGAGCACAAGAAGGACGTGGTCATTCTGCTCGACTCCATCACCCGTCTGGCGCGTGCCTACAACACCGTGATCCCAAGCTCCGGCAAGGTACTCACCGGTGGTGTCGACGCCCACGCTCTGGAGAAACCGAAACGTTTCTTCGGCGCCGCGCGGAACATCGAAGAAGGCGGTTCGCTGACCATCATCGCCACCGCGCTGGTAGAAACCGGCTCGAAGATGGATGAGGTGATCTACGAAGAGTTCAAAGGCACCGGCAACATGGAGCTGCCGCTGGACCGTCGTATCGCTGAGAAGCGTGTGTTCCCTGCGATCAACATCAACCGCGCCGGTACTCGCCGCGAAGAACTGCTGACCGCCGATGACGAACTGCAGCGCATGTGGATTCTGCGCAAGCTGCTGCACCCGATGGATGAGATTGCCGCCATCGAGTTCCTCACCGATAAGCTGAAAGCGACTAAGACGAACGAAGAGTTCTTCCAGTCAATGAAGCGTAAGTAAGGCGTTCTTCGCTTTACAACAAAAGCCGGGTAAGCCCGGCTTTTGTGTTCCTGGGTATTGGCTTTCCCTTCTGAAAGACCCAGTTCGGCGCTAAACTTTGCGCCCCTATTGCTCGGCCCGAAACGAGGCATCTGCATGCAGTATCGTGACCTGCGCGACTTTATTCGCGGTCTGGAGACGCGCGGCGAACTCAAGCGCATCCAAACGCCGGTTTCCCCTGTGCTGGAAATGACCGAAATCTGCGACCGTACCCTGCGTAAAGGCGGGCCGGCGTTGCTCTTCGAAAATCCCACAGGGTTTGATGTGCCGGTACTCGGCAACCTGTTCGGCACGCCAAAACGCGTGGCCTTGGGGATGGGTGCGGAAGAGGTCAGCGAGCTGCGCGAAATTGGCAAGCTGCTGGCTTTTCTCAAGGAGCCCGAGCCGCCGAAAGGCCTCAAGGATGCCTGGAACAAGCTGCCGATCTACAAGAAGGTGCTGAGCATGGCACCCAAGGTGCTGAAGGATGCGCCGTGCCAGGAAGTGATCGAAGAGGGCGACGATGTCGACCTAGGCAAGCTGCCGGTGCAAACCTGCTGGCCAGGCGATGTCGGCCCGCTGATTACCTGGGGTCTGACCATCACCAAGGGCCCGAACAAGGAACGACAGAACCTCGGCATCTACCGCCAGCAAGTGATCGGCCGCAACAAGCTGATCATGCGCTGGCTCAGCCATCGTGGCGGTGCCCTGGACTACCGCGAGTGGTGCCAGAAGTACCCGGATCGCCCCTATCCAGTGTGCGTCGCCCTTGGCGCTGATCCAGCGACCATTCTCGGCGCGGTCACGCCGGTGCCCGATACCCTGTCTGAATATGCTTTTGCCGGTCTTTTGCGCGGTCACCGCACTGAGCTGATCAAGGCCCGTGGCAGTGATCTGCAGGTGCCGGCCAGCGCCGAAATCGTTCTCGAGGGCGTAATTCATCCGGGCGAGACTGCGCCGGAAGGCCCATACGGCGACCACACCGGCTATTACAACGAGGTCGATACCTTCCCGGTGTTTACCGTCGAGCGCATTACCCGTCGACAAAAGCCGATCTATCACAGCACCTACACCGGTCGGCCGCCGGATGAGCCGGCGATTCTCGGCGTGGCGCTTAACGAAGTGTTCGTGCCGATCCTGCAAAAGCAGTTTCCCGAGATCATCGACTTCTACCTGCCGCCGGAAGGTTGCTCTTATCGCATGGCGGTGGTGACCATCAAGAAGCAGTACCCCGGCCACGCCAAGCGCGTAATGCTTGGTGTGTGGTCGTTCCTGCGACAGTTCATGTACACCAAGTTCGTTATCGTCACCGACGACGATATCAACGCGCGGGACTGGAACGACGTGATCTGGGCAATTACCACGCGCATGGACCCCAAGCGCGACACGGTGATGATCGATAACACGCCGATCGATTACCTCGACTTCGCCTCGCCGATCTCCGGCCTCGGTTCGAAGATGGGCCTGGACGCCACCCATAAGTGGCCGGGGGAAACCACCCGCGAGTGGGGCCGAGCTATCGTTCAGGATGAAGCGGTCAAGCAGCGCATCGATGCGCTGTGGTCTGAGCTGGGAATTGATTGATGAAAGTCACCCTGAATCCTTCAGGTGCGGTACTTAAGGTGCAGCCCCGCGAGCGTATCCTCGATGCCGCGCGGCGTCTGGGTTATGACTGCCCGCAAAGCTGCCGCAATGGCAATTGCCATATCTGCGCGGCGCTGCTGGTTGAAGGCCGCGTGCAGCAGGCCGGGGTTGAGCTGAGCCACGGCGAGCTGTTTACCTGCCTGGCCGAACCGCTGCAAGACTGCGTGCTGCATTGGGATGGTGTGCTGGCCCCCGGCGAGCTGCCGGTACGTGAGCTGGCCTGCCAGGTAGTTGCGTGTGATGACGTGGGCGGTGATGTATTTCGTCTGCGCCTGCAGGCGCCGGCTGGCAAGGCGCCGCGCTACCATGCCGGGCAATACCTGCTGCTTCAGCGCGATGGTGACGATTACGCGGCGTTCTCCCTGGCCTCGGCACCACATCGCGGACGCGAGCTGGAGCTGCATGTACTGGCTCGCGACGAAGCCACTGTCGAGCTGATTGCCCAGTTGCGTCGTACCGGCCTGGTGCGAGTGAAAATGCCGTTCGGTGATACTCACCTGGCCGAGCTGCCGGATGGGCCGCTGGTGTTGATCGCCGCCGGCACCGGCATGGCCCAGATGCACAGCCTGATCGAACACTGTCGCGCCGCCGGTTTCGCCCACCCGGTGCACCTGTACTGGGGCGCGCGTCGCCCGGAGGATTTCTACGAGCTGGAGCATTGGGTGCAGTGGCAGCAGGTGCCCAATCTGTTCCTGCATCAGGTGGTTAGCGATCAATGTGGCTGGCAGGGCCGCTGCGGCTTGCTGCACGAGGCCGTGCGCGAAGACTTCAGTGACCTCAAGGCGCTGCACCTCTACGCCAGCGGCTCGCCGGCGATGGTCTACGCGACCCTGGATGCGCTGGTGGACGCCGGTATGGATGCCCATCAGATGCGCGCCGACGTATTCGCCTACGCGCCGCGCGGCTGAATCCTGCGCATAAAAAAGGCCGCCTGATGGGCGGCCTTTTGCTGCGCGTTGGGTTTAACGCACGGTGACTACCACTTTGCCCACGGCCTTGCGCTGGCCGAGGGTGTTGATCGCCTCCGCAGCCTGCTCCAGCGGGAAGGTCTGCGAGACCAGCGGCTTGAGTTTGCCTTCGGCGTGCCAGGCGAACAGTTGCTGGAAGTTGGCGGCGTTGTCCTGCGGCTGACGCTGGGCGAAGGAGCCCCAGAATACCCCGACCACGGCCGCGCCCTTGAGTAGGGTGAGGTTGATCGGCAGCTCGGGGATGCGCCCGCTGGCAAAGCCCACCACCAGCAGGCGGCCGTTCCAGGCGATTGAGCGAATGGCGGCATCGAACAAGTCGCCACCCACCGGGTCATAGATCACGTCCGCGCCCTGGCCGCCGGTCAGGCGTTTCACTTCGTCCTTCAGGTTGCTTTCGCTGTAGTTGATCAGCTCGTCAGCGCCGGCGGCCTTGGGCACTTCGAGTTTTTCTGCGCTGCTTGCTGCGGCAATCACCTTGGCGCCCATGGCCTTGCCGATTTCCACTGCCGCCAAGCCAACGCCGCCGGATGCGCCGAGCACCAGCAGGGTTTCCCCCGGTTGCAGGTTGGCGCGCTGCTTGAGGGCGTGCATCGAGGTGCCGTAGGTCATGCCGAAGGCGGCAGCGCTGGCAAA
>JBIHZW010000240.1:0-5768 GCA_044240245.1 Pseudomonas sp. | reverse complement strand
GGAAAAGAGCAAAGGCAAGATCGTCAATATCGCCTCCATGGCGGCCTTGATGCAGGGCCCGGCGATGAGTAATTACAACGTGGCCAAGGCCGGTGTTGTGGCGCTGTCGGAAAGCCTGCTGATCGAGTTGAAGATGTATGAAGTGGGCGTGCATGTGGTGTGCCCATCGTTCTTCCAGACCAACCTGCTGGACTCCTTCCGCGGCCCGACGCCAGCGATGAAGGCGCAGGTCGGTAAGTTGCTGGAAAGTTCGCCGATCAGTGCGGCAGATATTGCCGATTACATTTACCAGGAGATCGGCAAAGGCGAATTTATGATTCTGCCCCACGAGCAGGGCCGCATGGCCTGGGCGTTGAAGCAGAAGAACCCGCAGTTGCTGTACAACGAAATGACCACCATGGCCGACAAGATGCGTGCACCGCGCGCCAAGTGACAGGTCGTGGCCGATATGGATTAGTTGATTTAGTGGTCAACTTAATTGCCGTTCGGGGTTGTCTGCGATGAGCTTGCGCTCTAAGGTTTGCGGTCATGTCGGCATGGCCGCGAAACTGATGGATTTACTGTGAAACCTTTCCCGCGGGCCATGCTGTTGCTGGCCCTGATCCTGGCTGCAATCAACTTGCGGCCAGGCATCACCTCCCTGGCGCCGCTGATCGAGCGGATTGCCGAAGAGCTTGCCTTGAGCCGTAGCCTGATCAGCCTCACCACTGCGTTGCCCGTGTTGTGCATGGGCTTGTTGGCGCCGTTTGCGCCGCGCTTGGCGATGCGTCTGGGCCTGGAGCGCACTATCGCTTTGTGCATGGCGGTCATCGCGGTGGCGCTGCTGCTGCGCGCGGTGGGGCATGCCAGTGTGATTCTGATTGGCAGTGCGGTACTGCTGGGTTCTGCTATCGCGGTTGCCGGGCCTTTGCTGTCGGGTTTTATCAAGCGCCATTTTGCTGGGCGCATGGGCAGTGTGGTGGGCTGGTACTCGCTGAGCATGGCGATTGGTGGTGCCGGTGGTGCTGTACTCACGGTGCCGGCCACGCAGTGGCTGGATAATGACTGGACCTACGGCCTGGCCATCTGGGCACTGCCGGCGGTAGTCGGGTTGGTGCTTTGGCTGTGCCTGCCCAACCGTGCCGAAGCTGAAAGTGAGGGGGGCGGCCTGGGCTTGCCCTGGCGGCAGCCGCGTGCCTGGCTGATCAGCGCGTTCTTTGCCATTCAGGCCGGCTTGTTTTACGCCCTCGCCACCTGGGCTGTGGCGCGCTATCACGAAGCCGGGCTGAGCCTGATGCACAGCAACAGCCTGTTCAGCGTGTCGATGCTGATGGGCCTGCCCAGCGCATTTTTGCTGCCCTGGTTGGCGCAGCGTTTCAAGAACCGCTACTTGCTGCTGGTGGGCTGCGGGCTGTTGTCGTCGATCAGTCTGGCGATGATTACCTTTCAGCCTTCCGTGCTGCCTGAGTTGTGGGCGGTCACCATCGGCTTTGGCCTAGGCGGCTCCTTTGCCTTGTCGCTGGTGCTGCCGTTGTATGAGGCTGGCTCGCCACTGGCGGTCAGCCGCTGGACGGCGATGATGCTGTGCATGGGGTACAGCATTGCTTGCCTGACGCCGGTATTGACCGGGCTGGCGCGCGACCTGGCGGGTAACTATCAATTGCCGTTTATGGTGCTGACCGGGCTTGCGGTGCTGATGACGCTGCTGGCCTGGATCATGCGCCGCGGACCGAAGCGCACACACAGCTGACGCTTATTTGGCAGCAGTTCCTTCCTTGGCCCGGACGGCTGTGATAGAAGGCAGCCTTGATTTGCTGGAGTGCCTGCGTGGAGTCCGAATCCATCGTTTATGGTTGCATCCGTGACTGGCCGTCGGACAGTCCGGCGGAGAGCCGTTTGCGTCGCGAAATCAATCGGCAGGTGCTCGATGAGCTACCGGCAGGCGATGCCTGGAGTTTTCTTGGGCGGGAGATGTTTGCCTGTTGCGAGCAACCGGGTGACGGTTTGTACCAGACGCAGGTGATCCACTTCGGCGCCAGCTACCGCACGGTCGAGTATGAGTGGAGCCTGTGGATCAAGCAGTTCGAGGCGCTGCTAAAGCGCCTGTACTGGGCCAGCGCGGTAGTGCATCTGGAAACCGAGCTGAACGGCACGCACACCTTTCGCTGGGAGTCGGATAACGGCTTTCACAGCCCGCAGGAAGGTGAGTTGCGCGTGCGTTGCGCCTGGGAGCGCGAAGGCGGCCTGCGCGGCTAGCCGGCCACAGGTCATTCAGTTTTTAAGGTCCTCAAGACCCTCAAGCGCATCCAGCCACTCTTTCGGCACATCGCGTTTCAGTGCCAGCTGGCATTGCTGGCTCTCCGCATCAAACACAATCACCGCCTGGCCTTTGCTCAGCGCGTGGCGTACCCGTTCGATACGCGTATCCAGCGGGGTTTCATCGCCGTTGTCGGTGCCGTCGCGGGTGACGAAATCTTCGATCAGGCGGGTCAGGGTTTCAGCTTCAAGCAGGTGATAAGGAATCAGCACGGTAAGGCCTCCAGAGCGCAGCGCGGATGCTAGCAGGCCGTTGAAAAATTACCTACGTTGGCAATACTGCGTTAAAAACGGCGTCGGAATGCTCATGTACAACTCGTACACTCCGCTTCCTCGACCGTTTTTGCCTTGTCTTGCCTGCCTCGCCTACATTTTTCAACGGCCTGCTAACGCGCGCAGCCCTGGCTGACCATGTTTGCTGCGCCGTTACTGCGTGGGCGGCTCAGCTGGCTGCAGGTAGATTTCCAGGGTGCTGTACAGCTTGGCGCTGTCCAGGGGTTTGCCGAGGAAGTCATTCATTCCGGACTCGACCCCGTGCTGGCGGTGCTCATCGAGAATATGCGCGGTCAGGGCAATGATCGGCACGGCCGGCAGGTTGTGCTGACGCTCCAGACGACGGATCTGCCGCGTGGCTTCGAAGCCATCCATCTCCGGCATTTCGCAGTCCATCAGGATCAGTTGCGTGGCATTTGGGTCGCGCTGGTATTCATTGAGGGCGGCCAGGCCATTAGTCACCAGGCGCACGTTGTAGCCGCGCTTCTTCAAGAAACCCTGCACCACCAGCTGATTCACCGGGTTGTCTTCGGCCACCAGGATGCAGGGTGTGCTGCCGGTGTCGGTGTAGGTTTTCGGCAGCGGTTTGATTTCCGCAGGGCGCGGCTCTTCATAGAGTTCTACCAGTGCGCTGCGCAGCGCATTGATCGCCAGCGGCTGCGGCAGACCGAGCAAGCGCAGGCCTGCGGAGCTGGGCAGTTGTTGGCATTGTTCCGGTGCGCAGAGCAGCAGCACGCGTTGCCCTGGCTGCAGCAGCGGGCGCAACGAGTCCAGCCAGTGCTGAATGCTGCCCGGCCACGGCGCCATCAGTACCAGTAGCGGCGGTGCGGCGAAATCTTCCAGATAACCGAGCAGGGTTTCCGGGTTCTGGCAGCGTTCGGTGCGCATGCCCCAGCGGCCTAACAGGCGGCTCAAGGCATCCAGGCCGAGGCCGTCGAGGGAGGTGAGTAGGGCGGTGCGGCCCTTGAGCAGTTCGTGTAGCGGGTCGACTGGCAGAGCGTCATCCCCTTGTGGAATATCGAAAGCGAAGCGTGTGCCCTGGCCCGGGGTGCTTTGCACCTCGATACGGCCGCCCATCATTTCCACCAGCTCCTTGCTGATCGCCAGGCCCAGGCCGCTGCCGCCGTAACGGCGAGTGGTGCTGGAGTCGCCCTGGGCGAAGGATTCGAACAGCTGAGTCAGGCCCTTGTCACTGATGCCGATACCGCTGTCGCTGATGGCAAATACCAGATGCGGTTTGCCCTGGGAGTCATTGCGCCGGCAGACGTTCAGCGCCACGTGACCTTCGGCGGTGAATTTCAGGGCATTGCTGAGCAGGTTCATCAGCACCTGCTTGAGCCGCGTTGGGTCGCCCTGGGCGCGGCGTGGCACGCCACTTTCCAGGCTGACGTAGAGGCGCAGGCGCTTGTCCAGGGCTTGCCCGGTGAACAGGCTGAGGGTGTCGGAAATCAGTTCTTCCAGATCGAACTCGATATGTTCCAGGCTGAGCTTGCCGGATTCGATGCGTGCGTAATCGAGGATGTCGTTGATCACCGCCATCAGTGAGCTGCCGGAGCTGGAAATGGTGTCGACGTAGAAGCGTTGGCTGCGGTCCAGCGGGGTTTCCTTGAGCAGCTGCAGCATGCCTAGCACGCCGTTGAGCGGGGTACGGATCTCGTGGCTCATCTTGGCCAGAAAGCGGCTCTTGGCCTGGTTTTCGATTTCCGCCTGCTCGGCGGCGCGGCGTGACTGGAAGCCTTCCTCCTTGAGCAGGTTGATGCGGTCGGCCAGGCCGATGGACAGGGTGATCAGCTCGATGGTTACGCCGATCTTCACCACCGTGGCGCCGAATACCCCAAAGACTTCCAGCCCCAGCGAGCCGGTGGTGGCCTGGATAAAGGCGAACAACAAGATGGCCCAGGCCAGGGTGTAGTAGGAGCCGTAACGCACCCCGCGGCGCCACACGTAGAGACCGGTGAGCAGCAGTGCCAGGGAAACCAGCGATACGGTGACGCTGGCCAGGATATTCCAGGCGTTGAAGCCGATCAGCGGCACCGATAGCAGGCAGCCGGCGCAGACCAGCATCAACAGGCGCAGGCCGGTATCCAGGCGCGGAAAATACTGCGGCGCATGCAGGAAATGCCGGCTGAACTGAATGGCCGTCAGGCAGTGCAGGTACATCAGGATGTAGATGCTCACCGACTGCAGCGCCACATGCTCGGGCAGCAGCTTGAACAGCATGCCGTCGAAACAGGCGGCCAGCAGGCCGACGTTGAGGTTGTAGGCCAGGTACCAGAGGTAGGCGGATTCGCGCAGGGAGATAAACAGGAACAGGTTGTAGCAGAACATCGCAAACAGCACGCCGTAGAACGCGCCATTGAACCCCATGAGGTTTTCCTGGGCGGCGGCGCTGGCCTGGTAGGTGCTGAAGAACAGCGGCATAAAGATCGTACTGGTGGTCTCGACCCGCACCAGCAGAGTGCTTTCACCGGGTGTCAGCTCCAGTGGAAACCAGAAGTTGCGCACTTGTACCGGGCGCTGGGAGAAGGCGTAGCGATCGCCGCTTTCCTGCATCTGCCATTGGCCATCGGCGCTGGCCAGAAACACCTGCAGATGGTCGAGCAGTGGGTAGTTGACCTCCAGGTAGCCGGCCAGATTCTGCGCCAGGCTGTTGTTCAGGCGTACCTTGAACCACCAGACCGAATCATTCTTGCCGAGGTTGGCGTGCTCGCCCTTAACTGGGGTAAAGCGCTCATCGCTCAGGGCGCCGACTTGCTCGACGCTCAGCTCGCCCTGCGGGTCTTCCAGGTAGGCCATAGACGGGCCGAGTGACAGGCGCAGGTCGGCGTTGTCTAGCGTCGCAGGCAGCAGTGCCCACGCCGGCCCGCACAGCCAGAACAGCACCACCGCCAGCCAAATCCGAGGCATTCACCGACCTCAATATTATTATCTGAGGCCTGATCCAGCCCCGCGTCATGCCGTCACTTTGCCCGGATGCGCGCGGCCCTTCAAGCGTCCTGATCGCGTGGGCGCAGTAGGCTATCGACAGTCGGGACGCGGGTATCACTTTCCATCTGCGCATCGTGCTCCAGTTGGTGGCTGAAGCGCTCTAGTGAGCCTTGCGCGGGCTGGGCATCGCTGGAGAATACCGGTGGGCTGAGCACGTAAGCGGCAAGCAAACGGCTGAGGGATTTGAGGCTGTCGATATGCGTGCGTTCATA
>JBIHZW010000239.1:0-5776 GCA_044240245.1 Pseudomonas sp. | reverse complement strand
TCACCTGAGCCTATGAGGAAGCATCCATGAAATATCGCCTGGGTTCGTCCCACGTCGAGGCCCATGCCGACAGCTGGGTTGCACCGAATGCCACTCTGGTTGGCAAGGTCAAGCTGGAACCGGGTGCCAGCGTGTGGTTCAACGCCGTGCTGCGTGGCGACAACGAGCTGATTCATATCGGCGAGAACAGCAATGTGCAGGATGGCACCGTGATGCACACCGATATGGGCTTTCCGCTGTCCATCGGCACCGGCGTGACCATTGGCCACAACGCCATGCTGCACGGCTGTTCGGTGGGCGATTACAGCCTGATCGGCATCAATGCGGTGATCCTCAATGGCGCGAAAATCGGCAAGTACTGCATCATCGGCGCTAATAGCCTGATCGGTGAAGGCAAGGAAATTCCCGATGGTTCCCTGGTCATGGGCTCGCCCGGCAAGGTGGTGCGCGAGCTGACCGAACCGCAGAAGAAGATGCTCGAAGCCAGCGCCGCCCATTACGTGCACAACGCCCAGCGCTATGCCCGTGATCTGCAGGAGCAGGACGACTGATGCAGCCGCAGGAACGTCCCGTTGCCTCGCCCTGCGTGCATGTCTGCGCGCTGGATGATGAAGATATCTGTATCGGTTGCCAGCGCACGGTCGCCGAAATCACCCGCTGGAGCCTGATGGATAACGCTGAGCGCCGTGAGGTGCTGGTGCAGTGTCATGAGCGAGCCAAGGCTAAAGGCATTCTGCTGTAACTTTCCTGATCAGTTTGAGGATTCACCATGCCCCGTATCGGAACCCCTTTGTCGCCGAGCGCGACCCGTGTGCTGTTGTGTGGCTCTGGCGAGCTGGGCAAGGAAGTGGTGATCGAGTTGCAGCGTCTGGGCGTCGAGGTTATCGCCGTGGATCGCTACGCCAATGCGCCGGCCATGCAGGTGGCCCATCGCAGCCACGTGATCAATATGCTCGATGGCGACGCCCTGCGGGCGGTGATCGAGCTGGAGCAGCCGCATTACATCGTGCCGGAAATTGAAGCCATCGCCACCGCGACCCTGGTCGAGCTGGAGAATGAAGGCTTTACCGTGATCCCCAGCGCCCGCGCCGCGCAGCTGACCATGAACCGTGAAGGCATTCGCCGCTTGGCTGCCGAAGAGCTGGGCCTGCCGACTTCGCCTTATCAGTTTGCCGACTCCTTCGAGCAGTGCCGCGCCGCAGTCGAGAGCATCGGCTTTCCCTGTCTGATCAAACCGATCATGAGTTCTTCGGGCAAGGGCCAGTCGGTGCTGAAAAGCCTGGATGATCTGCAAGCCGCCTGGGATTACGCCCAGGCCGGTGGCCGCGCCGGCAAAGGGCGTGTGATAGTCGAGGGCTTTATCGATTTTGATTATGAAATCGCCCTGCTTACCGTGTGCCACAGCGGTGGCACCACCTTCTGTGCGCCTGTTGGTCATCGGCAGGTTAAGGGCGATTACCAAGAATCCTGGCAGCCGCAGCCGATGAGCGCTAAGGCTCAGGCCGAGGCTGAGCGTATCGCCCTGGCGGTTACCGGTTCGCTAGGTGGGCGCGGGCTGTTTGGCGTCGAGCTGTTCGTCAAAGGTGATCAGGTGTGGTTCTGCGAGATATCGCCGCGCCCGCACGACACCGGCCTGGTCACCCTGATTTCTCAGGATCTATCCGAGTTTGCCCTGCATGCGCGGGCGATTCTTGGCTTGCCGATTCCGGCTATCCGTCAGTTCGGCCCATCGGCTTCTGCGGTGATATTGGTCGAGGGCGAGTCGCAGCAGGTCAGTTTCGGTAATCTCGGCGCGGCGCTGGCAGAGCCGGATACCGCTTTGCGCCTGTTCGGTAAGCCGGAAGTCAGCGGCCAGCGCCGTATGGGCGTGGCGCTGGCGCGGGATGAATCCTTGCAGGCCGCACGGGCCAAGGCCACGCGTGCGGCGCAGGCGGTTAAGGTCGAGCTGTGAATGCCTGGCGCCCCTATGCCTGGTGGCTAGGGTTGCTGTTGTTGGCGCCGATTGCCTTGCCGCTGGCGCTGCGCACGCGCCGTAACACGCTGCGTTTGCCACCAGCCGCAGGGTTGTTGAGCGGCGTGGCAGGCGCGAATTTACCGGGCGAGCCATTACGCTTGCTGGTGCTGGGCGAGTCGACCGTGGTCGGCGTGGGCGTGGATGAGCTTAATTCTGCGCTGGTCGGGCAACTGGCTACTGCTCTGGCTGCGCGTTGCGGCCATCCGGTTGCCTGGCGTGCGTGCGGCGAGAACGGCATTACGGCCGCGCAGGCCCATGAGCGGCTATTGCCGCAGGTGCTGGATCAGCCCTTTGATCTGGCGCTGCTGGTGTTCGGCGTCAATGACACCACTCACCTGACCTCATTGCCACGTTGGGATGCCGCGCTCGGCGGCATGGCTGAAGCGTTGGCCGCGCGTGGTGCTCGAGTGGCGTTTAGCAGTGTGCCGCCGCTGCAGCATTTCAGCGCCTTGCCCTGGCTGCTGCGGCGTTTGCTCGGTATGCGTGCCAGCCTGCTGGATGCGCGCTTGCGTCAGCTAGCGGCAAGCCTGGGGGCAGGGCATCACGCAGTTGAGCTGGAGTTTTCCGCCGAGTACCTGGCACGTGATGGTTATCACCCGTCAGGTCTGGGCTATCGCGTGTGGGCGCAGGGGCTGGCTGTCAGTTTGGTGCCGGTGGCTCGGCGCGTGCCTTAGGTTTGGTTTGCCAGGCGCGCACGCTTTTTACCCGGTTCTCTGACGACTGCAGAATTTCCAGGCGATATGGGCCGATCTTCAGGCACACGGCGCTGTCGGGGATGCTTTCCAGTGCTTCGGTAACCAGGCCGTTGAGGGTTTTCGGCCCATCGCAGGGCAGGTGCCAGTCCAGCGCTTTGTTTATTTCGCGGATATAGGCGGCGCCGTCGATTACCTGGGTGCCGTCTTCCTGAGGGTGAATGTCCGGGCTGCGCAGCGTGTCCTGGTTGCTGAAGTCACCGACGATTTCTTCGAGGATGTCTTCCAGGGTAACGATGCCGATCACGTCGCCGTACTCATCGACAACGATGCCGATCCGGCGTTTCTGCTTCTGAAAATTGATCAGCTGAGTCGACAGCGGCGTGCCTTCGGGTACGAAGTAGGGCTCGTTGCAGGCCGCTAGTAGCGCCTCTTTGCTCAGCTCGTTGTGCGTCAGCAGCCGGGCAATCTGGCGCATATGCACGATGCCTTCGATCTGATTGATATCGGTGCGGAACACCGGCAGGCGCGTGTGGGTGGTGTTGGTCAGCAGGCTGATGATGCTTTCAAGGTCGTCATCGAGGTTGATGCCGGTGACTTCGTTGCGCGGAATCATGATGTCATCCACCGTCACCCGCTCAAGATCTAGGATGCCGAGCAGCATGTTCTGGCGATTCTTCGGCATGCCGGCACCGGACTCGCGCACCACGCTGCGCAGCTCTTCGGTAGACAAACTGTCGCTGGCGCGTTGCGACGGGTCGATACCCAGCAGGCGCAGCAGCACGTTGCTGATGGTGCTGGTGGTCCACACCACTGGGTAAAGTAGGCGTTGCAGCAGCAGCAGCAAGCGGCTGGCGGGAAAAGCCACCAGTTCCGGACGCAGGGCTGCCAGGGTTTTCGGGGTGATTTCGCCGAAAATCAGCACGACGATGGTCAGGCCTGCGGTAGCAATCGCGATCCCGGCTTCGCCCCAGATGTCCACGGCCAGCACGGTGGCGATGGAGGCGGCGAGGATATTGACCACGTTGTTGCCAACCAGAATCGTGCCGAGCAGGCGGTCTGGGCGGCTGAGCAGAGTGGTTACGCGCTTGGCGCCCTTATGCCCTTCCTTGGCCATATGCTTGAGGCGATAGCGGTTGAGGCTGAGCATCCCGGTCTCCGAACTGGAGAAGAATGCCGAGCAAAGAATCAGAAAAATCAGCAGCCCAAGCAGGTAGCTGGAGTGAAGGTCGTCCACGGAAGGGGTCTCAGATATGCAGGATGAATTCGCGAACCAGCTTGCTGCCGAAATAGGCCAGCATCAGCAGGCAGAAGCCCGCGAGGGTCCAGCGAATGGCTTTGTGGCCGCGCCAGCCGAGTTGGTGGCGGCCCCACAACAGCACGGCAAACACCACCCAGGCAAAGCACGACAGGATGGTTTTATGCGCCAGATGCTGGGCAAACAGGTCGCTGATAAACAGCGCGCCAGACAGCAGCGAGAGTGACAGCAATGCCCAACCGGCCCAGAGAAAGCCGAATAGCAGGCTTTCCATGGTTTGCAGAGGCGGGAAGTTCTTGATCAGTCCGGACGGGTGCTTGTGCTTGAGCTGATGGTCCTGCAGTAGCAGCAACAACGACTGGAACACGGCAATGGTCAGCATGCCGTAGGCGGTGATCGACAGCAGGATATGCGCCAGGATGCCGGGCGCTTCATCAATGGCCTGGGTGGTGCCGCTCGGCATAAACTGGGCGAGCAGAACGGTGACAAAGCCCAGGGGGAATAGCAGTAACAGCAGGTTTTCCACCGGGATTCGCATGCAGGCCAGCAGCGTCAGCAGAATAACCGCAGCGGCAATCAGGCTGGCGGCCTTGAAGAAGTCCAGCGACAGACCGCTGGTATCGAACATCTGCAGAAACAGGCTGCTGCCGTGCAGTAGCAACGCCAGTGTGCCGAGTGCAACCAGCAGGCGCTTGTTGGACGTGCTGCGCTGTTGCAGGCGCAGGCATTGATAGAGTGCGGCTCCGGCATAGAGGCAGGCAGCGGCGAGGCTGGGTAGCAGAGGGTGCATAAATCCTTGTCAGGCAAACCCGAAAGGCGGCCAGTGTGGCATACAACCCGTGCGCCACGAAAGCGTCTGGCGGTGTCGGTGCCTCGTAGTCTTCGCTATAATCCGCGACCTGTTGCAAGCCCACCCTCGGCTCGACTGAGCCTGAAAGGAACGCGCATGTTCGAAAATTTGACTGACCGCCTCTCGCAGACCCTGCGAAATGTCACTGGCAAAGCCAAGCTGAGCGAAGACAACATCAAGGACACCTTGCGTGAAGTGCGCATGGCCTTGCTTGAGGCTGACGTTGCCTTGCCGGTGGTTAAGGACTTCGTTAATAAGGTCAAGGATCGTGCGGTCGGCACTGAGGTGTCGAAGAGCCTGACGCCGGGCCAGGCGTTTGTGAAGATCGTCCGTGCCGAACTCGAAGAGCTGATGGGCGCAGCCAACGAAGACCTGGCGCTGAATGCCGTGCCGCCAGCCGTGGTGCTGATGGCGGGTCTGCAAGGTGCGGGTAAGACCACCACCGTTGGCAAGCTTGCGCGCTTCCTTAAAGAGCGCAAGAAAAAGACTGTGATGGTGGTGTCTGCCGACGTCTACCGTCCGGCGGCAATCAAACAGCTGGAAACCCTGGCTAACGATATTGGCGTGACCTTCTTCCCCTCCGATCTCAGTCAGAAGCCGGTGGATATCGCTGAAGCAGCGATCAAGGAAGCCAAACTCAAGTTTATTGATGTAGTGATCGTCGATACCGCCGGTCGTCTGGCTATCGATGCCGAAATGATGGCGGAGATCCAGGCGCTGCACGCGGCGATCAAGCCGGTGGAAACCCTGTTCGTGGTCGACGCCATGACCGGCCAGGATGCCGCCAATACCGCCAAGGCCTTTAATGATGCGCTGCCGCTGACTGGCGTAGTGCTGACCAAGGTCGACGGTGATGCGCGCGGCGGTGCGGCGTTGTCGGTGCGAGCGATTACCGGCAAGCCGATCAAGTTTATCGGTATGGGTGAGAAGACCGAGGCGCTTGAGCCTTTCCACCCGGATCG
>JBIHZW010000238.1:0-5787 GCA_044240245.1 Pseudomonas sp. | reverse complement strand
ATCACCGGCTTGGAAGCCAGCGGGCCGAGATCACCGAGACCCAGAATAGCTGTACCGTCGGAAATGACTGCCACCAGGTTGCCTTTGCCGGTGTAGCGGTACGCCAGCTCCGGATCACGCGCGATTTCGCGCACAGGCTCAGCGACGCCCGGGCTGTAGGCCAGGGACAGATCGCGTGCGGTTGCGGTGGGCTTGGTTAGCTCGACACTCAGCTTACCCGGACGGGGTTTGGCGTGATATTCGAGAGCGGCTGTTTTCAAATCAGACATGTTGGCATTTCCGCTTTGGGCTGTTGAACAGGCAGGCGGCCGAGGATACGCAAGTTGTATACAGCTGCACAAGACTGGCAAGTCCGGATGCGCACGCAGGCCCTAGCGCACGACCTTCAGCCAGTCGCCAGCACGCGGCTGACCTGTCGGGTAGAGGTTATTCAGCAGGCGCAGGGTCTTCAGCGCGTCGCCCGGCAACTTGCTGCCTTTGGCCAATGCTTCGATGGTTTGCCCCGGCTTGGCCTTGACCATATGTAGGCGCAGCGGCTGCGCCTGCTGGTACTCGGCACTGGTCATCGGCCGGAAGCTTTTGATCACGCTGAGAAACTGCTCATCCTGGCTTTCCAGCGAGGCGCGACCACGCACCGCACCAACAAACAGATAAACCCGCGCACCCTGCTGGATAACCGCCACGCGCTTGGCGGCATTGCCTGGGATTACCGCGCTATAGCCCTTGAGGCCAGCCTGCTGTAACTCAACCCCGGCCACCAGCCGTTGACCGCCGACGCGCTGACGTAGCAACTCAGCCGGCGTCAGGTTCTGCGGGTTATCTTCCAGGGTCATGGCAATAAACGCTTGCTGATCGGCGGTGTGACCGATCAGCGCATCCGGGCGATTGAGCAGACTCCAGCCCTTGGGAAACGCCAGGGTGAAGTTCAGATCGGCATGATAGAAACGCTGGCCGCGCCGCACGCCGGTTTCGGCAGAATCACCAAAGGGCAAGCCTTCCAGGCGTTTGAGAAAGGCCTCGCGATTGACCTCCTGCTGGCCGGTGGCCAAAGCCCGCGCCGGGCCCAGCACCTGCTGCAAACGCCGATCGTTATCCGGGTGGGTATCGAACAGCCCGTGGTAACCGCCAGCCGGCTGCGCCTCACCGCGCGCGGCAGCCTGGTCGCGGGCGAAGTCTTCCTGATTCTTCAGCACCTTGACCACTTCGATCATCGCCTGCGGGTCATAGCCGCTGCGGGCCAGGTACTGCGCGCCGAGGCCGTCTGCCTCCAGTTCCATATCACGGCCATAACCACGCACAAAAGCGCTGCCCAGCACTCCGGTGACATCGGCAGCAGCACCCACGCCGGTACCAATCGCCACGGCCTGACCCAGCAGGCCCCAGGCAGTTGACTGGCTCTGCTGCTGCACGCTGTGCCGGGCGGTAACGTGGCCTACTTCGTGACCGAGCACGGCGGCCAGTTCGGCTTCCGAGCTGAGGTAGGCCAGCAGCCCGCGATGGATATAGATGTAGCCACCCGGCAGGGCAAAGGCGTTGATGTCCGGGCTGTCGACCACGGTGAACTGATAGGCCAGCTGGTTGCGGTGGCTGTTCTTCGCCACCCGCTCACCGATCTGCTGTACATAGGCCTGCAGTTTCTCGTCGGCGTAGCGTGGGTTCTGCTTAAGGATTTCCTGGTTGTAGCGGCGACCGAGATCCAGCTCCTGCTGCTCGCTCATCATCACGAAATTGCTGCGGCCGGTGGCCGGATTGACCGCACAGCCTGCCAGTTGCAGCAGCAGGACGAATAACGTCAGTACGCGCAGAGTCATGGCAACACCTCCAACATGGCCTTATCGGTCAACGGCAGCATCCAGCGCGCCTGCCCAGCGCGCAAACCGCCACGCTTGGAGCGGTCGATAACCCAGCCGCGGGCCTCGACCTTGCGACCTTCAAGGCCTTGGACAGCACGCAGATCAAAATTGCCCAACGCCCGGGGAGCAATATGCAGCACCAGCGCATCGCCCATTTCCAACCAGAGCCCGCCGCCATTGCGCTCGACACGCTCAACCTGGCCCTGCACCAAGGCAAAGCCGCCGCTGTTCAACCGCTCAGCGGCTTGCACCGGCGAACGCCGCCAGAGCCCGGCACGTGCCTGCCGCGCACTGCGCTCGGCGGCTTGCTGGCACTGCACCAGCGCCAGATTGGGCGCAACCGCTACCAGATAGCCTAGGCCCTCGGCGAGCAACTGCGCCTCCAGGTTACGCCCACGGCGGTCATAGGCGTGCGCCAGGGTGCGCCCGTAATGATCCTTGGCCTGCTGACCGTACTGCAACGAGATCAGACCATCGCTGGCCGCTACCAGGGCCTGCAAACGCTTGCGCGCGGCTTCGGCGAAAGGCTCGGCAGAGCGGCCTTGGCGGCCCATTTCCGGACTGTTCAAACCGATCAAGCGCACATTACGCCCATCGACCAGACGCAGGGTGTCGCCATCCACCACCCGCTGCACCTTGGCGCTGGGCAGCTTGCCGGGGGCCGGGCAGAACGCCAGGGCGGCGCCTGCATAAACGCCGAAAACGAAAAAGGCGCCCACTAGGGACGCCTTTTTCAGTAGCGCGGGGTAACCCATGTGGGTCTCCGTCGCTGCGCGCAAGCTTACTGCTTGGCGCCGAACATGCCGAAACGCTGCTTGAAGCGATCAACACGGCCGCCGGTATCCAGCATTTTCTGCTTGCCGGTGTAGAACGGGTGGCACTCGTTGCACACGTCCAGGCTCAGAGCCTTGCCCATGGTGGAGCGAGTTTCGATCACGTTGCCACAGCTGCAGGTGGCGGTGATGGCTACATAGTTCGGGTGGATATCGGCTTTCATGGTGATTCCTCAGGGCTGTCGTGCCGCCACCAGACACTATTGTCAGGTACCGCACGGAATTAGGCCGGCGATAATACCAGAGCACCGCAGCGACGCAAGGCCGGCCGTCGACTGGCTGCATGCTAAGATCGCGCCCTGCAACCAGGAGCCCTATCGCGTGCCCGACGTTATTCTGCGCCTCGCCCTGCCCTCGCCGCTGCGCCGCCTGTTCGACTACCGTGCCCCGCCCGGTGTGCCGCGCAGCGCCTTGCAGCCAGGCGCACGGCTGTGTGTGCCGTTTGGGCGACGCGAGATGATCGGCATCCTGATTGAGGTGACCGAGCACAGCGAAGTCCCGGCGGACAAACTCAAACCCGCCCTGCAGCTACTGGATGCCCAATCGCCGCTGCCACCGGCGCTTTTCAAGCTGTGCCTGTGGACCGCGCAGTACTACCAGCACAGCCTTGGCGACACCCTGAGCTGGGCGTTGCCGGTGCTGCTGCGCCAGGGCGAGCCGGCGGAAGTACGCCAGCAGCGCTTCTGGTCGATCACTGAAGGCGCGCAGCTAGATGATCCGCGCCTGAGCCGCGCACCGCGCCAGCGCGACGCACTGCGAACCCTAGCCCAACACCCCCACGGCGTCGCTCATCCACTGCTGAGCAAACTCCAGCTGAACAAGGACAGCCTCGATCTGTTGCTGGAAAAAGGCCTGGTCAAGGTCGAAGTGCGCCGCCATGCACCCAGCGAGCGCCACGCCAACTGGCTGGCCCAACCGGAACTGCCGCTGAATGCCGAACAGCGCGCGGCCAGCGAAGCGATTCGCTCGGGCCTCGGCAGCTTCAACGCCTTTCTCCTGGCCGGGGTGACCGGCAGCGGCAAGACCGAGGTATACCTGCAGCTGATCCGCGAAACCCTGGAGGCCGGCAAGCAGGCCCTGGTGCTGATCCCGGAGATCAACCTCGGTCCGCAGACCCTGGCGCGCTTCGAGCAGCGCTTTAACGCGCGCATCGCCCTGCTGCATTCTGCAGTGAATGACCGCGAACGCCTGGACGCCTGGCTGGCGGCGCGCGACGGCGAGGCGGACATCATCATCGGCACCCGCTCGGCGCTGTTCACCCCCATGCAGCGCCCGGGACTGATCATCATCGACGAAGAGCACGACGCCTCCTATAAACAGCAGGAAGGCCTGCGCTACCACGCCCGCGATCTAGCCGTGGTGCGTGCACATCAGGAAAACATCCCGATTGTCCTGGGCTCGGCAACGCCTTCGCTGGAAAGCCTGCACAACGCCCACAGCGGTCGCTATGCCATGCTGCATCTGCGTGAACGCGCCGGCGGTGCCAAGCAGCCGCGCTTTCTGCGCCTGGATGTAAAAAGCCGGCCGCTGGATTCCGGCATCTCCGGGCCGATGCAGCAGGCCATCGCCCAGACCCTGCAAGCCGGCCAGCAGGTGCTGGTGTTCCTCAACCGCCGCGGTTTCGCCCCGACGCTGCTGTGTCACGACTGCGGCTGGCTATCGGAATGCCCGCGTTGCGACGCGCGGATGACCGTGCACCAGCGCTCGCGCGAGCTGCGCTGCCACCACTGCGGCCACGTCGAGCGCCAGCCGAGCAACTGCCCGAAATGCAATAACGTCGACCTACGCCCGGTCGGCGCTGGCACCGAGCGCGCCGAAGAGCGCCTGGAGATTCTCTTCCCCGACGTGCCGGTGTTGCGCGTCGACCGCGACAGCACCTCGCGCAAGGAAGCCATGACCACCCTGTTCAACACAGTGCAGCGCGGCGAGCCGTGCATCCTGGTCGGCACGCAGATGCTCGCCAAGGGCCACCACTTCCCGCGCGTGACCCTGGTGGCGATTCTCGATGCCGATGGCGGCCTGTTCTCGGCGGATTTTCGCGCCAGCGAACGCATGGCCCAGCTGATCGTGCAGGTCGCCGGCCGCGCAGGGCGTGCCGAAGAGCCGGGCAAGGTGATTATCCAGAGTCACCTGGCCGACCATCCTTTATTGGTGCAACTGACCGAGCAGGGCTACTTCGCCTTCGCCGAACAGGCCCTGAGTGAACGTCGCGGTGCCGGCTTGCCGCCGTTCTGCCACCTCGCCCTGCTGCGCGCCGAAGCCCATAAGCCCGGTCAGGCCGAAGGCTTTCTCGACGAAGCCTGTACGGAAGCCGAGCTGCTACTCAATGAGCTGAAACTCAGCGGCATCGAACTGCTCGGCCCGGTCCCCGCACCGATGGAACGCCGTGCTGGTCGTTACCGCGCCCAGCTGCTGGTGCAAGCCAACGCCCGCGCGCCGCTGCATCGTCTGCTGAATAGCTGGATGCTGGCCCTGGAACAGATGCCCAGTGGCCGCGCCGTGCGTTGGTCGTTAGACGTCGACCCGATCGACCTGTTCTAGAACCTTTTTACGATCTGCTGCGCGTCGGCCCTGCTGCGTTAAAAACAGGCTCGGAATGCTCATTTACACCAGTAAACTCCGCTTCCTCGCCTGTTTTTGCCTTGCATGGCTCTAGCTCGCGAGATCGTAAATAAGGTTCTAAGCCGCGCCAGCCCACGACCGGCTGCCTGTTAACGTCAGGGCGTAGGGCGCAGCCTGTTACACTGCACGCCATTTCGTTTAGCAGGCCTGTACCGTGACCAACACCGCTTTCTCTTCTCTGCCGCTTTCCGCCGCCATGTTGGCGAACCTCGAGTCGCTCGGTTACACCGAGATGACCCCGATTCAGGCGCAGAGCCTGCCCGTCATGCTCAAGGGCATGGACCTGATTGCCCAGGCCAAGACCGGCAGTGGCAAAACCGCGGCCTTCGGCATCGGCCTGCTCAACCCGCTCAACCCGCGCTTCTTCGGTTGTCAGGCGCTGGTGCTGTGCCCGACCCGCGAGCTGGCCGACCAGGTCGCCAAAGAGCTGCGCCGTCTGGCGCGCTCGGCTGACAACATCAAGATTCTTACCCTGTGCG
>JBIHZW010000237.1:0-5825 GCA_044240245.1 Pseudomonas sp. | reverse complement strand
GCTGGAAAAGCTCAAATCCAACCTGCAGGAAGTGCGCGCCCGTGGCGGCGAGCTGGTGGTGTTTGCCGATGAGCAGGCCGGCATGAGCAATGGCGAGGGCACCCACGTGGTGAACATGCCGCATATCCACGACGCCCTGGCGCCGATCCTCTACACAATTCCGCTGCAGCTGCTGTCGTACTACGTCGCCGTGCTCAAGGGCACCGATGTCGACCAGCCGCGCAACCTGGCCAAGAGCGTAACGGTTGAGTAAGCAGGGGCTGGCCGATGCGGCGTGAAGATATAAAGAGCAAGCAGGCCCAGGGCGTGCTCTTTGATACCCATATCATCGCCAACCCGGCCAACACCCGGGAGTGGATCGTGCTGTTGAAGAAAGGCGCGGGCACCAGCTTCTTTCTGGTCGATGACCAGGAGCAGGTGGAGTCCTTCGCCGACCTCAATGGCCTGATCGAAGAGCTGCGTCTACTCGGCATCAAGGGCGCGGAGATCCATCTCTAAGCTAGTCGTCCGCTGATCTGAACAGATGCCGATGTTCGGCGTTGTACAGCGCCGAGTCGGCGAACTGTTCGGCGTGCAGCACGCGGCCGACCAGGATCAGCGCGGTGCGGCGAAAGCCCTTGGCGCGCACCTGTTCTTCGATGGTGGCGAGGGTGCCGCTGACCCAGTCCTGATCCGGCCAGCTGGCGCGATGGACCACGGCAATCGGGCAATCCGCGCCGTAATGCGGCATCAGCTCAGTGACGATCTTGCTCAGGTGCACCACGCCCAGGTGGATGGCCATGGTCGCGCCGTGGCGCGCCAAGTCGCCCAGTGCCTCGCCCTCGGGCATGTTCGACTTGCTGGCGTAGCGCGTGAGGATCAGCGTCTGCGACACCTCGGGCAAGGTCAGCTCGCTTTCCAGCAGGGCGGCGCAGGCGGCGGTGGCGGTCACCCCAGGAATGATTTCGAAGGCAATGCCCAGCCGGCGCAGGTGGCGGATCTGCTCGCCAATCGCGCCATACAGCGACGGGTCGCCGGAGTGCACGCGGGCCACGTCCCGGCCTTTGTCATCGGCCTGGCGGATTAGCTCGATGATTTCATCCAGATGCAGCTCGGCGGTGTTGATCACCTGTTCGGCGCTATGGCCTTCTAGCACCGCTTCCGGCACCAGCGAGCCGGCATAGAGAATCACCGGGCAGCTGCGCAGCAGGCGCTGGCCTTTGACGGTAATCAGCTCGGGGTCGCCGGGGCCGGCGCCGATAAAGTAGACGGTCATGACACATCCTTGGGTGCAATCGACGCCAGCGCGCAGGTGGCGCTGGCGTTGCGGGTTTTCTCGCCGAGCAGGCGGGCAGCATTGCCGCCCAGAAGCGTGGCCAGGGCCAGGGCGCAGGGTTCGGCGACGGCCGGGCTGCCGGTGGCGGCCAGGGTGAGTGGCGAGCCTTGAGTCTCGTGCTGATAAGGCTGCAGTTCGGCTGCGCTAAAGCAGCTCAGCTGTAGACCAAGGCGTTCGGCCAATGCCAGCAGACCCGGCTCGTCGCGTTTATGCGCGATGCTGGCCAATCCTGCCAGGTTATCCACAGCCAGGCCGTGCGCCTGCAAGCTGTGCAGCAGCAGGCTGAGCAAGTCCTCCACATTGCAGCCACTGCGGCAGCCCAGCCCGGCGACCACCTGAACGGCGGCAGCGGAGTGGTGAAGGGCGTGGCTGGGGATCATCTGTGGCGCTCGGTGTGTGAGGCGGCGTAGCTCAACATGGCGGCCGGCAGTGGTCAACCGCGATTGACCGGCTGCTGTGGCCTGCGTAGCCTTGTCGCGTTCGAGGTTCTTCGTGGGCATGCCCATGAAGCTAAGAGGGAACAGGGTGAATGCCCTGGCTGCCCCCGCAACTGTGAACGACTCGTACCCTTGCGTTGTTCTGCCGCCCAAGCGCTGCAGCACAACAGCCACTGCGTCAGCGCGGGAAGGCGAAGGGATTGGCCGGCGTATCTACGCCAGCCCGGTCGTGAGCCAGGAGACCTGCCTCGTCACGTTTTCGACAACCGGGCGGGGTGATCCGGTGGTGTTGGCTGACGCCCCGTGGCTGTCATGTCTGTGCCGCCTCCTGCTCGTCCTTCTTTCGACGTCACGCAGGACTCGCCATGCAAACCCTCGCCAAACTTCCCGTCACCATCGTTACCGGCTTTCTCGGCGCCGGCAAAACCACCCTGCTGCGGCATATGCTCGGCCATGCCGATGGGCGGCGTATTGCGGTGATCGTCAACGAGTTTGGCGAGCTGGGCATCGACGGCGAAATCCTCAAGCAGTGCTCTATCGGTTGCAGCGAAGAAGAAGCCAACGGCCGCATCTTCGAGCTGGCCAACGGCTGTCTGTGCTGCACCGTGCAGGAAGAGTTTTTCCCGGTGATGCGCGAGCTGGTGGCACGCCGTGGCGAGCTGGACCATATCCTGATTGAAACCTCCGGCCTGGCTCTGCCCAAGCCGCTGGTACAAGCCTTTAACTGGCCGGAAATCCGTAACGCCTGCACAGTGGATGCGGTCATCACCGTAGTCGACAGCCCGGCCGTGGCCGCCGGCACCTTCGCCGCCTTCCCCGATCAGGTCGATGCACAGCGCAAGCTCGACCCCAATCTCGACCACGAATCGCCGCTGCACGAGTTGTTTGCCGACCAACTGGCCAGCGCCGACCTGGTGATTCTCAACAAGGCCGACCTGCTCGACGCCGCCGCTCTGGCTGCGGTGCGCGCCGAAGTGGCCGAGGAGCTGCCGCCGGCGGTGAAAATCATCGAAGCCCATGGCGGCGAGCTGCCGCTGGACGTGCTGCTAGGCCTGAACTGCGAGACCGAGCTGCATATCGAGGGCCGCAAGACCCACCATGACCTGGAAGGCCATGAAGACCACGATCACGACGAATTCGCCTCGTTCCACCTGGAGCTACCTGAGGCCGAAGAAGCCCGTCTGCTGCAAGCGCTGAAAGCCGCTGTGAGCACTCACGGCATTCTACGGATCAAGGGTTTTGCGGCGATTCCCGGCAAGCCGATGCGCCTGCTGCTGCAAGGCGTCGGCCAGCGTTTCGACAAACACTTCGACCGCGCCTGGCAGGCCGATGAGGCGCGTATCACCCGCCTGGTGGTGATTGGCCAGACCCTGGATCAAGTCGCTATCGAAGCCGAGCTCAACGCCGCTCTGGCAGGCTAAGCCCGCATGCACCTGCTGCGCACCCAGCCCGGCAGCCAGCTGCCGCTCGACAGCATCGCCGACCTTGGCCAGACCCCAGCCGAGCTGGTGATTCTGTGCACCGGCGATTCGCACCTTTCGTTGCTGGCCGAAGTGGCGCGGCAGCTGCCGGCGGATTACCCCAGCCTGCGTCTGGCCAGCCCGGCGCAGCTGAGCAATCACGCCTCGGTGGATCTCTACGTCGAGCAGGTGTTGCAGCACGCCAAGGTCATCCTGATTTCCGTGCACGGCGGCGTCAGCTATTGGCGTTACGGCATCGAGCGGTTGGTCGAGCTGGCCGAGCGCGGTGCGCAGGTCATTATGGTGCCGGGTTGCGACAACCCTGATCCGGAGCTGATGGCCTTGAGCACTGTGTCGCTGGCTGACGCCGAGCGGCTCTGGCAGTTCCTGCGCCAGGGCGGCGCAGGTAACGCGGCGCAGCTATTTAACTGCATCGCCAGCCACTGGCTGCAGCGTGACTATGCCTGGGTAGAACCGCAGCCCCTGCCGCGCGTGGGCCTGTATCACCCGCAGCTGGCCAACCCGACCTTGGCCGATTGGCGCGCCCGTTGGCAGGCCGATGCGCCGGTGGCGGCGCTGCTGTTCTACCGCACTCAGGTGCAGGCGGCGAATACTGGGTTTATCGATGTGTTCTGCCAGTGCTTGCAGGCCCAGGGCCTTAATCCGCTGCCGATTGCCGTGGCCAGCCTTAAGGAGGCGGCCTGCCTGGCCCAGGTCGAGGACTGGCTGGACGAAGCCGATGCCCGCCTGATTATCAACACCACCGCATTTGCCCTGTCCAACCCGGAAGCGCCGAGCGCACGACCCTTCCGCCGCGATATTCCGGTGCTGCAAGCCATTTGTGCGCTGGATAACCATGAGCAGTGGCAAGGCAATGCCCAGGGCTTGGGTTCGCGCGACCTGGCCATGCATATCGTGCTGCCTGAGCTGGACGGCCGGCTAATTACCCAGCCGATCAGCTTCAAGGGTCTGGCCTGGCGCAGTGAGCGCAGCCAGAGTGATGTGGTTTGTTACCAGCCCCATCTGCCGGGCATGGATTTCGTCGCTGAGTTGGCGCGCAACTGGATGGCCCTGGCGCACAAAGGCAACGCCGACAAGCGCATCGCCCTGATCCTCGCCAACTACCCGACCCGCGACGGGCGCATCGGCAATGGCGTCGGCCTGGACACCCCGGCGGCGGCGCTAAATATCCTCAAGGCCCTGCAGCAGCAGGGCTACCCAGTCGCAGAACTGCCCGACAGCGGCACCGCGCTGATCCACCAGCTGCTTGGCGGCGTGACCAATGATCTGGACATGCTCGACGCGCGGCCCTGCGCCCAGAGCCTGGCGCTGGATGAGTATCTAGCGTTCTTCCACAGCCTGCCGCCGGCCAACCAGCAGGCGGTGCGCGAACGCTGGGGCGAGCCGCAGCAGGACCCCATGTACCGAGGAGAACGCAGCGGCCGGCTGATGATCGCCGGCCTGCGCTTTGGTTTGACCTTTGTCGGCATCCAGCCGGCGCGCGGTTATCAGCTGGATGCCGCGGCGGTGTATCACGATCCCGATCTGGTGCCGCCCCATGGCTATCTGGCGTTCTACTGCTGGCTGCGCCGGGCCTTTGCGTGTGACGCGGTGATCCACGTCGGCAAGCACGGCAATCTGGAATGGCTGCCGGGCAAGAGCGTCGGCCTGTCCGAACAGTGCTGGCCGAGCGCGATTCTCGGCCCGCTGCCGAATATCTATCCGTTTATCGTCAACGATCCGGGCGAGGGCGCGCAGGCCAAGCGGCGCACCCAGGCGGTGATTATCGACCACCTGATGCCGCCGCTGACCCGCGCCGAAAGCTACGGCCCGCTGCGCGATCTGGAGCGCCTGGCCGACGAATACTATGAAGCCAGCCAGCTTGATCTGCGCCGCGCCGCCGAGCTGCGTGGCGAGATTCTGCTCAAGGTGCGCGAGGCCAGCCTCGACCGCGAACTGGGCCTGCAGCTGAATGAAGACCCCAATAGCTGGCTACCGCAGCTCGACGCCTATCTGTGCGACTTGAAGGAATCGCAGATCCGCGATGGCCTGCATGTATTCGGCGAATCGCCCGCCGGCACCCTGCGCCGCGACACTTTGCTGGCGCTGCTGCGCATTCCCCGGGGCGACGGCCAGGGCGGCAACGCCAGCCTGCTGCGCGCCCTGGCTCGCGACCTGGAACTGGACTTCGATCCGCTCGATTGCGAGATGGCCGCGCCTTGGCATGGCCCGCGCCCGGCGCTGTTGCAGAGCCTGAGCGATGACAGCTGGCGCAGCGCCGGTGATACCCGTGAACGTCTGGAGTTACTGGCCTTGCAGCTGATTGGCGCGGCGGATTTCGAATCCGTGGGTGCGGAAAGTAGTCAGGTGCTGCAGCGTTTACGTGAGCAGATTGCGCCGCTGCTGGATGCCTGTGGCCCGGCGGAAATGCACGGCTTGCTGTCGGCGCTGAGCGGGCGGTTTGTTCCCGCCGGGCCGAGTGGCGCGCCCAGTCGCGGACGCCTGGATGTACTACCAACCGGGCGCAATTTCTACAGCGTTGATGTGCGTAATCTGCCGACGCCGACCGCCTGGCGGATCGGCGTGCAGGCGGCGGACCGGCTGCTGGAGCGG
>JBIHZW010000236.1:0-5834 GCA_044240245.1 Pseudomonas sp. | reverse complement strand
ATGGCAGCCGGTATTCCATATAAAAGATTTATGCGACAGTGCTGGCTTGATCATCCAGCTAACAAAAATCCTGGTAAACCTGCTGTTAGTACATGCATTGGATAACCACAGTTTATGTTTAAAAGCATCGATGGCGTGTCGCTGGATGTGCTGCGGGTGTTCGAATCCGCCGCGCGTCAGCTGAGCTTTACCGCCGCAGCCAGCGAGCTGGGCACCAGCCAGCCGGCGATCAGTCAGCAGATCAAACGCCTGGAGCAGCAGCTGGCCACGCGCCTGTTTGATCGGGTCTATCGCGGCATCGTCCTCACCGATGCCGGCGAGCTGTTGCTGCGCTATGTGCAGGACGGCCTACAGAGCCTGGATGCCGGTCTGCAGGCCGTAACTGCGCAACAGCAGCATGAGGTGCTGCAGGTGGCCACCGACTTTGCCTTTGCCGCCTACTGGCTGATGCCGCGCTTGCAGCGTTTCCACCAGCTGCATCCGGAGGTGGATGTCAGCCTGATTACCAGCGAGCGTGATCAGGGCGCGCTGCCGGCGGAGATTGATGTGGCGATCAACTTCGGCGATGGCCGCTTCAAGCACGCCGAGGCGCAGCTGCTGTTTCGCGAAGAGGTGTTCCCGGTGTGCAGCCCGCAGCTGCTCAAGGGGCGCGATCTACCTTTGCCACCGGCTGCGCTGGCCAGCTTGCCGCTGCTGCATCTGCGCCCGGAAAACCGCTCGCGTTGGTTCGATTGGGCGGGACTGTTTCGCGCTTTTGGCCTGCAGCAAACGCCAAGTCCGGGCAGCCTGCGTTTCGACAATTACACGCTGCTGATTCAGGCTGCTATCGCCGGGCAGGGTGTGGCCATCGGCTGGCGGCATCTGGTCGATGAACTGCTGACGCAGAACCTGCTGTGCCGTGTGGGCGATGAAGTCGCGCATTCGGAGCTGGGCTACTACCTGGTGCTACCTGAGCGCAAACGTCGCCAGCGTTTGACTCAGGTATTTGTCGATTGGCTGCAGGCCGAACTGGCCAAGGGGCCAGGCGTTTAACCGCCGAGCTGGTTCAGACGCTGTTCGGTGTGCTGCAGCAACTGACGCAGGCTAGCCAGCTGGCTCGGGTCGGCATCGCCAAGCAGCTGTTCAAGGCCCTGCTGAATAGCCGTCAGGGGCGCAACGCTGCCCGTCAGGTTGAGGTGCCGGCTGAGGATTTCCTCACCGCTGCTGACCAGCAGGGCGAAGTGGATAACGTTCTCGAGCTCGCGGGTATTGCCCGGCCAGCGGTGGGCTTCCAAACGCTGCTGCGCCGCCTCGCTGATGACTGGCAGCGGCAGACTCAGGCGCTGGGCGTAGATGCCGAGGAAGTATTCCGCCAGGGGCAGAATATCGCCGATGCGTTCACGCAGTGGCGGCAGTTCAAGGCGGCCGTCGCTGAGATAACCGTATAGCCGCTCATTGAATTTGCCAGCTGCCACGGCCTGAGCCAGGTCGATGCTGGTTGCAGCCAGCAGTCTGACATCCGCCGGGCTCGGCTGGCTGGCGCCGACCCGCAGCACTTCACCGGTTTCCAGGGCGCTAAGCAGTTCAGCTTGCAGCGGCAGCGGCAGGTCGCCGATTTCATCCAGATACAGGGTGCCGTTGTTGGCCGAGCCAAACCAGCCGGCCCGGCTGCTGGCGCTGCCTTGATAGGCGCCGGCGGCATAGCCGAACAGTTCTGCCTGGGCATGCTTGCTGCTGAGGCCGCTGCAGCTGAGCGCGACAAACAACCCCGGCCGTTCGCTGGCGCGGTGGATATGCCGCGCCAACAACTCTTTACCGGTGCCGGTTTCACCTTCAATCAGCAGCGGTAAAGGTTGTGTGGCAAGCAGCTCGACCTGGTCGCGTAGCTGCCGGGAGCGGGGATCGATAAACACCAGCGCTTTGGCGCGGATGCTTAGCGGGCTTTTTTCCGCATCGGGAAAGGTCAGCAGCGGTTGGCCACCGAAATTGTTCTGGCTCATCAACGAGTCTCCAGCCCGGCTCGGATTGCGAGCAGGCAGGTTGCATGATCTTTACAGGGCCTGCGGCCGTTCGGGCGATTGGCTTTTCAGGCGCGGCGGCGGTCGGCTTGTTCGATACGGCTCTGCAAGCGATACAGGTAGGCAAAACCTTGCTCCCAACGCTGATGTCCCGATTTCACATTGATATGCCCAGCGCCGCTGAGAATCGCCACATCACTGCCCCAATCACGGGCCATTTCGATAGCCCGTGCGGCACTGGCGGCGGCGTCGTTATCCGAGCCCACCAACTGGCTGGGGAAGGGCAGTGAGTGCTGGGGAATCGGGGCAAAATTCTGCAGCGCTGGCGGGCAGTTGGACCGTTCCACATCGGCTGGGGCGACCAGGAGCGCGGCCCTTACCCGGCGCAGCGATTCCACGGGGGCGTGAGCTGCCCAATGCGCCACGGTGATGCAGCCCAAGCTATGGGCTATCAGGATGGTCGGGCGCGGATCGCTGGCGATGCTGCGCTGCAGTTCGGCGACCCAGTCTTCACGCTTGGGGTTTAGCCAGTCGGCTTGTTCCACCCGGGCGCTGTTCGGCAGGCTGCGCTGCCAGTGGCTCTGCCAATGCTCGTCGGCCGATCCTTGCCAGCCCGGCACTATCAGGTAACGGATAGTTTGGTTGCGCATCGTGCGCCCTCCTGCAGATGTGAATGGCTGCAGTGTAGGGAGTACTGATGAATATCAAAAAGAATAAGAACTTATTTGCTTATGCCTGAAATCCAATTTCTCTGTGGAAGAAGGTCATGGATTGGTATATGCAAAAAAAGTATATAAATGTTCTTAAATAATATTTTTAAGAATATTGGTGTCTCTCTACTATCCGCTCCACGCCCACTGACTACGGCCAGTTTTCGCCGCTTATAGGGGCTATTTCAAGGAGCATTACCATGACCGCAACCCTCCGTAACCTTGAAGGCCAGGACGAGGCCAGCATCCTGCGCGAGATCCAGGCTGCACTGAACGGCCTGAAGTTTGGCTCGGTGGAAATCACCGTGCACAACGGCCAGGTCGTGCAGATCGAGCGTAAGGAAAAATTCCGCTTGCAGGCTCCGGCCGGCAAGAACGCCTGACCCGTTAAATCAACACCGAGCCTCAAAACCCGACTGGACCACCGGAGGGTGTGAGCATGAACCGAGCAGAAACCATGAGCACACACCGGTATTGCAGCTGTCACCCGCGAATGCGTTGTTGACCGCCAACCCCTAAATACAAACCAACAAACACTCGAAAATTTTAGGAGCTGCACCATGTCCATTCGCCGTTTTGCCCTCGCTGCCCTGGCCAGCGCCATTTTTGCAGGCCCGGTGGCCGCCGCTGAAACCCTGCTCAACGTGTCTTACGACCCGACCCGCGAGCTGTACAGTGAATTCAACGCCGCGTTCAACAAGCACTGGCAAGCCCAGGGCAATGAAGCCATCACCATTCAGCAGTCCCACGGTGGTTCAGGCAAGCAAGCCCGTGCAGTAATCGATGGCCTGCGTGCTGACGTGGTAACCCTGGCTCTGGCCGGTGATATCGATGAGCTGTACAAGCTCGGCAAGCTGATCCCGGAAAACTGGCAGGAGCGTCTGCCGCAATCGAGCACGCCGTACACCTCGACCATCGTGTTCCTGGTGCGCAAAGGCAACCCGCAAGGCATCAAGGACTGGGATGACCTGGTCAAACCGGGCGTGGAAGTGATCACCCCGAACCCGAAAACCTCCGGCGGTGCGCGCTGGAACTTCCTCGCGGCTTGGGCCTATGCCCAGCAGAAATACGGCAGCGAAGCTAAGGCTCAGGAGTTTGTCGAGAAGCTCTACAAGAACGTGCCAGTACTCGACACCGGTGCCCGTGGTTCGACCATCACCTTCGTCAACAACCAGATCGGCGACGTACTGCTGGCCTGGGAAAACGAAGCCTTCCTGGCATTGAAAGAAGAGGGCGGCGACAACTTCGAAATCGTCGCGCCGTCGCTGTCGATTCTGGCCGAGCCGCCGGTAGCCGTGGTTGATCAGAACGTCGATAAGAAGGGCACACGCAAAGTGGCTGAGGCCTACCTCAACTACTTGTACAGCGACGAAGGTCAGCGTTTGGCGGCCAAGCACTTCTACCGCCCGCGCAACGAAGCGATTGCCGCCGAGTTCTCCAAGCAATTCCCGGCGCTGAAGCTGGTGACTATCGACAAAGACTTCAACGGTTGGAAAACCGCGCAGCCGAAGTTCTTCAACGACGGTGGTGTGTTCGATCAGATCTATCAGGCGCAGTAAGTCTGATGTGCCTGGGGTGGGTTAGCCGTGCGCTACCCACCCCTTGTTGTGTAAGCGTCGGTCCAGTTGCAGGCCAGCCGGAAAAGGTGATGCCGGCAGCAGGGCTGATTTGAGCGTTCCAACGCAGAAGCAGATAAGGACAGACAATGTCTCGTCGTACTTCCCCCGTCATACCCGGCTTCGGGCTGACGCTGGGCTACACCCTGGTGTATCTCAGCCTGTTGGTGCTGATTCCTCTGGGTGCCATGTTCGTTCACGCCGCTCAGCTCACCTGGGCTGAATTCTGGGCGATTATTTCCGCACCGCGGGTGCTGGCCGCGCTCAAGCTGAGCTTTGCCACTGCCTTCGCGGCCGCCGTGATCAACGGCATTATCGGTACATTGCTGGCTTGGGCATTGGTGCGTTACACCTTTCCAGGCCGCAAGGTGATAGAGGCGATGATCGACCTGCCTTTTGCCTTGCCCACCGCCGTTGCCGGTATCGCCCTGACCGCCTTGTATGCCCCGAGCGGCCTGGTTGGTCAGTTTGCTACCGACCTGGGCTTCAAGATTGCCTACACGCCCATCGGCATCACACTGGCGCTGACCTTTGTCACCCTGCCGTTTGTGGTGCGCACCATCCAGCCGGTGCTGGCTGATATCCCCCGCGAGGTCGAAGAGGCTGCGGCCTGCCTCGGTGCCAAACCACTGCAGGTGTTTCGCCATGTGCTGCTGCCGGCGTTGCTGCCGGCTTGGCTTACAGGCTTTTCCCTGGCCTTTGCCCGTGGCGTGGGTGAGTACGGTTCGGTGATCTTTATCGCCGGCAATATGCCGATGAAAACCGAAATTCTGCCGCTGCTGATCATGGTCAAGCTTGACCAGTACGACTACACCGGTGCCACGGCTATTGGCGTGTTGATGCTGGTGGTCTCCTTCACTCTGCTGCTGCTGATCAACCTGCTGCAGCGCCAGATCGCCAAGTCCTGAGGAGGTCGCCATGTCATCTGTAACCCTAAGCGCGTCAGCCTCGGCCAACGCCGCACGACGCGGCAATGTGCTCGGACGCCGGCTGCTGATCATCAGCGCCTGGCTGGTGTTTGTGCTGTTCCTCGTGTTGCCGCTGTTTATCGTACTGAGTGAGGCGTTAAAGCACGGCTTTGGCACCTTCTTTGGTGCGATTTTCGAACCTGACGCGATCAGTGCACTGAAGCTGACCCTGCTCGCGGTGGGCATTTCTGTGCCGCTCAACCTGGTGTTCGGCGTTGCCGCCGCCTGGTGCGTGAGCAAGTACGAGTTCCGCGGCAAGAGCATTCTGGTCACCCTGATCGACCTGCCGTTCTCGGTGTCGCCGGTGATTGCCGGTCTGATCTATGTGCTGCTGTTCGGGGCCCAGGGCTTCTTCGGCCCGTGGCTGCGCGAGCACGATATTCAGATCATCTTCGCCTTACCGGGCATCGTCTTAGCCACGGTGTTTGTCACCGTGCCCTTTGTTGCCCGCGAGCTGATCCCGCTGATGCAGGAGCAGGGCACCCAGGAAGAGGAGGCCGCGCGCCTGCTTGGCGCCAACGGCTGGCAGATGTTCTGGCACGT
>JBIHZW010000235.1:0-5844 GCA_044240245.1 Pseudomonas sp. | reverse complement strand
GCCGACCACCTGATTGCCTATGTGCGTGAACAGGGGCTTAGCGTGCAGTGGTTGTTGGAAACCCATGTGCATGCTGATCACCTTTCCGCCGCACCCTATCTCAAGGTCGCGCTGGGTGGGCAACTGGCTATCGGTGAGCAGATTTGTGTGGTGCAGAACACCTTCGGCAAGCTGTTCAATGCCGGCCGCGAGTTCGCTGTCGATGGCCGCCAGTTCGACCAGCTGTTTAAAGATGGCGATGCTTTTCAGATCGGCACCTTATCTGCCCGCGCCTTGCATACCCCAGGACATACGCCGGCCTGTATGACTTACCTGATTGGCGATGCGGCGTTTGTCGGCGACACCCTGTTTATGCCGGACTACGGCACCGCACGCTGCGATTTCCCCGGCGGTGATGCGCGCACGCTGTACCGTTCGATTGCGCGGCTGTTTGCTTTGCCAGACAGCACGCGACTATTCATGTGCCACGATTACCTGGCGCCGGGGCGCGAGCAGCACCGCTACCAGACCACCGTGGCCGAGCAGCGCGCGCATAACGTGCATGTGCACCAGGGCATCGATGAAGAAGCCTTTGTCGCCATGCGCCAGGCCCGCGATGCCAGCCTCGAGATGCCCGCGCTGATGCTGCCTGCAGTGCAGGTGAATATGCGCGCCGGTCACCTGCCGCCCGCCGAGGACAACGGTGTGCGTTACCTCAAGGTGCCGTTGAATGTTCTCTAAATGGCCGCTGATAAATACCTTGCGTGGTTATGACCGCGACCAGGCCGGTCGCGATCTGCTGGCCGCCTGCCTGGTCTGTCTGCTGCTGGTGCCGCAGGCGCTGGCGTATGCGCAGTTGGCCGGTTTGCCGGCGGTTGTGGGGTTATACGCGAGCATTCTGCCGTTGGTGGTTTATGCCTTGATCGGTGCCAGCCCTGGGGTGGCGTTGTCGTTCGGCCCGGTGGCAGTGCTGTCGCTGATGACTGCGGCGGCCTTGGCCCCAGTGGCTGCCGCCGGTAGCGCGGCTTATCTGGTGGCGGCCACCACCCTGACTCTGCTGGTCGGCGTATTGCTGTTGCTGATGGGCCTGCTGCGGATGGGCTTTGTCGCTAACTTTCTCAGCCACCCGGTGATTTCCGGCTTTGTCAGCGGTTCTGCGTTGCTGATTGCAGTCAGCCAGTTCAAGCACCTGCTGGGCATTTCGGCCGATGGCCTGACGCTGTTGCAGGTGCTGCCCGCGCTATATGCGCAGTTGCCGGCGCTGCATCTGCCGACGTTGCTGCTGGGTTTGAGCAGCCTGGCGTTGCTGGTGCTGCTGCGTAACCTTGGCATGTTCGGTTTGTCTGAAGCGCTGGCGCTGCGCATCCGGCAGTTGAGTGCGTTACTGCTGATGTTGCTGGCGATGGCCCTGGGCGCGCTGCTGCAACTGGAGGCGTATGGCGTGCGAGTGGTCGGCACGGTGGCGGCAGGCTTGCCGCCGCTGGCGCTGCCGAGCTTGGAGCTGGGCTTGTTGCGTGAGTTGCTGCCGGCGGCGCTGCTGATTGCCTTGGTGGGCTTTGTCGAGTCGGTGTCCATCGCTCAGAGCCTGGCGATGCGCAAGCGTCAGTCGATCAATCCTGATCAGGAACTACTTGGCCAGGGCGCGGCCAATATCGTCGCCGCATGCAGTGGCGGCATGCCGGTGGCGGCGAGCTTCTCGCGTTCGGCGCTGGCCCTGCAAAGCAATGTGGCGACCCCGTTAGTCGGCGTATTTGCCGCCGGCCTGATGTTGGCGGCGGTGTTGGGCCTGGCGCCGTTGTTGCAACATTTGCCGCAGGCAGTGCTGGCCGCGAGCATTATCGTCGCAGTGCTGGGGCTGATCGACCTGGCCAGCCTGCGCCGCACCTGGCGTTACTCGCCGCAGGAAGGGATCGCGCAACTGGCAACGCTGCTCGGCGTGCTGTTGTACGGCGTCGAGGCCGGCATTTTGCTCGGTGTGAGTCTGTCGTTGCTGTTGTTTCTCTGGCGCACCAGCCGACCGCATATGGCGGTGGTCGGTCAGCTGCCGGGCAGCGAGCATTTCCGCAATATCGAGCGCTACAAGGTCGTGGAAAGCCCCAGCGTGCTGTCGCTGCGCGTCGATGAAAGCCTGTATTTCCCCAATGCGCGTTACCTGGAAGAGCGCATCGGCGCGTTGATCGCCAAGCGCCCGGACGTGCGCCATCTGGTGCTGATGTGCTCCGGGGTCAATCAGATCGACGCCAGCGCCCTGGATACCCTGGAGGCCATCAGCGAACGCCTGCAGAGCGCTGGCGTGCAGTTGCACCTGGCTGAAGTGAAGGGCCCGGTGATGGACCGGCTGCAGCGTTCGGATTTTATCGAGCGTTTTGGCGGGCAGGTGTTTATCAGCCAGTACCAAGCATTGCAGGTGCTTGATCCGGCAAGCGTTGCCCAAGCGGCGAGGTCTCTTTAATAAGGGGCTTCGCAATGAGGGGCTGTGCACAGTACAGCCCGGTCATAAGGTTCAGCGCTGTTGTGGCGCAGGTTGCTGCTGGGTGATGCAGTGAATATTGCCGCCGCCCAAAAGAATCTCACGGCCCGGCACCATTACCACGCGGTGCTCGGGGAACAGGCGGCGCAGGATTGCTTCTGCTTCGGCATCCTTGGGATCGTCGAACTTGGGCGCGATGATGCCGCCGTTGACGATCAGGAAGTTGACGTATGAACCGGCCAGGCGGATCGATGGATCGCGTTCCTGAGTACCGGCCACCAAATCGACCCCCGCACACTCTTCATCGCTGGCATACAGCGGGCCGGGAATCGGCATCTTGTGCACGACCAGTTGACGGCCTTTGGCGTCGCGAGCGTTTTCCAGCACGCGCATGGCGGCCTGGCAGCGTGGGTAGTTGGGGTCGTTGGCGTCGTCGGTCCAGGCCAGTAGCACTTCACCGGGGCGCACGTAGCAGCAGAAGTTGTCGACGTGGCCGTCGGTTTCGTCATTGAACAGGCCGTCCGGCAGCCAGATTACCGTGTCGATGGCCAGGTGATCGGCCAGCAGCTGTTCGATCTGCTCGCGGCTCAGGTGCGGGTTGCGGTTTGGGTTGAGCAGGCATTCCTCGGTGGTGATCAGGGTGCCTTCGCCGTCGACATGGATCGAGCCGCCTTCGAGGATCAGCTCATCGGTGCGATAACGCGCGCAGCCTTCGATCTGCAGAATCTTGCGGGCTACCTGGTCATCACGTACCCAGCTGGCGTACAGGCCGCCATTCAGCCCGCCCCAGGCGTTGAACGCCCAGTCCACGCCGCGCACTTCGCCACTGTTATTGGTGACGAAGGTCGGCCCGGTGTCGCGTACCCAGGCGTCGTCGGTGGTGATTTCCACTACGCGGATATTGGCGTGGGTGAGGCGCTCGCAGGCGTTCTCATACTGGCCGGCGGACACGCACACGGTCACTGGCTCGAATTCAGCAATCGCCCTGGCCACGGCGGTGAACGCGGCTTGCGCAGGCTTGCCACCCAAGCGCCAGTTGTCCGGGCGCTCGGGCCAGACCATCCAGGTTTGGCTGTGGCTTTCCCACTCGGCGGGCATGCGGAAGCCGTCGGCGCGTGGGGTAGTCGTCAGGGTTGTCATAAATTCACCAAAACATTGAGCAGGGACTGATGGGTATTAACGCTGCGCGTCGCCTCCCATCTTATAGGGGTGTTCTTACAGGGGCGTTGTTACTCGGAGGCCAGATGGCCGTCGAGGGTTTTTAGCGGGCCGTAGAGGTTCGGGCGGCGGTCACGGAAGCTGCCCCAGGCGCTGCGGATATGCTCCAGCTGATCCAGATCGAAGCTGTGCATCAGCACCGCCTCGTCGGTTTCGTTGGCTTCCTGCACCTTGGCGCCGAACTGGTCGGCAATAAACGACGAGCCATAGAAGTTGATGTGGTAGTCGCCCTGGTCTTCACGACCGATGCGGTTGCTGGCGATCAGCGGCATCAGGTTAGCACCGGCGTGGCCCTGCTGTACGCGCTGCCAATGGTCGCGCGAGCTGATGCTCGGGTCATGCGGCTCGCTGCCGATGGCGGTCGGGTAGAACAGAATCTCGGCACCGAGCAGCGCCATACTGCGCGCGCACTCGGGGAACCACTGATCCCAGCAGATGCCCACGCCGATCTTGGCGTAGCGGGTGTTCCACACTTTGAAGCCGGTGTCGCCGGGGTTGAAGTAGTACTTCTCGTGGTAGCCCGGGCCGTCCGGGATATGGCTTTTCCGATAAATCCCGAGGTTGCTGCCGTCGGCGTCGATGATCGCGATGCTGTTGAAACGCGCGCGGCCGGCCAGTTCGTAGAAGCTGATCGGCAGGACCACTTGCAGCTCTTTGGCGATTTTCTGGAAGTGCAGGATCGCCGGATTGCTCTCGGCCGGGGTGGCCAGCTGCAGATAGTCCGGGTTGGGCTTCTGGCAGAAGTACGGCGCCTCGAACAGCTCTTGCAGCAGGATGATCTGCGCGCCCTTGCCGGCGGCCTGACGCACCAAGCGCTCGGCGTTGGCGAGATTCGCAGCGGTGTCCCAGGAGCAGGCCATCTGGGTGGCGGCGACGGTAACGATACGGGGCATGGTTTGGCACCTCAAGAGCAGTTGGGGCGGTCATCTGACACTAGCAGAGGCCGGCGACTGTGCCATGCCTCACGGGCGAGTCATGGCAGTGGATGGCCTATTTATATCCGATAAAAATCGGCTTTAAAAGCAAAAAATAAGACTCTTAATCAATTTTTATCGATTTATGTCAAATAAAAATCGAATTAATGCGCTATGGCAAAGCGAGCGCCGATCAAAGGCAAGGCGAAACGCCGCCGCGCAGATTGAAGTGCTGCGGGCGTGAGCGGGGTGTGCAGGTGAGGGTTGGGTAGAACGAGGGGTCAGGCGCTGTAGCGTTTGTGCAGCTCGAATTGCTCGTGGCCGTCGTCCCAGCCGGCTTCCCAGGCGGCGATCAACACATCGGCGGCGAGCCCGCGTGGGGTGTTGGCTTGTCCGGTCAGCCCTGCCATATAGCCCTGTTGGTAAGCCTTGTTGAGGCTTTCCAGGCTCCAGTGCTGGTCATCTTCCGTGTTGAGGTCGGCGCAGGCCATGGTGGCAGCTCGCAGTGGATTTACCCGTGCAATGCTAGCCGCATCGCCTGGGCAGGGCTGCGCCGCTGATCCCGCTTTTGCCACCGCTGGCGGTTTATGTGATGCAGTTGGCGAAATGCCGGCTGCGCGCGAGCCGGCATTCTTCGGAGTTAAACAGCTAACGCCAGAATGCTGGCCTGATAGGCGGCGGCAAAGCTGTCGAAGTCGCCTTCTTCCTGGGCTTCAAGTTCGGCCTGGTCCTGCAGCGACTGGGCGGCGCTGGCCTCGAAGGCTGCTTGCTGTTCGGCGCTTAGCGGCTGGCTGCGGAAGTATTCGGCGTGCAGCTTGCTCTGGCGCAGGGCGAATTCGGTAAAGCTCAGGCCCTGTTGCAGTTGCGCGAGCACCTGGGCGGAGGGCGTCAGGCTGGGGTCGAGGACCTTGGCCTGCTGCGCCTGCAAGGCCAGGCTATGGGCGTTGCTACCGTGGTTCTGGTCGAGCAGCTCGGCCAGAGGACGGATTTGCTCCAGCAGCTCATCAGCCCAGGCCTGCAGCACCACCGGCTGGCCATTGCGCTGCAGGTGCAGGCCCGGACGGCGACCTTCCTTGACCACGGCCAGGAAGTTGTCGGTGCAGGCATGGCATTCGCCGCTTTCCAGCAGCGGACTGTCGGCCAGCGCGCAGAACAGCAGGAAGGCGTCGAGGAAGCGCGATTCGGTCAGGTCGATGCCCAGGGGCAGGAACGGGTTGATGTCCAGGCAACGCACTTCAACGTACTGCACGCCACGGGCCATCA
>JBIHZW010000234.1:0-5846 GCA_044240245.1 Pseudomonas sp. | reverse complement strand
CCGAACTGGCCCATGCGCTGATGAGCATCAACGCGGTCAAGGGCGTGGAAATTGGCGCCGGTTTCGCCAGCGTGGCGCAGCGCGGCACCGAGCACCGTGACGAGCTGACCCCGGAAGGTTTCCTCTCGAATAACGCCGGCGGTATTCTCGGCGGTATCTCCAGCGGCCAACCGATTGTTGCGCACCTGGCGCTCAAGCCGACCTCCAGCATCACCACCCCGGGGCGCTCGATTGATATTCACGGCAATCCGGTGGATATCATCACCAAGGGCCGTCACGACCCCTGTGTGGGCATCCGCGCCACGCCAATCGCCGAGGCGATGATGGCCATCGTGTTGATGGATCATCTGCTGCGCCACCGCGCGCAGAATGCCGATGTGCGGGTCAGCACGCCGGTGCTGCCACAGCTGTGATGAGCTTTGCTGCGCGGCCAAGCGCGTCCCGCAGCAGCGTTCCGGGTTTATGCCCAGCATGAGCCCGGCATTGCCTTACTGGCGCCTGTCCGGTTTCTACTTCTTCTATTTCTCGCTGCTCGGCGCCACCGCGCCTTTTCTCGCGCTGTATTTCGACCATCTGGGATTTTCCGCTGCGCGGATCGGTGAGTTGATCGCAATTCCCATGCTGATGCGCTGCATTGCGCCGAATATCTGGGGTTGGCTGGGCGATCACACGGGCCGGCGCTTGGCTATTGTGCGCTTTGGTGCGCTCTGCACGTTGCTGTGTTTTGCCGGCATTTTTGTCAGCCAGAGCTACGCCTGGTTGGCGCTGATCATGGCGCTGCATGCGTTCTTCTGGCACGCGGTGCTGCCGCAGTTTGAAGTCATCACCTTTGCCCATCTCAAGGAGCAGGCCGCGCGCTACAGCCAGATTCGCCTGTGGGGCAGCATCGGCTTTATCGTCGCGGTGGTGGGGTTGGGCAAGCTGTTCGAGGTGCTCAGCCTGGACGCCTATCCCTGGGCGCTGATCCTGATCATGGGCGGTATCGTCCTGAGCAGTTGGTGGGTGCCCAATGCGCAGCCGCAGATGCGCCCCAATACCCAGGACCAAGGCGGCTTTCTCCAGCAGCTGCGGCGGCCGGGGATTCTCGCCTTCTACCTCAGCGTCGGCCTGATGCAACTGAGCAACGGCCCGTACTACACCTTTCTCAGCCTGCACCTGGAAGCCCTGGGCTATTCGCGCGGGGTGATCGGCCAACTTTGGGCGTTGGGCGTGCTGGCCGAGATTGTGCTGTTTATGGTTATGGCCAGGTTGCTGGCACGCTATTCACTGCGTACCGTGCTGCTGGCGAGCTTTCTGATTACCGCACTGCGCTGGTTGCTGCTGGGTAACCTGGCCGGGCATCTGCCGGTGCTGCTGTTTGCTCAGCTGATGCACGCCGCGACCTTTGGCAGCTTCCACGCAGCGGCCATGCATTTCGTGCAGCGCAGCTTCGCCGACCGTCAACAAGGCCAGGGCCAGGCGCTGTATGCCGCGCTGGCGGGCGTGGGCGGGGCGCTGGGGGCGCTGTATTCCGGCTACAGCTGGCACAGCCTCGGCGCTGCCTGGACCTTTGCCATCGCCAGCCTGATTGCCCTGGCGGCTGCGGTGATCACCGCGTGCTATATGCGTGATGAGCGGCCCTAGCTTTTATTTGCCGAATTGCACACCTGAATTAAAACCGTACGAGAGCCCTGACCATGAGCAGCTTGACCGTCTACCACCAGTCCTCGCCCGAGTACCCGAACAAGCTGCTGACCCACGTCGAAGACATCGCCAGCACCCTGGCCTCCGTTGGTGTGCAGTTCAGCCAGGTGCAGGTAGCGCAGCCGGTCACGGCCGGCACTGCCAGTGATGAACTGCTGGCGGCCAGCCGTGTGCAGATTGACCAGTTGATGACCCTGCATGGCTATGCCAGCGCCGAGGCCCTGAGCCTGTGTGATGAGCGCGGTGAGGGCAGTGAACTGGCCCGTGCTCTGCGCCAGGAGCAAAGCTGTCAGCCGGCCCATCTGCATTACTACCTGGCCGGCCGTGGCCTGCTGGCGCTGCATGTCGGTGAGTACGTCTACAGCCTGTTGTGCGAGAAGAATGATCTGCTGCTGTTGCCCGCCGGCACTGCGCATTGGTTCGACGGCGGTGAGCATCCGCGCTTTGCCGTGTTGCGCCTATTCGACTGCCCGCAAGTGCCAGTTTTTACTCCGGTCGAAAGTGATTTTGCCGCCGCGTTTGCTGGCTTGGATGATTGCTGAGTAATCAAACTGCTGAACTCTGGTCGCAAGCGGCTATCCTAGCTAGGCGATTTCTTCGCATAGGAGCGGCAAATTATGGGTTCAACATTCAACGGTTTACTGGGGCTGGTCATTCTGGCGCTGGATATCTGGGCGATTCTCAGCGTCATCAAAAGCAATGCCGAAACGGGCATTAAGGTGTTGTGGATCTTGCTGATCGTCTTGCTGCCGGTGATCGGTCTGATTATCTGGGCGTTGATGGGGCCGCGTGGCACGGTCAAGTTCTAGCAGGCTGTTGAAAAACTACCTGCGTTGGCGATACGGCGCGTGGCTGTTGGCGCTGTATCTGCTGAGCGGTGCGGTTCAGGCCAGCGATACGCAAGCCTGGACCGCGTTGCGTGAAGGCCGCGCCGTGCTGCTGTTGCGCCATGCCACAGCGCCCGGCACGGGTGATCCGGCGAATTTTCAGCTGAATGATTGTCGCACTCAACGCAATCTCAATCAGGTCGGCCGCGAGCAGGCGCAGCGCTGGGGACAGTTGTTGCGTAGCCAGTGGATTGAACCGCGTCTGCTCAGCAGCCGCTGGTGTCGCGCGCAGGATACGGCTCGCGAAATGGGCTTGGGCGCAGTCGAAACGCTGCCAGCCCTGGATTCATTCTTTCAAACACCCAACACCGCCCGTGAGCAGACCGCCGCGCTGATCGAGCAGATCAATGCGCAACCCCGTGGTGCGTCGTTGGTGCTGGTATCCCATCAGGTCAATATCACCGCGCTGACCGGCATTTATCCGGCGTCTGGCGAAGGGCTGATTCTGGCCTTACCGCTACAGGCTCCGGCGCGCTTACTGGCGCGAGTTCAGCCCTAGGCTAAATACTCAGCAACCGCTGTTCCGGTAGCTGCGCCCCTTCCAGTTTGAGCAACAGCGCTTTGCGCGGCAGGCCGCCGGCATAACCTGTGAGACTGCCATCACGGCCGATCACCCGATGGCAGGGAATGATGATGGCAATCGGGTTGGCGCCATTGGCTGCGCCGACGGCGCGCACTGCCTTGGGCCGCGCAATCTCGGCGGCAAGGGCGCTGTAGCAACTGGTGCGGCCAAACGGGATGGTCTGCAGCGCCTGCCATACGGCCTGCTGAAACGCCGTGCCTTGCGGCGCCAGGCGCACTTCGAAGCGCTGCCGCCGCCCGGCGAAATACTCATCCAGTTGCCGGCACACCTCATCCAGTTCATCGGCGGCGCGGCTCCAGTGTTCGCTGATATGCCAGGGCTTGTCATCGATATCCATCAGCAGTTTTTGCAGGCCGGTTTCGTTAGCGGCCAATAGCAGGCGGCCGATTGGGCTGTCGTGGTAGCGGTAGAACATCGGTTCAGCCCTCTGAATAGTAGTGCCACAGGTGCGCGGCGGCATAGGCGCGCCAAGGTCGCCAGGCTTCGGCGCGGGCCTTGAGCTGTTTGGCGTCGATGCCATCCGCGCCCCACACCGGCGCCTTGAGTAGGCCCAGGTCGCTGGCGGGAAAGGCATCGACCTCGCCAAAGGCGCGCAGGGCAATATATTCGGCGGTCCACGGACCGATGCCGGGCAGGGCGCACAGCTGCTCGACAAAGGCCGTGTAGCCGGCCTGCAGATCCAGGCGCAGGTCGCCGCTGGCCACCTGCGCGGCGAAGTGCTGCAAGGTCTGCACGCGCTTGCCGGGCATGCCGATGCCGTCCAGATTGGCTTCGGCGATAGCGGTCGGGCTGGGGAACAGTCGTTGAATATCGGGCGCATCGGCAAACTGCAACGGCTCGCCCAGACGCGTAACCAGGCGGCCGGTGATCGTCACTGCCGCCTTGACCGTAACCTGCTGACCCACAATGGCGCGCACCGCCTGCTCGAACGGCTCGAAGGCAGTCGGCAAACGCAAGCCGGGATTACGCACAACCAGTGGGCCGAGCTGCGCATCGCCGGCAAAGTGCGCGCTGATCTGCTGCGGCTGGCAGTCCAGATCAAACATCTTACGCACCCGCGCGGTAAGTGCCGCCAAACAGGGCTGCAGCGATTCGCTGTACTGCAGCTGCAGTGCGTGCTGATCAGCCAGCGCCTGCACGCGGAACCAGCCACATTGGCCATCGAGGTGCACGCTGCGTGCGTAACTGTGCGGCTGCAGGCTTTCTACCCCAGCCAGGGCGCGCAGGGCAAAGTGGGCGTGGAACTGTTGCCACTGCCAGGGCGGCTGGTAGCTCAGTAGTAGGGTGTGGGGTGATTGGCTCATGGCCAAACAATAACCGCAGCTCGGTTGGCTGTCAGCGCAGAACTGACTTTCAAACTGGAGCCGGTAGGGCGGGATGTGCTCGTTTTACAACCTGTTTAAGACCTCGCGAGCTAGAGTCCGGCAAGGCAAAAACAGGCGAGGAAGCGGAGTGTACTGTTGTACATGAGCATTCCGAGCCTGTTTTTAACGCCGCAGGGCCGACGCGCAGCAGGTCGTGGTAGGTATTAAGCGCTGGCGATCCGCTGGTGCAGCTGATGCGACAACTGCTCCAGCTGCTGGCCCAGATGTACTAATGACTCCTGAGACTGCAGCAGCTCGGCGCTGGCGGCGCGTTGGCGTTGGCTGGCGTCACGTTGCGCGGCGCTGTTGTCGCGTACGTGCAGCAGTTGCTGGTGGGCGCGGGTAAGCGCCTGGCTGTGCTGCAGAATCGAGCTGGAGAGGTTGTCGGTCAGCCCGGCATTGCTGCTTAGTGCAGTGCCGACATCGCTGACCTGGGCCGCGCCGGTGTCGATGATCTGCTGCGACTGGCCCAGTACGTTCTGCACCGTGTCGGCAGTTTCGTTGCTGCGCCGCGAGAGGTTGCGCACCTCATCGGCAACCACGGCAAAACCGCGGCCATGTTCGCCGGCCCGCGCCGCTTCGATGGCTGCGTTAAGCGCCAGCAGGTTGGTCTGTTGGGCGATGGCGCTGATCATCTGCATGGATTCGGCTATGCGCTGGTTGCTCTGCTGAATCGCCTGCATGCTGGCCTGGGCGTCTTCCATGCGTTGCGCGCAGGCATTCACCTGGCTGCTGCTGTGTTGGGTGTCCTGGCTGAGCTGCTGCATGTGGTCGGTGCTGGAAGCAAGGCTGTCCAGCACTTCATGCAGGGCCAGATCCAGTTGATGCATGGCGTCGGCCTGCTGTTGCACATCGGTGTCGATGCTCTGGCAGCGCTGGCGGATGCCACCGAGGGTCTGTTGCAGCTGGCCGGCCATCTGCAGCAGGTCGCTGGCGGTGCTGCGCACTTCATCGACGATGCCGCCGAGTTGCTCCTGATTGCGTGCGGCGCGCTGGCCGAATTCACGGGATTCGCTAAGCGCCAGCTCAGCGTCGGCCAGCGCCTGGTTGCGCAGTTGCGCGCTGTACCACTGCGCCAGCCACACGGTCAGCACCGGCAGGATAAACCCGGAGTAGGTGTTCACCGCCGCATCGCGAGGACTCAGTTCGAATACCGGCAGGCTCGCACCGCTGCGTTCCAGGCGGATCAGCCAGAACACGAACAGCACCTGCACCAGGCTCCAGACCATGGCGCTGCGAGCGCCGGCCAGCAGGTAGGCGAAGACGATGATTACCGCCGGCCAATAGATATGCGCCGAGTGCAGGCCGCCCAGCTGGTAGATCAGAAGC
>JBIHZW010000046.1:0-18669 GCA_044240245.1 Pseudomonas sp. | reverse complement strand
TGCTGACCCTCGGTGATGGCGTCAAGGGTTTCACCCTGGACCGCGAGCTGGGCAGCTTCGTGCTGACCCATGACAACATCAAGGTGCCGGAGTCGACCAAAGAGTTCGCCATCAACATGTCCAACCAGCGCCACTGGGAAGCACCGGTGCAGCGTTACGTCAGCGAGCTGCTGGCGGGCGAAACCGGGCCGCTGGGCAAGAACTACAACATGCGTTGGGTCGCCGCGATGGTCGCCGACGTGCATCGTATCCTGACTCGTGGCGGCGTCTTCATGTACCCGCGCGACAGCCGCGAGCCGGAGAAGCCGGGCAAGCTGCGCCTGATGTACGAAGCCAACCCGATGTCGATGATCATCGAGCAGGCCGGCGGCGTGGCCACCGATGGCAATCAGCGCATCCTCGATATCCAACCCACGTCCCTGCACCAGCGCGTTGCAGTCTTCCTCGGTTCCAAGGAAGAAGTGCTGCGCATCAGCGCCTATCACCGCGAGTAAGCGATGAGCGCGCCCTGGCAGCCGTTGCTCGACTGGTGGTTCGGCGCGGCCGGCTGTGGCCCCGGCGTGACGGCTACCGAGGTGGCGGCCAGCCGGACGGCGCTGTGGTTTGCCAAGCAGGACCGTCAGGATGATCAGGCGCGCGAGCAGTTTGGCGCGCTGCTTGAGCAGGCACTGGCTGGTCAGTTGCAAGACTGGCAGGGCGAACTTGAAGGCTGGCTGGCAAACCTGCTGTTACTCGATCAGCTGCCACGGATGATCTTTCGCGATACCCCGAGCGCGTTTGCTGGCGATGCGCTGGCTCAACCGTTGGCCCTGCATGGGCTGACCCAGGGCTGGGATCAGCAACTGAGTCCGATCCAGCGGGTGTTTGCCTATCTGGTGCTGGAGCATGCCGAAGACCTGGCGCTGCAGAATCAGGCGGTGCAGCTGTTTCAGGTTTTGTTTGAACAGGCCGTACCCGCTGAACGCGAGCTGTTTGCCGGTTATCTGGACTATGCCGAGCGCCATCAGCGGGTGATCGCGCGCTTTGGCCGTTTTCCCCATCGTAATCAGATTCTCGGGCGCACTTCTAGCGCAGAGGAATCTGCCTTTCTGCTGGAACCTGGCTCGCGCTTCTAGCATCCAAGCTCGGTATTGCTATGCCAAGCTGGTCTTGGTTCTTTCCTCAGGAGTTTTCCCATGTCTCTGCGTGTCGTCGCATTACTCGCTGGTTGCCTGCTGTTGGCTGCCTGCAACAAGGTCAATCAGGATAATTACGCCCAACTCAAGCCGGGTATGGCTAAGGATGAGGTAGAGAGCCTGCTGGGCAGCCCGGCCGAATGCGCCGGCGCGCTCGGCATGTCCAGCTGCACCTGGGGCGATGAGCAGCGCTTTATCAGCGTTCAGTACGCTGGCGACAAGGTCATGATGTTTTCCGGCAAGGGCTTGAAGTGATGCGCCTGCTGGCGGCGTTGGCCGCAGCAGCGCTGCTGGTGGGTTGCGCCAATTCCGGTACGGGCGTGGTGCCACCGAAGACTGTCGAAAGTGTTGATCTAAAGCGTTATCAAGGCACCTGGTACGAACAGGCGCGTTTGCCGATGTTCTTTCAACGCAACTGCGCGCAGTCCGAGGCGCTCTACGAGCTGCAGGAAGGCGGCGCAATTGGTGTGACCAATCGCTGCCGCACTTACGATGGCGATATGCAGCAGGTGCAGGGCCAAGCTGTGGCTCAGGTGCCGGGTGAAACCAGCAAGCTCTGGGTGCGTTTCGACAACTGGGCCAGCAGCCTGCTGCCGGGGCTGACCAAGGGCGAGTATTGGGTGCTCTACCTGGATGACGACTACCAGTCCGCGCTGGTTGGTCATCCCAATCGCGAGTACCTCTGGTTGTTGACGCGTGATCAGGAGATCAGCCAGCAAAGCCGCGCCACTCTGCTCGAGGAAGCACGCAGCCGTGGTTACGACACCGGTGAGCTGATCTGGCGGCGTACGGATGCCGAGATGGCTCTGCAACGTTAAGAGCCGCTTATTTCTTGGCTTTCGGGCTCTGCAGGCGGATGCGCAGTTGAGTGTCCGCCGTGCCGTGCTCGAACAGGCTGTCGCCTGGTGTGGGTTTGCCGTTAAGCAGCGGCGGGTTGACGGAAAAGCCCACAGGCTCTAGCGGGATGCCGCGTCGGCCCTGGTCGAGTTGGCCGTTGCCATTGCGGTCCTGATACAGCTGAATGGCGTAGCGCCCGGACGGCACGCCAATCAGGCGTAGCTGGCCGTCGTCACTCTGCTGCTGACGCAGCGGTTGTTCGGGCCAGCGTTTCTGCTCGCCGCTCACCAGCGCTGCATGCACGGTTCCTGTGACTTGTATGCCGTCCACTGTGACCAGGATGTCGCCGGCCTGTGCGCTTGAGCCGACCAGTAGCAGCAGAAGACCAGTTTGATACCCGGCCTTCTTTACGGTTTGAAGAATTCTCTGTGGCATAATCCGGGCATTTTGCAGGGGATTGGCTGGCGATGCGTCAGGTCTTGATCGTTCATTTTTCGCAAACCGGCCAGCTAGACAGGTTGGCGCAGTCAGTCTGTGCGCCGTTGCAGCAACACGGCGATATTCAGCTGGATTTTCTGCAGCTGCAACCCGCGCAACCTTACCCCTTTCCCTGGCCGTTTCTCGACTTTTTCCGGATTTTTCCGGAAACCGTGTTGATGCGCCCGCAACCTCTGCTGCCGTTGGCAGTGGATGCGAGCAAGCGTTATGACCTAGTGATTCTGGCGTATCAGGTGTGGTTCCTCTCGCCGTCGCAGCCGATGACCGCCTTTCTCGCCTCGCCTGAAGCGGCGCAGCTGCTCAAGGGTACACCGGTGGTGACCCTGATCGGCTGCCGCAATATGTGGCTGATGGCCCAGGAGAAGGTCAAGGCTCGGCTCACTGAGCTGGGTGCGCGACTGGTGGACAATATCGCCCTGACCGATGCCTGCGGTACCGCGGCAAGCTTTCTGGCAACGCCGCTGTGGCTGTTTACCGGCCGGCAGAAGCCTTACAGCTGGGTGCCGCGCGCCGGTATTGATGAAGCGGAAATTGTCGCCGCCAGCCGTTTTGGCCAGGCCATGGCGCAGCGGCTGACGGCCGACAGCCTGCCGATCGAGCAACCCATGCTGACCGGGCTTGGCGCAGTGCGAATTGATGAAAAGCTGATCGCCAGCGAGAAGGTCGGCAATCGCAGCTTCCAGTTATGGAGCCGCTTGCTGGCCGCTTTAGGCCCGCAGCAGAGCCGCCGGCGCGGTGCCGGGCTGGTGGTGTATATCGTCTTTCTGTTGTGCCTGATCGTCACCGTAGTGCCGCTCAGTGCCTTGCTTAAAAAGTTGTTGGCGCCGCTCTTAAAAGAGCGCACCCAGCGTGAGAAGGCCTACTTTGCTGGCCCATCTGGCGAGTGAAGTGACCCGAGGAAGTCCCGTGGTACAACCTGTATTTATCAATCGCATCAGTGCCTACCTGCCCCATGCGCCGGTCGACAACGAGCAGATGGAAGCGCGCCTGGGCCTGGTCGGCGGCAAGCCGTCGCGTGCGCGCAAGCTGATCCTGCGCAGCAATGGCATTCAGCAGCGTCACTATGTGATCGACCCGCAGACCGGTGCGCCGAGCATGAACAATGCCCAGGTCAGTGCGGCAGCGATTCGCGGCTTGCTCGGTGGCGATTTCCAGCTGGAAGATCTCGATTGCCTGGTGGCGAGCAGCGCCTCGCCCGATCAGGTGATGCCTGGCCATGCGGTGATGGTGCAGGGCGAACTGGGTAATCCGCCGTGTGAAGTGGTATCGACTGCGGGTATCTGCCTGTGCGGCATGACGGCGCTGAAATACGCCTGGATGAGTGTGGCCAGTGGCGAAAGCCGCAACGCCGTGGCCTGTGGCTCGGAAGTGGCTTCGACCTTGATGCAGGCGAGCAACTTCAACGCCGAGTACGAAAGCCGCCTCGACGAGCTGGAAACCCATCCGGAAATCGCTTTTGAGAAGGACTTTCTGCGCTGGATGCTCTCCGATGGCGCCGGTGCCGTATTGCTGCAAGGCCAGCCGAACCGCACAGGTCTGAGCCTGCGTATCGACTGGATCGACATCTTCTCCTTTGCCGACCAGATGCCGCCATGCATGTACGCCGGGGCGGAAATGGTCGACGGCCAGCTGCAGGGCTGGAGCCGCTATGAAGGTGCTGAGCGCAATCGGCGCTCGCTGATGGCGATCAAGCAGGATGTCAAACTGCTGAACGACAACATCGTCAAATACACCGTGGAAGAAACCCTCAAGCGCATCATGGCGCGGCGTGAGCTGCATGCGGCGGACATCGACTACTTCCTGCCGCACTACTCGTCGGAGTTTTTCCGCGAACGTCTGTCCGTGGGCCTGGCCAATGCGGGCTTGCCGATCCCACAAGAACGCTGGTTTACCAACCTGACCAGCAAGGGCAATACCGGCGCTGCGTCAATCTTTATCATGCTTGATGAGTTGTTCAATTCAGGTAGCCTGCGCAGCGGCCAGCGTTTGCTCTGCTATGTGCCGGAAAGCGGGCGTTTCTCCAGCGCCTTTATGCAGTTGACAGTGGTTGGCCAGGACGGTGACAACACATGAAGCTCGATGAGGTTCCCCAGGATCACAGCTCCACTTACGGCGGCCACTGCAAGTTGGTCTACGCCGTGGATGCCAGTGGCCATTATCAGGGCGCGCAGAGCGATGGCTGGGAGCCGGAAGCCTTCGCCACCCAGCTCGCCGTAGCCGAACTGCAGGAGCAGGAAGCCGAGGCCGAAGCGGGCTGGCAGCGCGGCGAGCTGTCGCCGCTGAAGTGCCTGATGTACCGCTATCGCCTGGATGAGCCGGCGCTCGCGCAGATTACCGGGCTGTGGCAATGGCGCATCCGCCGGCACTTTCGTCCGGCGATCTATCAGAAACTCTCGCCGGCCATTCTGGCGCGTTACGCCGAGGCCTTCGGCCTGCCCGTTGAGCAATTGATCACCTACCAGAAGGGCATGGCATGAGCAGTTTTCAGCATCAACAGAGCGCCCACTGCGAAAGCGGGGTGATGGCCAGTCTGTTGACCCATGCCGGTCTGCCAATGAGTGAGCCGATGGCGTTTGGTTTGGCCTCCGGTATGGCCTTCGCCTATCTGCCGATCGTCAAACTCAGCGGTATGCCGCTGATTGCCTACCGCATGCCGCCTAAGCACCTGATCAAAACCCTGAGCAAACGCCTTGGCGCACGCTTGCACACGCGTACCTTTGGCGATCCCGAGCAGGGTCGTCGCGAGCTGGATGCGGCGCTGGACAGCGGCCGCCTGGCCGGCTTGCAGAGTTCGGTGTTTTGGCTGCCGTATTTTCCGCCGGAGATGCGTTTTCACTTCAACGCGCACAACCTGCTGGCCTATGGCCGCGAGGGCAATGAATACTTGATCAGCGACCCGGTATTCGAAGAGCCGGTGCGCTGCGCCGCCGAAGACTTGCAGAAGGCCCGCTTTGCCAAGGGCGCATTGGCGGCCAAGGGGCTGATGTACTGGCTCGACGATGTGCCGCTGGAGCAGGACTGGAACAAGCTGATCCGCCAGAGTGTGCTGTCGACCACGCGGATTCTCGATGGCATGCCGCTGCCCTGGATCGGTATTCGCGGCATCCAGCACCTAGCCAAGCAGATCGACAAGCTCGACCCGGCGCAGAGCAAATATAACCGTCTGTACCTGACCCATATCGTGCGCATGCAGGAAGAGATCGGTACTGGCGGCGCGGGGTTCCGCTTTATGTACGCGAGCTTTTTGCAGGAGGCCGGCGAGAAACTGGGTGACGACAACTTGCAGGAAGCCTCGGCGCAGCTGACCGCCATCGGCGACAACTGGCGCCAGTTTGCCTTGGCCTGCGTGCGCGCCAGCCGCAACAAGGGCGAGACGCCAAACTTCGCTCCCATCGCCGAAAGCCTGCGCAGCATCGCCCTGCAGGAACGTGGGTTGATGAAGGAGCTGGCGGCCTGGAGCAAGCGCAAGTAATCAGGCGCTATCCGTAGGAGCGGCGGGGACGCCCAGTCCCATGGGCGCGATAGGTCCTGTCTGCAAAAGCATCGCGGGCATGGGTTAGGCACCCCCGCCGCTCCTACAGCGTGATTTGTTGCACCTCGGTGCCAGCGCTTAGCTCGGCAAAGCTGTTGGCGTAAGCCCCAGCTATCGGCCCTTCCAGCAAGAGCGCCCGCACGCAAAAATCCCCGCGCTCATCGCAAACCAGCAACAGCGCCTGCTCGACCAAACCATCCTGCAAGTCCAGATTGGCCAGCGCCTGCAGCTGCGCCCAGACCTGCTCCCCTGCACCGATAAACAGGTTTGGCCCGTCGATACCTAGCTGCTGGGCGATATGAAAGCCGGCGGCATTGCTGACGCTATTTACGAACTCGAAAGGCTTGGGCTGCTTGTGCTGCACGCACACCGCCTCCAGCAACGCGCCCATGGTGGCCCGCGCGGGGTGGGCGGAGGCCAGGTACAGGCCGCAGTTACTGCGTACCTGTGCTTTCAAGGGCGCGGCGGCCAGCAGGCATTGCAGGATTAGCCTGTCGATACGTCGTGGTGGACTGTCCAGCCACTGGCCTAGGGCGCTCTTTAGCTGTTTGTCATTAATGCTGGCCAGGCCGTGGACTTCACTGGCGGCGATTACCGGCATGCGCTGTCTCCCTGGGCGCAGCCCTGCAAGATAAGGCTGGCGTTATTGCCACCAAAACCGAAGAAATTGGTCAGCAGCAGGCTATCTGCCGCCAGGGTCTGTGGCTCTGCACTCAAGGGCAGCATGGCCTGGCTGGCGTAGCTCACACCGGGTAGCGGGCCCAGCTGCAGGGCCTTGAGCAATAGCAGGCTTTCACTTAATCCGCAGGCCCCCAGGGTATGGCCGAGCCAGGGTTTGAGCAGGCTTAGGGCGGGCATCTGTTCGCCGTAGAGTAGGCGCATGCCGTTGCTTTCGGCTTCATCGTTGGCGCTGGTGGCGGTGCCATGCAGTTTCACCAGGTCGATCTGCGCTGCCGTGCAGCCGGCGCTGCGCAGCGCCTGTTGCATGACCCAGTGGATATGGCTGCCATCTTCGCGGGTGGTGGTCAGGCTGCTGGTGTCGCAGGCGCTAAAGCCGCCGAGCAGCCTTGCAAGTGGTGCGTTACCCGGCTCGCTGCTGAGCAGCACGGCGGCATAGGCTTCGCCCAGCAGCAGACCGTCGCGTGCGGGGTGGAAGGGCCGATACTGGCCGCTGGGACTGGTCAGCATCAGCGCGCCGAAACCCTGCATGGCGATGGCGCTGGGCGTTTCGAAGCTCAGCACCAGGACGCGGGGGTACTGGCCGGCATTGATCAGTCGGGCACCGTAGAGCAGGCCGTTGGCGGCGCTGGTGCAGGCGGTATTCAGGGTAAAGGCGGCGGCAAAACCCCAGCGCTGGCGCAGCTGGTTGGCGAGCAGATCTAGCGGCGTCGAATCTTCCGGGCGAAAGCCCTGCTGCCGACTGGTCAGGGCTTCCAGTTCGCTGATATCCAGGCTGGTGCTGGCGACGATCAGCAGGCAGTCGTCGAGTGCCTGGGGGTTACCGAGGGTTTCGCCCAGCAGGCGATCCAGGCGCTGGCTCAGGCTTTCACCGGTTTTAGCGGCGTACAGATAAGTGCGCGATTCATACACTTCATGCAGCACAAAGGCTTCGCCCTGAGGCGGCTGGCCTGCCTGTAAGGCGCGGGCGGCGCTGGGCAGGTCATCACCCAGGGCGCATTGCAGGGCGGCGCGTTGCAGGTAGATCGGGGTCACTGCTGCTCCCTGATATAGGCGGCGATGCTGGCGATGCTGCCGAGGATACGGCGGCCGTCCTTGGCGCCTTCGATGCGTACGCCGTAGTTCTGTTGCAGGGCAAGAGAGACTTGCAGGGCATCCAGGCTATCCATGGCGATACGGCTTTTCGCGCCGAACAGCGGCTCGTCGTTGCTGATGCTCTGCCAGTCGATATCGTCTTCCTTGTCGCACTCGCGGATCAGCAGTTGTTTGAGTTGTTGTTCTAGTAGTGAGTGGTCCATTGCGTGCGCTGTACTCGTCGGGTGAACAGAAGCAGCCCGGCCATGCCGCACACGGCTGCAAACAGCAGCAGGCGCGCGCAGTAGGGGGCGATGTCGGCCAGTGAGCCGTGGCCCACCAGCAGGGTGAGAAAGGCGTCCAGCGCCCAGCTCATCGGGGAGATTTCTGCCAGCTGGGCCATGGCCGTCGGCATTACGCTTTTTGGCACCATGATTCCGCCAATGGCGGCAAGTAGAATATTGATGCCGCCGCCCAGCAGCAGCGCCTGCTCGCTGCTGCGCGCCAATGCGGCGAGCAGCAAGCCCAGGCTGCAGGTGGCCAGGGCGATGCTGATGGCCAATAGCGGGTAGGCGACGGCGCTGCCGGGCAGGCTCAGTGCCGGCAGGCCGAGCAGCGGCAGGCCGTAGACGCCAATGCCCAGCAACAGAACGAACTGCAGCAGGTTGATCGCCAGGTACGGCAGTAGCTTGCTTAGCACCAGGGTGCCGAGGTTCAGGCCCAGGCAGCGCAGGCGCAGCAGGGTGCCGCTCTGCTGTTCGCGCTGGAAGCCGCCGGCCATGGGCAGCACCACGAAGAACATGCCGAAGATCAGCCAGGCCGGCACGCTCAGCTGGGTGGCGTTGGCGCGACCGCTAAGGTCGCCGCTGGCCAGTTGTTCCTGCTCATCAATCTGGCTCTGGGTGCGCTGCTGTACCAGCTCCAATCGCTCGGCGCGGCTTAGTTCGGCATCAACTACGCCGCTGTCTTCCAGATAAGCCAGCAGCCGGGTTTGCGCCAGGGCAATGCTCACCGCGCTATGCAGGCGCTGGCGCGAGAGTTTGTCGAATTGCGCCGGGAAACTCAGGCTGGGGCCCTGGTGCGGGCTGTCCAGCAGCTTATCGGCGAAGTCTGCGGGCAGGCGCACCCGGGCCAGGCGTTCGTAGCTGTTTGTGAGCAGCGTGCTGTCCGCCAGTTGCGCCTGCAGAGCCTCGCGGAAGAACTGGCTAGCGTCGTCCTGCGGCGCTTCGATAATCAGGCGCAGCGCCGGTGGTTTGTCCTGCATATAGCTGGACATGGCCCCGGCCATCAGCAGCAGAAACAGCGTCGGCATAATAAACAGCACGGCCAGCGCATGAGGGTCGCGCAGCAGCAACAACACTTCTTTGCGCACCAGCGCCCAGAGCCTCATAGCCGGCCTCCGTTAAGGCGCAGATAGAGCTGCTCGAGCGAAGGGCGGCCAAAGCGCAGTAGATTGGGCAGGCCATCCTGCGCGGCAACAAATTCGGTGATTTCCAGCAACTGCTGGCCATTCAGGGATGCGATGCGCAGGCCCTTGGGCAGCACTTCGGCCGTCAGTTGCAGGCTCGCGAGCAGCTGGTTAAGACCCGCTGGTGGAGCGTCAGGCCATTCCAGCAGCAGGCCATGGTCGTCACCGAGCAGTTGGCGCTTGTCCAGGTCCAGGCGCACCTGGCCCTCATGCAGCAGCAGAATGCGCTGGGCTACCCGCTCGACTTCTTCCAGGTAATGGCTGGTGTAGATCACCGACTTGCCATCGGCAGTAAGTTGCTCGACGGCGGCCAGCAGGTGCTGGCGGCTGGCGGCATCGACGCCCACGGTGGCTTCATCGAACAGATAAAGCTCGGCCGGTTGCAGCAGACCGATGGCAAAACTCAAACGCCGTTGTTCTCCGCCGGAGAGTTGTTCGCTACGGCGCGTGAGCTTGTCTTTCAGCGCGCAGATATCGATGCACTGCTGCAGGCGCTGCCGGCGTTCAGCGCCGCGTAGGCGATACAGGTCGGCAAACAGTTCAAGGTTTTCGCCCACCTTGAGCCCGGCATAGAAGGCCAGTTGCTGCGGCACCAGGCCGAGCCTGGGCTGACCTTCCCAGCGCAGCTCGCCCTGTTGCAAGGCCAGCACGCCGCTCAGCAGCGACAGCAAGGTGGTTTTGCCCGCGCCATTGCTGCCAAGCAGGCCGAGGCATTCGCCGGCTTGCAACTGCAGATCAATGCCCTGCAGCGCGGCGCGGCTGGTGCCGGGGTAGCTGTGGCCGACATTGCGCAGCTCAAGCATGGATCAACACCAGCAGCAGTTTGCCGTCGAGCAGCAGGCGTTGCTCGCTGTGGATACTAAAGGCATACAGTGCGCCGGCCGGGCTTAGCGCCTCTTGCTGGGCGCTGACCTGCAGCGCGCCACTGCGCTGTGTCGGCTCATGGTGTAGCTGCAACTGCGAGAGCTTGCCGACCAGGGCCATTTCAATGGCATTGCTGTCGCCGTATAAGGCACCATGCGCGGCGCACAACTGGGCCGCGGCCTCGAACAGCAGGCAGGGCGAGGCGTCGGTGCCAAAGGTCTCGAGAAAGCGCCAGGCACTCAGGCCCTGAATGCTCAGGCTGTCATGCGCCAACAGGCCATCCAGCCAGAGGGCTGGGCCTTGGTGGGGCAGCAGGCTGTGCAGTTGGGTGCGATCCATTGCGGGCGGCCGAGGCAAAGAGGCCGGCAGTGTAACAGAGGGGCTGCAAGTCACGCAGTGCCTGGCTTTGACGGACTATCGGGCGGAGTTGGAGAAGGCTTTATGGCATGGTTGCAAGGCGTGGCTTTTGTGCTGGGCACGTTGGTGCTGTTGGCGCTGTCCTGGCGGGCAGTGCGCCGTCCGCAGTCCCATGGCTTCTACCGATTCTTCGCCTGGGAGGCGATTCTGGCCTTGCTGGTGCTCAACGGACCGGTCTGGTTTGTCGACCGTTATGCCCTGCACCAGCGCCTGTCCTGGCTGCTGTTGTTCGCATCCTTGCTGTTGCTGTTTGCCGGCCTCTATCAGCTACGGCGTATGGGTCGCCCTGATGGGCAGCGTACGGATGCCGAACTGTTCGCCTTCGAGCGCACTTCGCAACTGGTGACCAGCGGCATCTTCCGCCTGATCCGCCACCCGCTGTACGCCTCGCTGCTATTGCTGGCCTGGGGCGTGGCTTGTAAGCAGCCCAATGGCTTGAGTTTGGTTCTGGCACTCCTGGCCAGTCTGGCGTTGTGGCTGACTGCCAAGCGCGACGAGGCTGAGTGTTTGCAGCAATTCGGTGAGGCGTATCGCGACTATATGCAGCGCAGCAAGATGTTTATCCCCTGGCTCTTTTAATCGCCTATTCCCAGTTCAGCCGCGCCAGCTTCCACTCATCGCCTTCAAGCCACCACTCCATCTTCACGCTGTAGTGACGGGCACTGTCGGGGATCAGGCCTTCGGCACCGGCCAGGCCGACCTGGGCCTCGGTGTGGCCTTTTTCGCGGTAGGTCGTGTCGAGGTAGCTGTTCTTGCTCAGGGCCAGCACCTTGATGTTCTTGTGGCGCATAAACAGCAGCAACATGGTGCGCTGCGCCCACTCGCGGTCGAACTCGCCCTGGGCTGAGAACTGTGGGTGCAACTGGTCGAGTACCGCGCTGTTCTTCTTCGCTTCCAGGTTGTCCTGCAGCTGTTGCACGGCTGCTTCCAGTGCTGCTTGCGGGTCATCCTTGGCGCCGCAACCGGCGAGCAGGGTGCAAAACATTACGAAAGCTAAGGCAAATATCCTTGTTGGCATGCTGAACTCCTTTTTCATGGTTATGATGCCCGGCAGAGCTGTGAGTGGTCGCGCCCGCGTTTGTCATGCGCGAGGCCTTAACGCTACGCCACGCATTATTCAGGTCAAGTCAGGAGCATGCCATGCAGACCTTGTATCCGGAGATTAAACCCTACGCCCGTCATGAGCTGGCGGTGCAGGCGCCGCATGTGCTGTATGTGGACGAAAGCGGTTCGCCGGATGGTCTGCCCGTGGTGTTTATCCATGGCGGCCCGGGTGCCGGTTGTGATGCTGCCAGCCGGCGCTATTTCGATCCCAACCTCTATCGCATCGTCACTTTCGATCAGCGTGGCTGCGGCCGTTCCACCCCCCACGCCAGCCTGGAGAACAACACCACCCAGGCGCTGATCGCCGACATGGAGCAGATCCGCGAGCACCTCGGTATCGACAAATGGGTGCTGTTCGGTGGCTCCTGGGGTTCGACCCTGGCGCTGGCTTATGCCCAGGCCCATCCGCAGCGCGTGCATGGGCTGATTCTGCGCGGCATCTTCCTCTGCCGGCCGCAGGAGTTTGACTGGTTCTATCAGGAAGGCGCGAGCCGTCTATTTCCCGATTACTGGGAAGACTACCTGGCGCCGATCCCGGCGGATGAGCGCGGCAACCTGATGCAGGCCTTTTACAAGCGCCTGACCGGTCTCGATCAGATCGCCCAGATGCATGCGGCCAAAGCCTGGTCGACCTGGGAAGGGCGCACCGCCACCCTGCGTCCCAATCCGCAGGTGGTCGACCGATTCAGCGAGGCACACCGAGCGCTGTCGATTGCGCGTATCGAATGCCATTACTTCGTTAACAACGCCTTTCTCGAAACCGATCAGCTGCTGCGCGATATGCCGAAGATCGCCCATCTACCGGGGGTGATCGTGCATGGCCGCTATGACGTGATCTGCCCGCTGGACAACGCCTGGGCGCTGCACCAGGCCTGGCCGAACAGTGAGCTGCAGATCATCCGTGATGCCGGCCATTCGGCGGCCGAAACCGGGATCACCGACGCCCTGGTGCGTGCGGCGGATGAGCTGGCGCGGCGTCTGCTCAACCTGGCCCCGGACGAAGCATGAAGGCACTGATTCAGCGGGTGCGTGGCGCCCGAGTCGAGGTCGCGGGTGAGGTGGTTGGTGCGATTGATCAGGGCCTGCTGGCGCTGGTCGGCGTCGAACCACAGGACACCCCGGCCAGCGTCGAGAAAATCCTGCACAAGCTGCTCAACTACCGTGTGTTCAGCGATGCCGCCGGCAAGATGAACCTGTCGCTCAGTGATATTGGCGGCGGACTGCTGCTGGTGTCGCAATTCACCCTGGCCGCCGACACCAAGAGCGGTCTGCGTCCAAGCTTTTCCAGCGCTGCGCCGCCGGCGCTGGGGGCTGAGCTGTTCGACCTGCTGGTAGCCCAGGCCCGAGCCAAACACCCGCAGGTCGCCACCGGCCAGTTCGGCGCCGATATGCAGGTGCATCTGGTTAATGATGGGCCGGTGACCTTTCTGCTGGAAAGCTAGCGCGCCAGGGCTTCGGCGACGAAGTCCAAGCGGTCCTGACCGAAGTGCATCTCGCTGCCGATAAAAAAGGTCGGTGCGCCAAATACCCCGCGTTTGATCGCTTCCTCGGTGGTATTTTTCAGTCGCTCCTTGACCGTTTCATCGCTGACTAACTGCTCGAACTCGGCCGGGTCGAAGCCAGCGGCGCTAAGCACCTCGGCGACTACTTCGGGTTTGCTGAGGTTTTTCTGCTGCGTCCACAGTGCTTCGAATATCGCCTGCACATAGCGCTCGAAGCGTTCGTCGTTCTGGTAACCGGCCGCGCCGCGCATCAGGGTGAGGGTGTTGATCGGGAAGTGCGTATTGAAGTTCATCGGCACGCCATAACGGCTGGCAAAGCGCGCCAGGTCCTTGAGCATCCAGGCGCCCTTGCTCGGGATCATGACCGGCGATTGGTTACCGGTGGCCTTGAATACGCCGCCGAGCAGCATCGGTCGCCAGACGATCTGCGCACCGGCCTCTTGGGCAATTCGCGGTAGCTGGGTCCAGGCCAGGTAGCTGGCTGGGCTGCCGAAATCGAAAAAGAACTCTAGGGTTTTGCTCATTGCATGCTCCTTCGGGAGGTCTTGTTATTGGGCGAGCGCGCAGCTGCTAGAACGTCTCAGACCAGGGCCGCAGATCCAGTTCATGCACCCAGCAATCGCGCGGCTGGCAGTGGATCTGCCAGTAGGTGTCGGCAATGTGTTCGGGATTGAGAATGCCGTCCTGATCCTTGAGCTGGTACAGCTGCGGAAAGGTGTCGCGGATAAAGGCAGTATCGATAGCCCCGTCGATAATCGGGTGAGCCACATGGATGCCTGTGGGGCCGAGTTCGCGGGCCATGCTTTGGGCCAACGCACGCAGGGCGAACTTGGCGCTGGCGAAGGCAGAGAAATTCGCCCGGCCGCGCAAGGAAGCTGTGGCGCCGGTAAAGATGATCGTGCCCTGGCCGCGTGGCAGCATGACCTTGGCGGCTTCACGGCCGGTGAGAAAACCGGCCAGGGCGGCCATTTCCCAAACCTTGCGGTAGACCCGCTCGGTGGTCTCGGTGATGGAGAACTGCACGTTGGCGCCGATGTTGAACACCACCGCATGCAGCGGGCCGACCTCGCGTTCGATGGTGATGAACAACTCGATGACCTGTTCCTCGACTCGCGCATCGCAGCCAAAGGCCCGTGCGCTGCCACCGGCCGCTTCAATATCCGCTACCAACGGGCCGAGTTTCTCGGCATTGCGCCGCGCCACGCAGGCGACATAGCCCTCGCGGGCGAAGCGTTTGGCGATGGCGCCGCCGGTGGCATCACCGGCACCCACCACCAGAATTGCTTTGCGTTCGGTCATTGCAGTTCTCCGTAAGTTCTATTTTGGAACCTGGCTTGATAGTCGGTTCCATTTTGGAACCTGTCAAGCTATGGTGAGCCATCGCTGTTGGAGACTGGCTTATGCGTTGGGAAGAACTTGAGCAGCAACCCTGCTCTCTGGCCCGCACCCTGTCGGTGGTGGGTGACCGCTGGACGCTGCTGGTGCTGCGCGAGAGCTTTCTCGGTATTCGTCGTTTCGATGAATTCGAGAAACGCCTGGGGATTACCCGTCACGTGCTGGCCGAGCGGCTGAAAAAGCTGGTGGAAGCTGGGGTGCTGGACAAGGTGGCCTATCAGCAGCGGCCGTTGCGTGAGGAATACTGCCTGAGCGCCAAGGGCCGCGATCTGTACCCGGCCATCATGGCGCTGGTGCATTGGGGCGACCGCCATATGAGTGGCGCGGAGGGGGCGCCGATTCGGCATATCCACCGCAGTTGCGGCCAGCCGATGCATGGCGTGCTGGTGTGTTCGGATTGTGGTGAGCCGCTGGTGCCGAGGGATGTTCAGCTGGAGGAAGCGCCTGCGCTCAAGGGGCAGCTACTGCCGGCGCATTGGCACCAACAGCAGGAACAGGGCTAGAACAGTCGCGCGAGCAAGGCGGTAACCGCGGTTTCCACCCGTAGAATCCGTGCGCCTAGTTGTACCGGTTGCAGGCCGGCTTCCTGCAGTTTTTCCACTTCGTAGGGAATCCAGCCACCTTCCGGGCCGATGGCGAGCGTCACGGCCTGTTCGACTGCCCGTGGGCAGGCTGGGAAGTCGCCGGGATGGCCGACCAAGCCCAATGTGCCGGCTGTGATGCCAGGCAGCTGATCTTCGACAAAGGGCTTGAAGCGCTTCTCGATAATCACTTCCGGCAGCACGGTATCGCGGGCCTGTTCCAGACCGAGGATCAGCTGTTCGCGAATCGCTGCGGGTTCGAGAAAAGGCGTCTGCCAGAAGCTTTTTTCCACCCGGTAGCTGTTCAGCAGAATCAGCCGAGGCACGCCCATGCTGCTGACAGTTTGCAGCACGCGCCGCAGCATCTTTGGCCGAGGCAGGGCGAGCAGCAGGGTCAGTGGCAGTTTTTCCGGCTGTGGCTGGTCGAGCTGCACGGCCAGTTCGGCCTGCTCGGCGTCCAGACGCAGTAGCTGGCCGCTGCCCATCAAGCCGTTCAGACGGCCGACGCGCAGGCTGTCGCCGGCTTCGGCGCGGTGCACTTCATGCAGATGCTTGAGGCGGCGGCCGCTGAGCAGCACGCGGTCGGCGGCGATAAAGTCGCCGTCTTCCAGTAGCAGCAGGTTCACGGTTGCGCGGCGGGCGGTTGGTCGTTGGAGGGGCTATCGCTTTCGGCTTCTTCAGCTGCCGCTTCCTGTTCGGCGCGGCGCTTGACCAGGCTGCCGCAGAGCAGGCCGGCTTCGAACAGCAGCCACATGGGCACGGCCAGCAGGGTCTGCGAGAACACATCGGGCGGGGTCAGCACCATACCGACCACAAAGCAGCCGACTATCACATAGGGGCGGCTCTGACGCAGGGTGGCGACATCGACAACCCCGACCCAGATCAGCAGAAAGGTGGCGATGGGGATTTCGAACGCGACGCCGAAGGCGAAGAACAGGGTCAGGACGAAATCCAGGTACTGACCGATATCGGTCATCATTGCCACGCCTTCCGGGGTCACGCTGGCGAAGAAGCCGAACATTATCGGGAACACCACGAAGTAGGCGAAGGCCATGCCGGCGTAGAACAGCAGGATGCTGGAGATCAACAGCGGTATGGCGATGCGCTTCTCATGCTTGTACAGCCCTGGCGCGATAAAGCCCCAGATCTGATGCAGGATGATCGGGATCGCCAGAAACAGCGCGACCATCAGCGTCAACTTGAACGGCGTCAGGAACGGCGAGGCCACTCCCGTGGCGATCATCGTCGCGCCTTCCGGCAGGTAGGCGCGCAGCGGCGCGGCGACCAGCGCGTAGATGTCCTGGGAGAAATAGAACAGCCCGGCAAACAGCGCGAATACCGCCGCCACAATACGCAGCAGGCGCGTGCGCAGTTCGGTCAGGTGGGAGACCAGGGGCATTTCCTGATCGCTGTCCGGTCGTTGGCTCATGGCTGCGGGCTTTTATCCTGGCTGGTGCTATCGGTAGTGGCTGCCGTCTCTGCGGCGGGTGCCGCGGCTGGGCTCGGATCGGTGATGCTGCTAAGCGGCGCGCTGAGGCTTTGCTTCATCGCGTTCATTTCCCGCTCCAGCTCGAGGATCTGCTCGTTATGCAGCTGGCGACGGATTTCATCCGCGCCGATCTCGCGCTCGACCTCAGCCTTGATCGCACTGAAGCTGCGCTTGATCCGCCCGATCCACAAACCGGCCGTGCGCACCGCGCCGGGCAGGCGATCAGGCCCCAGCACCACCAGGGCGACGATGCCGACCAGCAGCAGCTCGGTAAAGCCGATATCGAACATGGCTTAGTCTTTTTTCGCCGGTTCTTCGACCTTGCGCGCCTGGGCGTCGATGGTCTGGCCCTTGGGCTCTTCCACGGCGGGGGCAGGCTTTTCGGCGTCGCTGTTGTCCATCGACTTACGGAAGCCCTTGATCGCGTCACCCAGGTCCGAACCCAGGCCTTTGAGGCGTTTGGTGCCGAACAGCATGACCACGATCAGCAGGATGATCAGGAGTTGCCAGATGCTAATGCCACCGAATCCCATAACGCGTACTCCGTAGTAAGAGGTTGATCAGTTTTGCGGGCGCGCGGCTTTTTCCGCGTGCCCGGACAAGCCGAAACGCCGATCCAGTTCGTCCAGTACCGCCTGGGGATGCTGGCCGAGGGCGGCGAGCATGACCAGGCTGTGGAACCACAGGTCGGCAGTTTCATAAATCACATCGCTGCAGTCACCACTGACCGCAGCATCCTTGGCGGCGAGAATGGTTTCCACCGATTCTTCCCCGACCTTTTCCAGAATCTTGTTCAGGCCCTTGTGGTACAGGCTGGCGACATAAGAGCTATCAGCGGCCGCGCCTTTGCGCGACTCCAGCACTTCGGCCAGGCGGCTCAGGGTATCAGTCATGCCCGTGTCACTCATGTTTGTGTCCTGCGGCATAGATGGCGTGCGGGTCTTTGAGCACTGCGTCGACGGTCTTCCACTCGGCGTTGTCGTATACCCGGTAGAAGCAGCTTTCGCGGCCGGTGTGGCAGGCAATGCCGCCCAGTTGCTCGACCATCAGGATGATTACATCGGCGTCGCAATCCAGGCGCAGCTCGTGCAATTTCTGCACATGGCCGGATTCCTCGCCCTTGCGCCACAGCTTGCCACGCGAGCGTGACCAGTAGATGGCGCGCTGCTCGGTGGCAGTCAGGGTCAGGGCTTCACGGTTCATCCAGGCCATCATCAGCACGCGGCCGGTCTTGTGGTCCTGGGCGATTGCCGGCACCAGGCCGTCGCTGTTCCAGTTGATTTCGTCGAGCCAGTCAGTCATTGCCCTATCCGCCCATCTCGGGCTGCTTGATTCAGAAAGCTAGTGTGCCAGCGCGCACCCGGTGTGGCTATCGGCGCAGCACCAGATAGATGCCGCCGGCGAGCATCAGCCAGCTCGGCCAGGCGATCAGGCTCAGCACCAGACCCTGAGTAGCGGCGCCACCGATCAGCGCGGCGCCGAGCAGACGGGCTGGCCATTGGCGGCTTGGGGCAGGCTGTTCCTGGCGGCTGGTCGGTTGCTGATTGAGGCGTTCCAGGGTTTCACGGGCGATCTGCGACAGGTGCGGCACCTGCTCGGCCTGCAGTTGCAGGTTGCGCAGCAGCTGCAGCGGGCTGATGCGCTCACGCATCCAGCGCTCGAGAAACGGCTGGGCGGTGCTCCACAGGTCCAGGTCGGGATAGAGTTGGCGGCCCAGGCCTTCGATGTTGAGCAGGGTTTTCTGCAGCAGCACCAGCTGCGGCTGCACTTCCATATTGAAGCGCCGGGCGGTCTGGAACAGGCGCAGTAGCACCTGACCGAAGGATATGTCTTTCAGTGGTTTTTCGAAGATCGGCTCGCACACGGTGCGGATTGCTGCCTCGAAATCATTGATCTTGGTTTCCGCCGGCACCCAGCCCGAGTCGATATGCAGCTGCGCCACGCGACGGTAATCGCGCTTGAAGAAGGCAATCAGGTTGCGCGCCAGGTAGTCCTGATCTTCAGCGGTGAGGCTGCCGATGATGCCGCAGTCGATGGCAATATACTGCGGGTTCC
>JBIHZW010000233.1:0-5910 GCA_044240245.1 Pseudomonas sp. | reverse complement strand
ATGCACATTTCCTGAGCAAGGCCCTGGAAGAGCCGCAGATCGTCGGCTTGCACTGGTTCCAGTACCTCGATCAGCCGGTGACCGGGCGTCTGCTGGACGGCGAGAATGGCCACCTGGGCCTGGTTGGGATCACCGACCGGCCTTGGGATGGTTTTGTCAAAGCCGTGCGCAAAGCCAACCTCGATGTGCCGAAAACCCTGCTCAAACCCGTACCAGCGCCAGTTCCTGCAGCGCCGTAAAGAGCTATTGAGTGAGCTGTTAGTGCTGTTGCCAGACTTGTGCAGGGTTCACCGCGGGCGTTACAGCTGAAACAATCCGCCAAGCATTTGGCCGAGTAAGAGAAGGGGCAGGGTGGTGCAGATACAGGGTTATTTCGACCTCAAGTTCGAGGCGCTGAGAGATGCCTTTGCGGCGTTGTTCGATGAGCCGCAGGAGCGCGGCATGGCGCTCTGCGTGCAAATTGGCGGCGAAACCGTGGTGGATCTGTGGGCCGGGGTTGCCGACAAAGATGGCCAGCAGGCCTGGCACAGCGACACCATCCTTAACCTGTTTTCCTGCACCAAGACGTTTACTGCAGTGACCGCGCTGCAGCTGGTGGGCGAGGGCAAGCTCGAACTGGATGCGCCGGTCGCGCGCTACTGGCCCGAGTTCGCTGCAGCCGGCAAGGACAAGATCACCCTGCGTCACTTGCTCAGCCATCAGGCCGGGCTGCCAGCCTTGCGCCAGATGCTACCGGCCGAAGCGCTTTATGACTGGCAGGCCATGACCACCGCACTGGCCGCCGAACAGCCGTGGTGGCCTTTGGGTGAGGGCCATGGTTATGCGCCGATCACCTATGGCTGGCTGGTCGGCGAGGTGTTGCGCCGAGTCGAGGGGCGCGGGCCGGGCGAATCCATCGTCGCGCGCACGGCCAAACCGCTGGGTCTGGATTTCCATGTCGGCCTGGCGGATGAAGAGTTCGACCGCGTATCGATCATCTCCCGCGGCAAGGGTAACTTCGGCGATGCCGCAGCCCAGCGTCTGCTCAAAACCATGATGAGTGAACCAGCTGCCATGAGCACACGGGCCTTCACCAATCCGCCGTCGATCATGACCAGTACCAACAAGCCCGAGTGGCGGCGTATGCAACAGCCGGCGGCGAACGGTCACGGCAATGCCCGTAGTCTGGCCGGCTTCTACAGCGGCCTGCTGGATGGTCAGTTGCTGGAAAGCGAGTTGCTGGCCGAGCTGACCCGTGAACACGTAGTAGGTGAAGACAAGACCCTGCTGACCCGCACCCGCTTCGGTCTGGGTTGCATGCTCGATCAGCCCGAGGTCCCTAATGCCACCTACGGCATGGGCCCGCGTGCCTTTGGCCACCCTGGAGCCGGCGGTTCTATTGGCTTTGCCGACCCGGAGCGGGATGTGGCCTTCGGTTTTGTCACCAACAACCTAGGACCGTTCGTCTTGATGGACCCTCGTGCGCAGAAACTTGCGCGTCTATTGGCTGATTGTTTATAGCCAGCTCGGCTAAACTGCTGCGCAACATGGCATGGCCGGCCGTCTGAGCGGGCCACTGACCGGCTTCTTTTTTGCTCATCACGTGTGGATACCCGATGCTCGCCAATAAAACTCTCGCCATCGCTCTGTGTGTACTGATCAGCGGTTGCAGTCTTTTCGACAAATCCGCAAAGCCTGCGCCGAAAGTGGTGCCAATGCCGCCACCGGCAGTGACCCAGGCGTGGTTGGATGTGTACGAGCCGAAGGTGCGGGAAGCGATCAAGGGCACCCATTTCGAGTTCGAGCGTCGTGAAAACCTGCTAGTCGTCACAGCTCCGGTGCAGGGTTCGTTCAACCCGGACCGTCCACACATGATGCTTCCGACCACTCTGGGGCCGCTGAGCCGCATGGCCAAGCTGCTGGAAAGCGATGAGACCATCGGTGTGCTGATTCTCGGCCACGCCGACAGCAGCGGTGAAGTAAGTGCTAACCGTGAGTTGAGCCACCAGCGCGCCCGCGCGTTCACCTCGATTTTCCGCCTCAGCGGTCTCAAGCAGAACCGTCTGATGGTTAAAGGCCTGGGTTCGGATATGCCACGCGCCGCCAACGACAGCCAGCAAGGCCGTGCGCTGAACCGTCGAGTGGAAATCCTCCTGACCTCGAAAGCCACCCTTAACGCGCTGATCTCCAAGTACAGCCAGCCAGCACCTGCGCCTGCCAATGCAGTAGCCGCTGCCAAGCCTGCCGCTGACAAGAGCGCGAAAACCGTAGCCAAGGCTGATAAGCCTGCCAGCAGTCAGTAAAGCACTACGCCAATAGCCGCTAGGCAGCGGCGTGTTGCCGCAGATCAAGCCAGATAGAGCGCTCGCGGGTAAGCTAGGCAATACTTGTTCGAGAGGATTTGCCGATGACTCAAACCCTGGCTGATATGCGCCGTGACTACACCCGCGATGGCTTGAGCGAGGCGCAAGCGCCGCTTGAGCCGTTTGCGCTGTTCGAGCAATGGTTTGCCGATGCGGTGAAGACCGAGCAACTGCCGGTCGAGCCCAATGCCATGACCCTGGCGACCGTCGATGCCGAAGGGCGCCCGCACTGCCGGGTGCTGCTGCTGAAAGGTCTGGATGCGCGCGGCTTTACCTTCTTCAGCAACTACGACAGCGCCAAAGGCCAGCACCTGGCCGCCAATCCTTTTGCCGCCATGACCTTTTTCTGGCCTAGCCTGGAGCGGCAGGTGCGTATCGAGGGGCGTGTCGAGCGGGTTAGTGCCGAAGAGTGTGATGCCTACTTCCAGGTGCGTCCGCTGGGCAGCCGCCTGGGCGCCTGGGCCTCTCCGCAGAGCCAGGTGATTGCCGATCGCGCCGAGCTGGAAGGCCTGCTGGCCGAGACCGAACAGCGTTTTCTCGATCGCGCGCCGCATTGCCCGCCGCACTGGGGTGGCTATCGTTTGCTGCCAGAGCGCGTCGAGTTCTGGCAGGGTCGTTCCAGCCGCCTGCATGACCGCCTCAATTTCCGCTTGCAGGACGCCGCCTGGCTGCGCGAGCGCCTGGCGCCCTGAGCGCGCTTCAGTCGCCGGAGTAGTGCGCGGCGGCTTGCTCCAGCCAGGCGGGCAGGTCGCTGCGCTTGATGCCGGCAGCCTGCGCCTCTGCTAGACGGGCGAGCATATAGCTGCGCTTGGCCGCTGATTCGCCGGCCAGTGACAGCGCGAGATCTCGGTCCATCCAGCGTTTAATCCGCACATACAGCCACCAGTGGAAGTACAGCCCGGCAACACTGGTGATGGCGACGATAAAGTAATCCATAAATCCCCCAAGCCAAGTCTTAGCTTAGGCTGATTGGATGCTGCGCTTGCACGCGGCGAAGTGTCGCGCCGGGGCCCTGCGCTGCAGCTCGGGTAAAGTTTTGCCGCATATTGGCGGGTGACAGCGGCGCTGCGCAGGCGTTTTAATGAGCATCTGCATAACTGGAGAAACAATCATGCGTAAACCCTTTCTGTTGGCTGCCTCGTTTGCCGCGCTGGCCCTGTTGGGCGGTTGCGCCTCCAGCCTGACGGGCGACACCTACTCGCGCGATGAAGCACGCACCGTGCAGACCGTGCGCATGGGCACCATCGAAGCGTTGCGCCCAGTGAAGATCGAAGGCACGAAAACCCCGATCGGCGCCGGTGCTGGTGCGGTAATCGGCGGCGTGGCGGGTAGCAGCGTCGGTGGCGGCCGTGGCAGCGCGGTAGCCGCAGTGATCGGCGCAGTGGCTGGCGGCCTGCTGGGGGCGATGACCGAGGAAGGTCTGACTCGTACCCAAGGCGTGGAAATCACTGTGCTGGAAGATGACGGCAGCATGCGTGCCTACGTCCAGGCTGTCGAAGAAAATCAGATTTTCCGGGTCGGCGAGCGCGTGCGCATCATGACTGTGAATGGCACCAGCCGCGTTACTCACTGAGTGACCAAGAAACCGGATCAGCCCTGACTGATCCGGTTTTTTTATGTCTTTTTTCTAGATAAACCAGATGTTTATCGGTGTTTGGCGGGTTTTTCAGGCAAGCTCGCGGAAAACACAGTGTTTAGTAATAATTCTATCCATGACGGTTTGCCGATAGTTATGGATAATCGCGCACGCTTTTGCGCCGACGGGCTTTAGTCGCCGCGCGGTGCAATACTTTTGCGCGGGTTGCAGCGCAGGCAAAAGCCTGTGCTTGACCGCCAGTGAGCAGGTTAGGGAGTCAGCCGGGGACGGGTACGTGCCGGGTTCGTATTAAGGGGTTTTTCTATGACGCTTGCGCTGATCATCGCCTTGCCATTTCTCGGCATCTTTCTGCCGCTGCTGGCCGAGCGTCTGGGCCGCTCCGCCTGCGCCGCGGCGGCAGGGGTAGCGCCGCTGACGGCACTGGTGCTGCTGCTCTCGCAACAGTCTGCGGTGTTCGCCGGTGAGCTGCTCAAGGTCAAGCTGGAGTGGCTGCCGGCCCTGGGCCTGAATCTCAGCCTGCGTCTCGATGGTCTGGGTTTTCTGTTTGCTCTGCTGATTCTCGGCATCGGCCTGCTGGTCATTCTCTACGCACGCTATTACCTGTCGAAGAAGGAGCCGATGGGGCGCTTCTTCGCCTTCCTCTTGCTGTTCATGGGCGCCATGCTCGGCGTGGTGCTTTCGGAAAACCTGTTGCTGATGCTGATGTTCTGGGAGCTGACCAGTCTGTCGTCGTTCCTGCTGATCGGCTTCTGGGGCGCCCGTACGGATGCACGCAAAGGCGCGCGTATGGCCCTGGCCGTGACCGGCGGCGGCGGCCTGGCGTTGTTTGCCGGGATTCTGTTGATCGGCCATATCGCCGGCAGTTTCGAGTTGTCCCAGGTGCTGGCTGCCGGTTACGCGATTCGCGCCCATGAGCTGTACCCGCTGGCGCTGATTTTGGTGCTGCTGGGGGTGTTCACCAAGTCGGCGCAGTTCCCGTTCCATTTCTGGCTGCCTCACGCCATGGCCGCGCCGACGCCGGTGTCGGCCTATCTGCACTCGGCGACCATGGTCAAGGCCGGGGTGTTTCTGCTGGCGCGTCTGTATCCGGCGCTGGCGGGTTCGGAGTGGTGGTTCTACCTGGTCAGCATCACCGGCCTGGTGACCTTGCTGGTCGGTGCCGGGATGGCGCTGTTTCAGCATGATCTTAAGGGCCTGCTGGCCTATTCGACCATCAGCCACCTGGGTCTAATCACCTTGCTGTTCGGTCTGGATACCCGTCTGGCGGCCGTGGCGGCGGTGTTCCATATCATCAACCACGCCACCTTCAAGGCTTCGCTGTTTATGGCGGCGGGGATCATCGATCACGAAACCGGCAGCCGCGATATGCGGCGCATCAACGGTATGTGGAAGTACATGCCGCATACGGCGGTGCTGGCCATGGTGGCGGCCTCGGCGATGGCCGGGGTGCCGCTGCTCAACGGCTTCCTGAGTAAGGAAATGTTCTTTACCGAGACGCTTAACCAGCACCTGCTGGGCAGCTTCAACTGGGTGATCCCGGCGGCGGCAACCCTGGCCGGGGTGTTCTCGGTGGCCTATTCGCTGCGCTTTATCCACGACGTGTTCTTCAACGGTGAGCCAATCGACCTGCCGCATTTCCCGCCACATGAGCCGCCACGCTATATGAAGGTGCCGGTGGAGATTCTGGTGTTCCTCTGCCTGCTGGTGGGGATTGTTCCGGCCTACACCGTAGCGCCACTGCTGGCTGCTGCCGCTGCGGCAACCCTGGGCGGCGAGGTGCCGAGTTACAGTCTGGCGATCTGGCACGGTTTCAACCTGCCGCTGCTGATGAGCTTTATCGCCCTGTTCGGCGGGATTCTGGTGTACGTGTTCCGTCAGCCGCTGTTTCGCTGGTATGCCGGGCTGCCGAGTGTGGATGCCAAGCTGCTGTTCGAGCGCGGTGTGCTGATCCTGGTCAAGGTGTGTAGCGTC
>JBIHZW010000232.1:0-5922 GCA_044240245.1 Pseudomonas sp. | reverse complement strand
TACATCTCCTTCTTGCCTACCAGTTTCCAGTCGTAACGATCTGGCGCACCGGAGAACAGGTCGAAGTTGTCGGCGGTACGCATACCATCGGCGGCAGTGCCCGGGCCGTCATAGGCCACCTGCGGAGCGCGGCGCACGCGGCGCTGACCGGCGTTGTAGATCCACGCCAGGCGCGGCTCCTTAACCTGGTCGATGGTCTCGTGCACCAGCAGCACGTTACCGGCCAGACGCGACGGCGCGGTTACCCGCTGCTTGAAGTAGAGCAGCACGTTGGCCGCCTTGGCCGGGTCGACGTCGGGCATATCCGAAGGGAAAGCGATTTCGTCCTCGAACTTGACCAGGCTGAAGGAACCATTGGTCTGCGGCGTCGCCTGGGTGATCCAGCGCCGCACGTTGCCACCGCGGTAGCGAGTGATATGGTTCCAAGCCACCTCGACACCACTCTTGGGAATCGGGAAGGCGTAGTAACGGCTGTCACTGAAGTTCTGCAGGCCGTTGCCGCCATCCACCGGGCTGGTATTGAGCGCGCTCTGCTTGGCCGCGGCATAGATGGCATCGGGTGCCGCAACAGTACGGTGGGTTGGATAGACCGGCAGCTTGTAGCTGTCGGGATAACGCTTAAGCATCGCCATCTGGCCAGGGGACAGCTTGTCCTGGTACTGCGCGGCATTGGCTGCGGTAATGGTGAACAGCGGCTGTTCATTGGCGAACGGGTCGGCGAGGAAGCCCTTGCTGTCGACGCTACCGGCATTGGCCGGCAGACCGCCGGTCCACTCGGGGATGCTGCCCTCGGCGTTACCGGCCTTTTCCGCGCCCAGCGGAGTAAGGCTGGTGCCCAATTGCGCCGCCTCCTCGGGGGATACCGCGGCCATCACGCTGCAGGCCAACAGGCTGAGTGCCAGCGCACCGGTTTGCAGGATTCTTGTGCTTTTCATTCTTTACGGATCCTTTGCGCAGGGTTGATCAGAAGTTCACGCCAAAACTCAGGGCGACGAAATCACGGTCAGTGGTGGTGTTGTACTCGCCACCAAAGAAGTCGGTGTAACTCAGGCTGGCGGTATAGGTGTTCTGGTAGTCGGCGTTCAGACCGACGCTGATGGCCTTGCTGCCCTCGTTGAAGTTCGGCCCATAACCATCGACGTCATGCGACCAGGCCAGGTTCGGGGTCAGGTTGATACCGGCGATCACGTTGCTGTAGTCGGCGCTGGCGCGCAGGCGATAACCCCAGGAACTGCTGGTAAAGAAGCCCTCGTCATTACACAGGTCCGGATTGGCAGCGTTGAGGCCTGCACGGCACACCGCGTTGTTGCTGATCTCACCGAAACCAAACACCGGATCGCGGCCGAAGCGCAGTTCGCCGGTGTCATCGCTGATACCGCTGATATGGTTGTAACCGACCTCACCGACCAGAGTCAGGCGGCTGGCACCCAACACCCGATCGAAGAACTGCACCGCGCTGACCTGCGCCTGGGTAAAGGGCTTGCGCACATAACCCTGAATATCGCCGCCGAGCACCGGCGCGGCATGGCCGCTGGTAAATACCGGCGAGGTGCCCGAGCCGAGAGAGGCGAAGGTCAGGTCGGTGGAGTTGATCCCGATCGGCATATTCGGCCGGTAACTGATCTCACCGGATAGCGCGGTACCACCGACGTTGCTCTGGAAGCTCAGACCATAGAGGCGGATATCCTCCGGGTACTCAAGGAAATAACGGGCAGCCTGGGGGGTGCCGTTAGAGGTGATGATGAAGCTGCCGCTGGGCGTGCGGCTGTGGTAGTTCATGGCGTAGAGGCCGAACTCGGTGTCGTTCAACGACTCGGCGAACCAGCGCAGGGCTACGCCGAACTGACCGTCATCGCGAGCGTCGCGGTCGCCAGCACGCGGGATATACACAGGATTGCCCGGGGCACCGGTGTTATTCGACTCGCCGGGGGCAACATCGGCCCCGGCGACCACCAGACGGTCTTCGCAACCATCGGCGGCGGTATCACTGCCGGAGAAGAAGGTGCCGCAGTTATCCAGAATGGTCTGGTCCCACTCAAGCTGGTAAAAGGCCTCCATGGACAGGCTGTCGGTCAGGCTCTGCGACACATAGAGCATATTGACCGGAATCAGACCTTCCTTGATTTCCGCACCAGGGCGGCGGAAGGCGGCGGCGTCGATCGGGTTGATCGAGTTGATCGAGTTGCCGATAAAGGTGCTCTCGCCCCAGCTGACCACCTGCTTACCCGCCCGCACGCTGCCCGGCAGATCGCCCAGGCTGTAGTTGTGGTAGACGAAGGCATCGAGAATCTGCGCACCGGAGGCCTGCGCGGCTTCCTTGCGGTTGTGATCGTCGATGTCATAGAGCAAGCGCTGCTCATCCTTGGTCTCGAAGTCGTACCAATACTTGCCGCGCACGAATACACCGGTGTCGCCGTACTTCAATTCCAGGTCATGAATACCCTTGAAGATCTTCGAGAATGTTTCGCCCTTCTTGAAGTTCAGTCGGCCATCGTCGTTGGTCTGGGAGGAAGCCTCACCGCCATTGCGAGTCCCGACAAAAGCTGGCTCCGCGCCGCGGGTCGACCAGCTGGCACCTATCGACAACTGGGAGTCGAACTGCGCCTCGATCTCGCCGAAGTTAAAAGTCACAGCCTGGGCCGGCGCAATGCCGCCCAAAGCGACAGCCACGGCCAGTACGCAGGGCTGGAAGTAGGCATGTCTTGTTCTTGTTGTCATGCGGCTCTCCTGGAAAGCTGGTTTTCATGTAGAGGCCACACGCTACTCAGCCGCCTGATGCGGGATAAGCGCCCGAAAGAGGTATTTGCCCTGTCAGCCGAAAGAGTGAATGCACCTCTAAAAAGACGCTCTCCAGCCGGTCCATGGACCATTTCAATGGCGCTTTATAGGGTGGGTGAATGGGCCTAGTGGCTCGCTGGAGGCATTGGCGGCTACTGGCCGCGGCAGCACAGACCGCGCTGCAGCACCAGCGCCGAGGCCAATCGCTGGTTCTGACGGGCGAGTGTATCGATTTAAATACACCGTAATGAAAGCGACACAAAACGTTCAACCCGCGACGCCAGTGCCTTTGCCGGGCGCTTTATGGGGTAACCACCCTAGACCGTATCGAAATCAATACAATCGCTATATAGCCGAACCCCTTAAAATATCTTAAGTAATTGTTTTTATTGATAAAAAACATAATGGCACCTACCTTGCTATGGTCTTTCGACCTTCCGCTCGTGCCCGGCACGCGCGTCCAGCACATCGCCCCCAGCAGAAAGGGCGAGTCACCACCCTTGAGGAGTACACATGAGCGAATTGCGTTTTACCGATGAGCACGAATGGCTGCGTCAGGATGCCGATGGCTTGGTTACCGTGGGCATCACCGCCTATGCCCAGGAAGCCCTGGGTGACGTGGTATTCGTTCAGCTGCCGGAAGCCCAGAGCTACGCCGAGGGTGACGAAGTGGCGGTGCTGGAATCGGTAAAAGCTGCGAGCAATATCGCCATGCCGCTGGACGGTGAGGTGGTCGAGGTCAATGGCGAGCTAGAATCCAGCCCTGAGCTGGTCAACGAAGATCCCCTGGGCAAGGGTTGGTTCTTCCGTTTCCGTCCAGCCAATGCCAGCGCGGTAGCCGACCTGCTCGACCAGGCCGCCTACGAGCGCCTGCTCAACGCCAATGCTGACGCCTGAGAGATTGTGATGACCAAGCTGACCACCCAGAACGAATTTGTCGCCCGCCACATCGGCCCACGTGATGCCGATACCGCGGCCATGCTCGAACTGCTCGGCTACGCCAGCATCGACGCGCTGACCGATAACGTCATCCCCGAGAGCATCAAGGGCACCAGCGTGCTGGGCTCTCTGCCGGGCCTGTCGGAAGCCGACGCCCTGGCCAGGATCAAGACCATTGCGGCCAAGAACCAGCAGTTCAAAACTTATATCGGTCAGGGCTATCACGGCACCCACACGCCGAGCCCGATCCTGCGCAACCTGCTGGAAAATCCGGCCTGGTACACCGCTTACACCCCGTACCAGCCAGAGATTTCTCAGGGTCGTCTGGAGTCGTTGCTGAACTTCCAGACCCTGATCAGCGACCTCACCGGTATGCAGATCGCCAACGCCTCGCTGCTGGACGAAGCCACCGCTGCCGCTGAGGCCATGACCTTCTGTAAGCGCCTGTCGAAGAACAAGGCCAGCAACGCCTTCTTCGCCTCCCAGCATTGCCACCCACAGACCCTCGACGTGCTGCGCACCCGTGCCGAGCCGCTGGGCATCGAAGTTGTGATCGGCGACGAAGCTGCGATCACTGACGCCAGCGTCTACTTCGGTGCGCTGCTGCAATACCCAGCGAGCAATGGCGACATCTTCGATTACCGCGAGCTGGTCGAGCGTTTCCACGCCGCCAATGCGCTGGTGGCCGTCGCTGCCGACCTGCTGGCACTGACCCTGCTCACTGCACCGGGCGAATTCGGTGCCGACGTGGCCCTGGGCAGCGCCCAGCGCTTCGGTGTGCCGCTGGGCTTCGGTGGCCCACACGCCGCCTATTTCGCCACCCGCGATGCATTCAAGCGCGACATGCCGGGCCGTCTGGTCGGCATGTCCATTGACCGCTTCGGCAAGCCGGCCCTGCGCCTGGCCATGCAGACCCGCGAGCAACATATCCGCCGCGAGAAGGCCACTAGTAACATCTGTACCGCTCAGGTACTGCTGGCCAACATCGCCAGCATGTACGCGGTGTACCACGGCCCGAAAGGCCTGGTGCAAATCGCTCAGCGCGTGCACCAGTTCACCGCGATCCTGGCTAAGGGCCTACGCGCTCTGGGCTACACGGTTGAGCAGGAATTCTTCTTCGACACCCTGACCCTGGCCACCGGCGGCAAAACGGCAGCCCTGCATGCAGCCGCCCGTGCGGCCGGCATCAACCTGCGTGAAATCGATGGCGAGCGCCTGGGCCTGTCCCTCGACGAGACCACCGACCAAGTCGCCGTTGAAGCCCTGCTGGAGGTCTTCGCCGAAGGTAAGACCGTTCCAGCCTTCGCTGAACTGGCTGCCGGCGTAATCGCTCAGCTGCCAAAAGGCCTGCTGCGCGAAAGCGAAATCCTCACTCATCCAGTATTTAACCGCTACCACAGCGAAACCGAGCTGATGCGCTACCTGCGCAAACTGGCCGATAAGGACCTGGCGCTGGACCGCAGCATGATTCCGCTGGGTTCCTGCACCATGAAGCTCAACGCTGCCAGCGAAATGATCCCGGTGACCTGGGCCGAGTTCGGCAACCTGCACCCCTTCGCCCCTGCCGAGCAAAGCCAGGGTTACACCCAGCTGACCACCGAACTGGAAGCCATGCTCTGCGCGGCGACCGGTTACGACGGCATCTCCCTGCAGCCAAACGCCGGCTCCCAGGGCGAGTATGCCGGCCTGTTGGCCATTCGTGCTTACCACCTGAGCCGTGGCGATGATCAGCGCGATATCTGCCTGATCCCGCAATCGGCCCACGGCACCAACCCAGCCACCGCCAGCATGGTCGGTATGCGCGTGGTGGTGACCGCCTGCGATAGCAGCGGCAACGTCGACATCGCCGACCTCAAGGCCAAAGCCGAAGAGCACAAAGACCGCCTGGCTGCGCTGATGATTACATACCCGTCGACCCACGGTGTGTTCGAGGAAGGCATCCGCGAAATCTGCGCGATCATTCATGACAACGGCGGCCAGGTGTACATCGACGGCGCCAACATGAACGCCATGGTCGGCCTGTGCGCCCCGGGCAAGTTCGGCGGCGACGTGTCCCACCTGAACCTGCACAAGACCTTCTGCATCCCGCACGGCGGTGGCGGCCCAGGTGTCGGCCCGATTGGCGTGAAGGAACACCTGATCCCATTCCTGCCCGGCCACGGCCATATGGCACGCAAAGAGGGTGCAGTCAGCGCCGCGCCATTC
>JBIHZW010000044.1:0-18966 GCA_044240245.1 Pseudomonas sp. | reverse complement strand
CCGACTCTGCCGGGCCTGCCGCGCTTCAACGGCGGCCTGGTGGGTTACTTCGGCTATGACAGCGTGCGTTATGTCGAGCCCAAGCTGGCCAAAGGCGTAAACCCCGATGCCTTGGGAACGCCCGACATCCTGTTGATGGTGTCCGATGCGGTGGTGGTGTTCGACAACCTCGCTGGCAAGATGCACGCCATCGTCCTCGCCGATCCGGCCCAGGCCGATGCGCTGGAACAGGGCCAGGCGCGCCTGCAGGAGATTCTGCACAAACTGCGTCAGCCAATTACCCCGCGCCTGGGCGTAGATCTGGCGGCGCCGGCGGGTGCCGAACCGGATTTCATTTCCAGCTTTAAACGCGATGACTACGAAAACGCGGTCAAGGCGATCAAGGAGTACATCCTCGCCGGCGACTGTATGCAGGTAGTGATCTCCCAGCGTATGTCGATCCCGTTCAAGGCCGCACCGATTGACCTGTACCGCGCGCTACGCTGCATCAACCCAACACCCTATATGTACTTCTTCAACTTTGGCGACTTCCATGTAGTCGGCAGCTCGCCGGAAGTGCTGGTTCGTCTGGAGGATGGTCTGGTCACGGTGCGCCCGATTGCCGGCACCCGCCCGCGCGGCGCCACTGAAGAGGCCGATCTGGCGCTGGAAGAGGACCTGCTGTCGGATGCCAAGGAAGTTGCCGAGCACCTGATGCTGATCGATCTCGGCCGCAACGACGTCGGGCGGGTGGCCAGTACCGGCAGCGTCAAACTCACCGAGAAGATGGTGATTGAGCGCTACTCCAACGTGATGCACATCGTCTCCAACGTCACCGGCCAGCTCAAGGAAGGCCTGACGGCGATGGACGCCCTGCGCGCCATTCTGCCGGCCGGCACCCTGTCTGGCGCGCCGAAGATTCGCGCCATGGAAATTATCGACGAGCTGGAACCGGTCAAACGTGGGGTCTACGGCGGTGCCGTAGGTTATCTGGCCTGGAACGGCAATATGGACACGGCCATCGCCATCCGTACCGCGGTGATCAAGGACGGTGAGCTGCATGTGCAGGCCGGTGCCGGCATCGTTGCAGACTCGGTGCCGGCCCTGGAATGGGAGGAAACGCTGAACAAGCGTCGCGCCATGTTCCGTGCTGTGGCGCTCGCCGAACAAACTGCCTCCGAGCAAACCGTCCCCGACCAGACCAAGCGCTGAGGAGTCCCGCCATGCTTTTAATGATCGATAACTACGACTCCTTTACCTACAACGTGGTGCAGTACCTGGGCGAACTGGGTGCCGATGTGCATGTGATCCGCAATGACGAACTGTCGATTGCCGAGATCGAGGCGCTGCAGCCCGAACGTATCGTGGTGTCGCCCGGCCCGTGCACGCCAACCGAAGCCGGAGTGTCCATCGAGGCCATCCTGCACTTTGCCGGCAAACTACCAATTCTCGGTGTGTGCCTCGGCCACCAGAGCATCGGCCAGGCCTTCGGCGGTTATGTAGTGCGTGCGCGCCAGGTGATGCACGGCAAGACTAGCCCAGTGTTCCATAAGGACCTGGGCGTATTTGCCGGCCTGAACAACCCGCTGACGGTAACCCGCTACCATTCTTTGGTGGTCAAGCGTGAAACCCTGCCCGACTGCCTGGAAATCACCGCCTGGACCCAGTTCGAAAACGGTGAGGTGGACGAAATTATGGGCCTGCGCCACAAGACCCTGCATATCGAGGGCGTGCAGTTCCACCCTGAGTCAATTTTGACCGAACAGGGCCATGAGCTGTTTGCCAACTTCCTCAAACAACAAGGAGGCCTGCGCTGATGAATATCAAGGAAGCCCTCAATCGGGTGGTCAGCCAGCTCGATCTGTCGACCGAAGAAATGCAGAGCGTCATGCGCGAGATCATGACCGGCCAGTGCACCGATGCGCAGATCGGCGCCTTTCTGATGGGCATGCGCATGAAGAGCGAGACCATCGACGAAATCGTCGGCGCGGTCTCGGTGATGCGTGAGCTGGCCAGCCATGTGCACCTGCAGACCCTCGATCACGTGGTCGACGTGGTCGGCACAGGTGGCGATGGCGCGAATATCTTCAACGTATCGACCGCCGCGAGCTTTGTTGTCGCTGCAGCTGGCGGCAAGGTGGCGAAGCACGGTAATCGCGCGGTGTCAGGCAAGAGCGGCAGTGCCGATCTGCTCGAAGCGGCGGGTATTTACCTGAGCCTGACGCCGGAGCAGGTGGCACGCTGCATCGAGAACGTCGGCGTCGGCTTTATGTTCGCCCAGGTGCACCATTCGGCGATGAAGTATGCGGCGGTGCCGCGACGTGAACTGGGTCTGCGCACCATCTTCAATATGCTCGGCCCGCTGACCAACCCGGCTGGGGTCAAGCATCAGGTGGTGGGTGTGTTCAGCCAGGCGCTCTGCCGGCCGCTGGCCGAAGTGCTCAAGCGCCTCGGCAGCCAGCACATCCTGGTGGTGCATTCGCGTGATGGTCTGGATGAGTTCAGCCTGGCCGCCGCGACCCATGTGGCGGAGCTGAAGGACGAGCAGATCACCGAATATGAAGTGCTGCCGGAAGACCTCGGGCTGAAAAGCCAGAGTCTGATCGGTCTGGCGGTGGAAAGCCCTGAGGCATCGCTGGCGCTGATTCGCGATGCCCTGAGCAAGCGCAAGACCGAAGCCGGACAGAAGGCCGCCGACATGATCGTGCTGAATGCCGGCGCTGCGCTGTATGCGGCGGATTTGGCTGCTAGCCTTAAAGAGGGCGTGCAGCTGGCCCACGATGCCTTGCACACTGGCCTGGCTTGGGAGAAGTTGCAGGAGTTGGTGTCCTTTACCGCCGTATTCAAAGAGGAGAATGCTGGGTGAGTATTCCAACCGTTCTGGAGAAAATCCTCGCGCGCAAGGCTGAGGAAGTGGCGGCCCGCCGCAGTATCGTCAGCCTGGCCGAAATCGAGCAGCAAGCCCGCAGCGCTGATCCGGTGCGCGGCTTTGCTCAGGCTCTGCTGGCCCAGGCAAAACGCAAGCAGCCGGCGGTAATCGCCGAGATTAAAAAGGCCTCGCCGAGCAAGGGCGTGCTGCGCGATAACTTTGTGCCGGCCGAGATTGCCCTGAGTTATCAGAACGGTGGGGCCACTTGCCTATCGGTGCTGACCGATATCGATTTCTTCCAGGGCGCTGATCGCTACCTGCAGGAAGCTCGTGCAGCCTGTGCGCTGCCGGTGATCCGCAAGGATTTTATGATCGATCCCTATCAGATCGTTGAAGCCCGCGCCTTGGGTGCCGATTGCGTGCTGTTGATCGTGTCGGCGCTGGAGGACGGGCAGATGGCCGAGCTTGCTGCCACCGCCAAGGCCTTCGATCTCGATGTGCTGGTGGAAGTGCACGATGGCGACGAGCTGGAGCGTGCGCTGAAAACCCTGGATACGCCGCTGGTGGGTATCAACAACCGCAACCTGCACACCTTCGAACTCAATCTGGAAACCACCCTCGACCTGCTGCCGCGAATTCCGCGTGATCGCCTGGTGGTGACCGAGAGTGGCATCCTCAACCGCGCCGATGTCGAGCTGATGGAAATCAGCGAGGTGTATGCCTTCCTAGTCGGCGAAGCCTTTATGCGTGCTGACAATCCAGGTGCTGAGCTGGAGCGCCTGTTCTTTCCTGAGCGTAAGCGGGTGATCGCTTCGCCTGACGTGGACTGAAACCGCCAGCATAAAAAAGCCGACGCATGCGTCGGCTTTTTTATGTATCCAGCATGCTGTTTAGCGCGTGCCGAACACCACCATGGTCTTGCCTTTGACGTTGACCAGGCCTTGTTCTTCCAGGGCCTTGAGTACGCGACCAACCATCTCGCGGGAGCAGCCAACGATGCGGCCGATTTCCTGGCGAGTGATCTTGATCTGCATGCCGTCAGGGTGAGTCATGGCGTCGGGTTGCTTGCACAGGTCGAGCAGAGTGCGGGCAACACGGCCGGTAACATCGAGGAAGGCCAGGTCGCCGACTTTACGTGTGGTATTACGCAGGCGCTCGGCCATCTGGCTGCCCAGGGCGTAGAGGATGTCCGGGTCCTGTTGGGTGAGCTCGCGGAACTTGGCGTAGCTCAGCTCCGCCACTTCGCACTCGGTCTTGGCGCGCACCCAGGCGCTGCGTTCTTTCTCCGTGCCGTCCTTTTCGAACAGGCCCATTTCCCCGAAGAAATCGCCGGAGTTGAGGTAAGCGATGATCATTTCACGACCATCATCGTCTTCGATCAGGATAGTGACCGACCCTTTGACGATGAAAAACAGCGTTTCGCAGCGATCGCCCGCATAGATGATGGTGCTCTTGGCGGTGTAGCGACGGCGGTGGCAATGCGCGAGAAGCTTGTCGAGATTTTTTATTTTAGGTGTGAGGGTAATAGCTACCATGCCTGAATCCCGAATTTATAAAGGTAAGCCGTTGTGCGGCTGAAGTTCTAATAATAGTTATCTGTACAAGTGTGCCAGTAATCCGACGTCAGCTTAACCAAGCCTCCATGGCGAGGTCCGGTTTTGCGACCTGGCTAACATTCAGCACGGAACTTTTTACTCATCGGGCAGCGGGTCGGCAAGTAAAAGTGCTGTGCTAAGCTGCCTCCCTTTTTAACAGCGGAGCCCGAGTAATGAAAGCGCGTATTCAGTGGGCCGGCGAAGCCCTGTTTATCGGGGAGTCGGGCAGCGGCCATGCGGTGGTAATGGACGGCCCGCCAGAGAGCGGTGGGCGCAACCTGGGTGTGCGCCCGATGGAGATGGTGCTGATCGGCCTCGGCGGTTGCAGCAACTTCGATGTGGTCAGCATCCTGAAAAAATCCCGCCAGGCGGTAGAGAGCTGTGAAGCCTTTCTGGAAGCCGAACGCGCCACGGAAGAGCCCAAGGTATTTACCAAGATTCATCTGCATTTCGTGGTTAAGGGCCGCAGTTTGAAGGAGGCTCAGGTCAAGCGTGCGGTTGAGCTTTCAGCCGAGAAGTACTGCTCTGCCTCGATCATGCTGGGGCGCGGCGGCGTCGAGATCACCCACGACTACGAGATTATCGAGCTGGGTGAGTAAGCAATTGCAGATATTTCGCGATATGAAAAAGGGCACTTCAGTGCCCTTTTTTGTGCCGCTGATTCAGCCCTACACCCGGTAGGTTGTGCTGGTCATCACCTTGGCCAGCAGGCTCATGCCGAACTTCACCGGTGCTGGGAGGCGCAAGCCGCCGGCATCCAGGGCATTGCAGGCATGCTGCTCTTCATCGACACGCATCTGTTCAAGAATCGCGCGGGATTTCTGGTCTTCCAGCGGGATCTGCTGCAGGTGATCGTCGAGATGCTTGACCACCTGATCTTCGGTGGCGGCGACAAAGCCCAGGCTGACCTTGTCGCTGATCAGACCAGCCGCCGCGCCTACGCCAAAGGACAGGCCATAGAACAGCGGGTTAAGAATGCTTGGTTGGCTGCCAAGTTGGCGGATGCGCTGCTCACACCAGGCCAGATGATCGACTTCCTCATCAGCCGCATGCTCCATGGCTTTGCGTACTTGTGGCAGCTTGGCGGTCAGGGCCTGGCCCTGGTACAGCGCCTGGGCACAGACCTCGCCGGTGTGGTTGATCCGCATCAGGCCGGCGACATGCTGGGCCTGGCGCTCGTCCAGCTCGGCTTCCGGCTGCACGATGGCCGGCGATGGCCGGCTTGGCTGGACGCTAAAAGGCAGCAGGGTGCGCAGTGCAGCATCGGCTTGCAGCAGCAGGCGATCAACAGGTGAGAAGTGACGTTCGCTGGCCATAGGGACCTCCGGCGATGATTACGGCGCCCAGTTTACTCCACGCGCGGGAGAAGGTCTGTTGACGTTTCGTCGCAGCCTCGCCGAACTGTCAACCAGCGATGAAGCATCGCCAGCGTCAGGGCAATTCGCGCAGCACGCGAAAACCCAGGGCGTAGTCCTTGTGTTGCGGCTGCTTCATATCGCGCTGGCTGCTGCGCAGGTAGCTTGGGCCACTGTTCCAGGCGCCGCCGCGCACTACCCGCGGGCTTTTGTCGAGAAGGCTGGCCGCCTGTTGCTCGCTGCCGTCAAAGGGACTGGCGAAGCGCGAGGCGGTCCATTCCCAGACGTTGCCGGCGGTATCATGCAGACCGAAGGTGTTGGCGGCGAACTGGCCAACACGCTCGGTCTTGCTCTGGATCAGGCGCGAGGTGGCGCAGCCGCGGCAATGCGCGCGCGGTCGGGTTTCCGGGCTGTCGAGCTGCTCGCCCCACCAGTAATAGCTGGTGCTGCCGGCGCGAGCGGCGTACTCCCACTCGGCTTCGGTAGGCAGCCGATAACGCTGGCCTGTGACTTTCGACAGCCATTGGCTGTAGGCCTGGGCTTGATGCCAGGACACATGGATCACCGGCCGCTGCGCCGACAGTCCCCAGCCCTCGTTGTCCGGCATGGCCGTAGCGGTGGCCTCGGCATATTGCTGCCAATCTGCGAAGCTCACTTCGTAGCGGCCGATGGCAAAGGCCCGATTGATTTCAATCGGGGTCAGTGGGCGCTCGTTATGGTTGCCGCGGCCACTGTGATCACCCAGCAGATAGCGCCCGGCAGGCACCACAACCAGCTGCGGCCCTTGCTGGCCCTTGGGCAAGGCGTCGCTGAATACGCTGCCAACCGTATGCGCCTGCGCTGGATTGCCAATCAGCAGGGCGAGCATGGTCAGTGCGCCGAATAATGAACGACTCAACCCGGTGGCCATGCCATCTGCCGCTGACCCAACACGTGCATATGGAGGTGGTGCACAGTCTGGCCGCCCAGGTCATTGCAGTTCATCACCACGCGAAAGCCTTCCTCACAGCCTTGTTCCTGGGCCAGGCGCTGAGCGGTGAAGAGGATATGTCCGGCCAGCGGTTTGTCTGCCTCACTCAGGTCATTGAGGGTGCTGATGTGTTTTTTTGGGATAACCAGAAAGTGCACCGGTGCCTGCGGGCCGATATCGTGAAAGGCAATCACCTGATCATCTTCATAAAGCTTGCGCGCCGGTATTTCACCAGCGACGATCTTGCAAAATAGACAGTCCATGGACAGTCTCCCGGCCAATATAAAGAGGCCGAGTTTAACAGGCCGTTGAAAAACTACCTGCGTTGCCGATACTGCGTTAAAAACAGACTCAAAATGCTCATTTACTACTCGTAAACTCCGCTTTTTCGTCTGCTTTTGCCTTGTCTCGGCTGCCTCGCCGACATTTTTCAACGGCCTTTTTGTGGACAAGGAGCGTGGGTGAAAAACGATATTCATGATCTGGGCTTGGTACTGGATTCCAAGACCAAGCTGGTGCTGATCGAGTCCTGGGATGAGCCGCGGGTTCTGGAAACCCTGACCAGCCTGGCCGTACGCCGCAGCCTTGGCTTGCAGGTGTGGTCGGTGACCGAGGGCTTGCAGCGTGTGGGCTTTTCCATTCAGGAGCCGGTCGACAGCACAACCTTGGAGCCGGAAACCGCGCTGCGCCTGATCAAGGCTGACACGCAGCCAACACTGTATGTGATGTGCGACCTGCATCCGTTTCTTGAGGACAACCCCAAGCTGGTACGCCTGCTCAAGGAAATCGCCATGAGCGAGTTGCCCAGCAAGCCGACGCTGGTGCTGGTGTCCCACGCCTGCAAGTTGCCGCCCGAGGTGCAGCGTTATGCCTCGCGCTTCAGCCTGTCGCTACCTTCCGAGGAAGAGCTGCTGGCCATTGTGCGCGACGAGGCCACCGGCTGGAGCGCACGCAACCGCAACGCCCGGGTGCGCACCGATAACCGCACCTTGCAGCAGGTGGTGAAGAACCTGCGTGGTCTCAGCCATGCCGAGGCGCGCGCGCTGGCGCGCAATGTAATCTGTGATGACGGCGCGATTACCCAGGAAGACCTGCCGGAGCTGAACAAGACCAAATTCAAGCTGCTCGATCTCGATGGTGTGTTGAGTTTCGAGTACGACACGGCGCGTTTCGCCGAGGTTGGTGGGCTGAGCAACCTCAAGCGCTGGTTGGGTGATCGGCAGAGCATCTTTCTCGAAGGCAAAGGCGTTGATCTGCCCAAAGGCGTGCTGCTGGTAGGAGTGCAGGGCGGCGGCAAGAGTCTGGCCGCCAAGGCCATCGCCGGTCTGTGGGGCTTGCCTCTGCTGCGTCTGGACTTTGCCTGCCTGTACAACAAGTTCTTCGGCGAGACCGAGCGCAACCTGCGCGAAGCTCTCAAGCTTGCCGAGCAGATGGCGCCCTGTGTGCTGTGGATGGACGAGATCGAGAAGGGTCTGGCCAGCGGCGATCACGATGGTGGCGTAAGCCAGCGGGTGCTCGGCACCCTGCTGACCTGGATGGCCGAACGCAAGGCGCCGGTATTTATGGTGGCCACCGCCAACGTGATTTCACGGCTGCCGCCGGAGCTGGTGCGTAAGGGGCGTTTCGATGAGCTGTTCTTCGTTGATCTGCCGGATGCGGCGGTGCGGGCCGAAATCTTCCGTATTCACCTGGCTCGGCGTGAGCTGGACGTGACGGGTTTCGATCTGGCGCAACTGGCTGCCGCTTGCGACGGCTTTTCCGGCGCGGAGATCGAGCAGGCGGTGGTTAGCGCCCTGTATGCCGCGCAAGCCCAGCAACAAACGGTCAACCAGGCATTGCTGCTGCAAAGCATTCAGGGGACTGCACCGCTGTCGGTGGTGATGGCCGAAGACCTTGCCGCGCTGCGCGCCTGGGCGGATGGGCGCACGGTCAATGCGGGTTAGAGCAACCGCTTAGATTGGCTTGCCGAATTGGCGATTCAGCCGTGCGCTGATTCGCCGTACCAGCCAACGCGGCCCTAGCCTAGGGCTAAGGGCAATCAGGCGGTTGCGCCAGCCGGGTATGATGATCGCGCGGTTTTTCTCCAGCGCTTTGACGGTGATAAGTGCCACTTCTTCGGCGCTCATCATCAGCTTGCTGCCCTGCAGCGCTTCACTGTTCATGCGTGCCGTGCGGAAAAACGCGCTGCGGGTTGGCCCAGGGCAGAGTACGGATACTTTAACGCCGTACTCTTTCAGCTCTTCGCGCAGGCCTTCGGAGAAGTGCAGCACGTAGGCCTTGCTCGCGTAGTAGTTGCTCATGCCCGGCCCCGGCTGAAAGCCGGCAACCGAGGCGACGTTGAGAATCTGTCCGCTGCCCTGGCCGGCCATGATGGTGCCGATGGCGTGGCAGAGACGGGCGAGGGCCAGGATATTCAGCTCAATTAGTTGCTGTTCGCGAGCCCAGTCCTGGGCCACGTAGGCGCCAGAGGTGCCGATACCGGCGTTGTTCACCAGTAAATCGATAGTGCGTTCGCCTTGCTCCAGCTCATGCAGCAGGCCGCTGACTTGTAGTGGCTGGCTAAGATCGCAGACGCGAAACAGCACCTCCACGGAAAAGCGTTGAGTCAGCTCGCAGGCAATGCTTTCCAGCGCATCGCGCTGGCGCGCAACCAGAATCAGATTGCGACCTCGCCGGGCCAATGCTTCGGCCAGGGCCAGGCCAATACCGCTAGAGGCTCCGGTAATAAGCGCGTAACGGGTCATAGGGTTCTCCGTGATGGGGCCTTTCGACCCCATGTACCGCGCAAGGTTGCGAGTGGCTTACAGGCCGGCGTCGGCATAACCCATATAGGCAGGCAGGGCGATGGCCGCAACAATACCGATGACGATGATCGCCACCCAGAGCAGGGCGAGGACTTTCACCGCGCGGCTATTCGGCGGCGGCGGCGGGCCAAAGCGGTTGGCCTCGGTGCTGCCGGGGATGATAAACATCAGCAGGGAGAACACCCCGCCGACAATCGGCACCAGGGTGACCAGCAGCAGCCAGCCCGACCAGCCGATGTCATGCAGGCGCTGCACACCGAACATGATGCCGACCACCGCCACGGCGATACCCACTACCACCATCAGCAGACCGCCAAGAATCTCCGATGCGGCGAAAAAGCCGCCGGCGATGCCGAACAACGGCAAGCAGGCCAGCATCAGCACCATCGACCAGGCCAGGTAGCGCAAACGACCGATTCGCCCGTCGGTGGTAAAAGCCTTCAGTTCGCCGAACTCCGGCAGGGTTTCTGCCACAGCTGCTTTGGGCGTGGCGTAGGGCGTGGCCGCGGCGCTGACCACTTCAGGCGGGTTTTCCGCAAGCATGGCCTGGCGGGCGATAAATTTCTCGATAACGATGCCGCAGGCCGAGCACTCGATGGCTTTGCTTTGCTGGTGGCCGCACTTGGGGCAGGTCATCGGTACGTTGCTTTCGGCTTCGCAGCTTTCCGTACGGTGATCATCGGTTTCCACCAGGCTCAGGCTGGCGGCCAGGTCCTGTTCCTTGCGCACTTTAGCGCCGGCGCTTTGCAGGGCCTTGAGGTACTGGTCGGCCTCGTTTTCACTGAGGTCACGCTTGATATCGACATTGCCGCCGCTAAACAGCGAGTTGATCCGGGTCAGGTCGCTCTTGAACAGGCGCGCGAGGTTTTCTTTGGCTGTTTCCAGGCTGACGTCGGGCATCAACTCGCCGTTGAACACAATCTTGAAGCGGGCTTGGGTCATGTCGGCGTCCTTGTCGGTGCCAGAATGGAATTGCGCTACAGACTAGCTGGCCTGCAGGCCAGTAAACAAGCTGCCTGCGTGCAAATGTGCAGGGGCCTAGAGGCGGTTCACGCTCTGCTGGCGGACCAGCTGCCGACCAGGCGGCCGTTGCGCAGAAGGACGAGTTGGTTGAACAGCTCGAACAGGCCTTCCGAACGTTGCGGGCGGAGAAACACCCAGTCGTCGACCTGCAAGCCTGTGCCGGCTGAGCCGATCAGGCGCTCCTGGTTGGCGCTGCGGCCATACAGTGAGTCATAACTGAGCCCCCCCGGGGACACCGGAGTTGCTGGCCATTGCCCGCCATACACGTAGTAAGCCTGCTGGCGATTGGGGTTCCAGCGCTGCAGCAACTGATGTGATCCGTCGAGAAACGGTAGCTGCCCAGACAACGCCTTGAGCACCGGGCTGGCGATCCACAGGGCGGCTTGTTGGGCGGCCAGCAGGTCGCTGTCGAAATCACTGGGTTTGAGCAGTGCGGAGCCGACCGAGACTTCATTCAGCGGCGTATCGAGCTTGGCATGCAGGGCATAGGTCAGGCTGCCAGCGCCATTGAGCAGCGGTTGTTGCGACCACAGTTCGTTGAATGCGGCGGCGCTGGTGATAAATGCGCGGTAGCGTGCGGCGCTCTGGGCAAAGGCGGTGGTTTGGTCTGTCCAGAACGGCGTATGGGCGAGGTGCGCGTCATAACCCATCAGGCCGCGTACGCGTAGCCGGTTGGGCGTATTACGCAGCCAGGTGAGGGCGGCGCCGAACTCTGCTGGAGTGGCAAAGCCGCCGCGGGCCAGGCCGATATCGATTTCAAAGGCAATCTGCAGCGGCTGGTTGAGAGCATTGGCCAGGGCGGCGTATTCCTGCAGGCGGGTTTGGCTATCGATCAGCCAGGTCAGCTGCTCGGCGGGGACAAAGCCGCTGCCTTGTGGCCGTTGCTGGTAGAAGCTCAGGGCCGCTGCACTGGGCAATGGTTTGCCGAGCAGCAGGTCGGACTGGGGGAAGTTGACTGCCAGCTGATTGATCTGTGGCTGGTGAAACACCATAAAACGCTGCGTGCCGAGCTTTTTTGCCAGGTAGTCGAGCAAGCCGGTGGAGGCCAGCGATTTGGCCACCAGGCGCAGTGGCAGTTGCTGACCGAGTTGGCTAGCCAGCAGCTCGGCGTTCTGATCGAGGCGTTCCAGGTCCACCACCAGCAGCGGCAGTCCGGCCCCTGCACGCCGCAGTAACTGGTTGAGTGCGGCAAAGTAGGGCGCGTGCGGCTGGCCGAGATCGCTCGGGCGCAGTGCCCAGCCGCCCAATAACCCCAGCGCACCAAGACCGAGCAGGTTGCGTCGCTTCATCGCGCCCAGCGTTGTTGCAACTGTAGGCTCTGTTTGAGGGCGGCGCGGTATTCGCTGTCGAGGCGGGCGATCAGTTGCTCGACGCTGGGCAGGTCGCGGATATTGCCGACGCCCTGGCCGGCCGACCATACGGTTTTCCAGGCCTTGGCTTCTTCATCCATTGGCTTGAGCTTCTCGCCGTAGTTGACCTCGCCTTTGTTCTGCAGCTGCTTGAGGTCGTAGCCGGCCAGCTCCAGGCTCTGGCGCATAAAGCTCGCCGGTACGCCGGAGACCGCTGGGGTGTGAACGATGTCGGCGGCTTTGGCGTCGAGAATCATCTGCTTGTAAGCAGCGGAAGCAGCATTTTCCTGAGTAGCGATCAGGCGGGTGCCGAGATACGCTAGGTCGGCGCCAAGCAGTTGCGCGGCCAGTACTTCGTGGCCCTGGTTAAGGCAGCCGGCCAGCAGCAGGGTCTTGTCGAAGAATTGGCGGATTTCGGCGATCAGCGCGAATGGGCTCCAGGTACCGGCATGTCCGCCGGCCCCGGCGGCTACTGCGATCAGACCGTCGACGCCGGCTTCGGCGGCTTTCTCGGCATGTCGGCGGGTGGTCACGTCGTGGAATACCAGGCCGCCGTAGCTGTGTACCGCGTCCACTACTTCCTTCACCGCGCCGAGGCTGGTGATCACGATAGGCACGCGCTGCTCGACGCAGATCGCCAGGTCCGCCTGCAGGCGCGGGTTGCTGCCGTGCACGATCAGGTTGACTGCATAAGGCGCTGCGGCGCTGTCTAGGCCGGCTTCGATCTCCTGCAGCCAATCCTTGAAACCGCTGCTCTCACGCTGGTTCAGGGCAGGGAAGCTGCCGACGATGCCGCTGTTGCAGCAGGCCAGAACCAGTTGCGGGTTGGACACCAGAAACATCGGCGCCGCGACCACGGGTAGACGCAGGCGTTGTTCGAGCAGGGCTGGAAGCGACATGCGGTAATCCTCTTGGGGTATTTAGAAAGGGCGAACCACGACCAGAATGACAATGCCGAGCAATGCCAGCACCGGTGCTTCATTGAACCAGCGGTAGAACACATGGCCGCGCTGGTTCTCGCCACGGGCAAACGCCTTGAGCTGGGCGCCGCACATAAACTGGTAGATCACCAGCAACGTCACCAGGCTCAGCTTGGCGTGCATCCAGCCCTGGCTGAAGTAGTAGCTGGGGTTAAGGCTGAGCAGCCACAGGCCCAGGCCGACGGTAAGAATCAGCGACGGCCACATGATCCCGCGATAGAGCTTGCGCTCCATGATGCAGAAGCGCTCGCGGCTGACTTCGTCGGTGCTCATGGCGTGGTAGACGAACAGGCGCGGCAGGTAGAACAGGCCGGCGAACCAGCAGACCATGGCGATGATGTGCAGAGCCTTGAGCCACAGATAGAGCATTGTTCGCACTCGTTGCAGGAAAGTGCCCCGATAGTAGTGGGCATGACCGCCTCCGTCATCACTGGCGGCGCTCAAGTGTTGGCCCCTGGCCGAAGCGGCCGTATCATCGGCAGCTTTCCACTGCTGGTATTGCAAAGGGGCAAGTGATGATCAAGGTCGGAATCGTCGGAGGCACGGGGTATACCGGTGTCGAGCTGTTGCGTTTGTTGGCGCAACACCCGCAAGCGCAGGTTGAGGTGATTACCTCGCGCTCCGAGGCCGGCATGCGTGTCGACGAGATGTACCCGAACCTGCGCGGTCATTACGACAGCCTGGCCTTCAGCGTGCCGGACGTGGCTACCCTGGGCGCCTGCGATGTGGTGTTCTTCGCCACGCCGCATGGTGTTGCGCATGCCCTGGCCGGTGAGCTGCTGGCTGCCGGGACCAAGGTGATTGACCTGTCAGCCGACTTCCGTCTGCAGGATGCTGACGAATGGGCCAAGTGGTACGGCCAGCCGCACGGTGCGCCGGACCTGCTGCCTGAGGCGGTTTATGGCTTGCCGGAAGTCAACCGTGAAGCGATCAAGCAGGCGCGTCTGATCGCCGTACCGGGTTGCTATCCCACTGCCGCACAGCTGGCGCTGATCCCGCTGCTGGAGGCCGGGCTGGCTGATACCACGCAAGTGATCGCCGATTGCAAATCCGGGGTCAGCGGCGCTGGCCGTGGTGCCAGTGTTGGTTCGCTGTTCAGTGAAGCCGGCGAGAGCATGAAAGCCTACGGGGTCAAAGGCCATCGGCATCTGCCAGAAATTCGCCAGGGCCTGCGCCGGGCTGCGGGCAAGGATGTCGGCCTGACCTTTGTGCCGCACCTGACGCCGATGATCCGCGGCATTCACGCGACCCTCTACGCCACTGTGGTCGATCGCTCGGTGGACCTGCAGGCGCTGTTCGAGAAGCGCTATGCCAACGAACCCTTCGTCGATGTGATGCCTGCTGGCAGCCACCCGGAAACCCGCAGCGTGCGCGGTGCCAACGTCTGCCGGATCGCCGTGCATCGGCCGCAGGATGGTGATCTGGTGGTGGTGTTGTCGGTAATCGACAACCTGGTCAAAGGTGCGTCGGGCCAGGCGGTGCAGAATATGAACATCCTCTTCGGCCTCGATGAGCGCCTGGGCTTGTCCCATGCGGCCATGCTGCCTTGACGGCGGGCTGGGAGGTTCGCCCAAGCGATCCGGGGCGTGCGCGGCGACGACGAATGCTCGGCTTGTTGCTGGTGCTGTGCATTCCGCTGGCCTTCTATGCCGGCGGCTGGTGGCAGCAGTACAGCCAGCCTGCAGTGGTTGCGGGGCAGCCGGCCGAACCGGTGCGCGATGAGCAGTTGCTGCGCGAAGTCGATGAGTTGCGTCAGCGTGTGGCGGTGCTCAGCAGCGCGGAAAAGGTCAGCCAGCAGGCCAACGAGCAGAGCCGTCTGACCATCAAGCTGCTGGAGGAGCAGATCTACAAACAGCAACAGGATCTGGCCTTCTATAAAGGTGTATTGGCACCGGCCAGTCGTCGTGAAGGTTTGCGCATCAAAACCTTTGAGCTACAGGCCACGGACAGGCCTGAGCATTTCCGCTACAAGATACTCCTCAGTCGTGTGGGTAAAGGTGAGACGCCGCTGGAAGGCCAGCTGCAGGTGTCGATCGTCGGCAAGCAAGGCGAGCAGGACGTCACGCTCGAGCTGGCAGCGCTGGGCGCAGACTTGCCCGATGCCCTGCCTGAGCAGCCGATAGCCTTCGCCTTCAAGCACTTTCAGGCCATTCCCGAGGCCGGGCGATTTGCCGAGCTAAAGTTGCCTGAAGGGTTTATCCCGCGCGAGATCAAGGTGCGTGCCGAGGTGCAGGGCGAGAAGCCTCTGCTGCGCACATTCAAATGGAACAAAGAGGAGTAACTGTTCCTTATGTGGAATAAAGATAAGGCGCGCACTGACGTGCAGCGTTTCGCGGGCAAGACCAGCCTGATTGCGGTCGGTGCCGAATTGCATGGCGATTTGCGCTTTCAAGGCGCGGTACAGGTCGATGGCAAGGTTATCGGTAACCTGGTGGCCAGCGAGGGCATGGTGCGCGTCAGTGTGCAGGGACGGGTTGAAGGTGAGATCCGCGCCCCCCATATAGTGATTGATGGTGAAGTGGTCGGCGATGTGCACGCCAGTGGCCATCTTGAGCTGGGCGCGCGGGCGCGGGTGCGTGGCAATCTGTATTACGCCCTGATGGAAATGGCCATGGGCGCGCAGATCGAAGGCCGTCTCTGTCGCTTGCAGGACGAGGCGCGGCCGTTGGAATTGCCAGAAACGCTGGATGTCGCACAATAGTTGACCGCTTTTCTAGGGTAAGCGGATAATGCCGATCAGAATGCAGTATGGCGCGTAGCGCCGGGAGTTAATCAGCATGAGCGTCGAAACCTTCACCCCCAGTGCTATGCAATTTACGCAGGGCGCGGCGAACAAGGTGAAGAGCCTGGTCGATGAGGAAGGCAACCCGCGTTTGAAATTGCGCGTGTTTGTAACGGGAGGCGGCTGTTCCGGCTTCCAGTATGGCTTCACCTTCGATGAAGAAGTGGCAGAGGACGACACCATCGTCGAGCGCGAAGGCGTAAGCCTGGTGGTCGATCCGATGAGCTTCCAGTACCTGGCAGGTGCCGAGGTCGATTATCAGGAAGGTCTGGAAGGTTCGCGGTTTGTTATCAACAACCCGAACGCCACCACCACCTGCGGTTGCGGTTCTTCGTTCTCGATCTGATTTGCAGGCTGTTCAAGCTAACGCCGTGCCTTGTGCACGGCGTTGTCGTTTCTGCACGTAGCAGATTCGAACAAGCGATCAGGCGGGGTAGATCGCGCCGAGTACCCGCAGGCCACGTGCGCCGGTAACGCTCGGCCGGTTTGCGGGTATGCCTTCCAGGCAGCAGTGCGCTAGCCAGGCAAAGGCCATGGCCTCAACCCAATCGGCAGGTACGCCATGTGCGTCGGTACTGCTCACTTGGCAATTTGGCAGCAGCTGCGCCAGGCGGCGCATCAGCGTGTGGTTATGCGCGCCACCACCACACACCAGCAGCATCTCGGTGTTTTGCTGAGCAGTCTTGAGCGCCTCGGTAATGCTGATGGCGGTCAGTTCCAACAGGGTGGCCTGCACGTCAGTCTCAGCAAACGCAGGCAGGTTCTGCAGATGCTGATCCAGCCAGGCAAGGTTGAACAACTCGCGGCCGGTACTTTTCGGGCCTTGAGTCTGGAAATAGGGATCACTCAGTAAGGCTTGCAGAAGCTGCGGCTGTACCTGGCCACTGGCGGCCCACTGACCGTCCTGGTCGTATGTCCGGCCTTGGTGGCGCTGAATCCAGGCATCCAGCAGCACATTGCCCGGGCCGCAATCGAAGCCATGCACCGGGCGCTCAGGCTCCAGCAGGCTGAGATTGCTGAAACCACCAATGTTGAGGATTGCGCGGGTGCTGCCCTCGCTGGCGAACAATGCCTGGTGGAACGCGGGAACTAGCGGTGCACCCTGGCCACCGGCGGCAACATCGCGGCGGCGGAAGTCACTGACGACGCTTATGCCGGTCAGTTCTGCGAGCAGGGCGGAGTTGCCGATCTGAATACTGAAGCCGCGTGTAGGCTCATGGCGCACGGTTTGACCATGGCTGCCGATGGCGCGAACGCTGTGTGCGGGTATGTCGTGCTGTATTAGCAGCTCACTGATGCCTTGCGCGGCGAGCGCGACCCACTGTTGTTCGGCGATTGCCGCACGGGCCAGTTCATCCGGGCCGGATGCGCACAAGCTGAGCAGGGCGCTGCGTAGCTCGTCTGGCATGGGTAGGTAGCGAGTGCCGAGCAGGCGGATGCTGTGTTCCTGCTCGATCAGCGCAATGTCCAGGCCATCGAGGCTGGTACCGGACATCACGCCGAGGTAGAGGGGCATGGTTTAGCGCTGATTGTTGAGGGCGAGCATGGTGGACTTTTCTTTGTCCATTTGTGCCATCAACGGTTTGCTCAACTGCATAAAGCGGGCTTTCTCGCTGCTGGCGATAGGGTCAGCCATGGGCAGCTTCTGACTCAGTGGGTCAACGTGTACGCCGTTAACCTGGAATTCATAGTGCAGGTGCGGCCCGGTGGACAGGCCGGTGGTGCCGATATAACCGATGATCTGACCTTGCTTGACGTTGCCGCCGCTGCGGATGCCCTTGGCAAAGCCATTCATGTGGGCATATAGGGTGCGGTAGCGTTGGCCGTGCTGAATGATTACCGCATTGCCATAGCCGCCATGGCGACCGGCCAGGGTAATGCGGCCATCACCGGCAGCCTTGATCGGCGTGCCGCGTGGGGCGGCGTAATCCACACCTTTGTGCGCACGAATCTTGTTCAGAACCGGATGGCGACGCCCAGTGGAGAAGCGCGAACTGATACGGGCGAAATCGACCGGGGTGCGGATAAAGGCTTTGCGCATGCTTTCGCCAGTGGCGCTGTAATAGCTGCTATTGCCTTGCTTGTTGGTGTAACGCACGGCGGTGTAGGTCTTGCCGCGGTTGGTGAAGCGTGCCGAGAGGATGTTGCCGGTGCCGACCTGCTTGCCGTTGACCACTTTCTTTTCGTAGATCAGCTCGAACTCGTCGCCTTCACGAATATCCATGGCGAAGTCGATGTCGTAGCCGAATACGTTGGCCAGATCCATGGTCAGGCTGTGCGACAGACCGGCGCGTTTGGCCGAGAGAAACAGCGAGCTGTTGATCACGCCGTGGCTATAGGTGGTCTGGACTTCAGGCTTGACCAGTTCGCGTTTGAAGCTGAAGCCCTTCTCGTTCTTCGTCAGGGCAATGCTTTCCAGGTCGCTGAGCTTGCTGTGCAGGCTTTCCAGCTGGCCGTCTGTATTCAGGTTGAACTCAAGAGCCTGGCCTACTTTCAGGCGTGTCAGCTGCTTGGCTTCTTTACTGCTATTAAGCACGTCATGCAGAGTGGTTGCGCTCAGGCCCACCTTGGCAAATACCGTGGACAGCGTGTCGCCGTTTTCCACGCGTATCGTGCGCTTCAGTGGGTCGATTTTTTCTTGCGGTTTTTCAGCTTGCGCAGCCTTCAGTTCATCGCCTGCCGGTTGCTCTGTAGCTGCCGTATTGGCGAAAGGGGATTGGCTTTGGTTCAGCGTCTGCGAGGCATCTAAATCCTGCTCATCTTGCAGTTCGGCGTACTCAGAGCCGTTGTCTAGCTCAAGGTTGATGTAGGTCTTTTGCGCTTCAACTTCGCGGGTGGGGAATACTAGTAGGGTTAGGCTCAGTAGGGCGGCGACGCCACTGGCCGCCAGAATATGGCTTTTCGGGTACAGGGGCGGCGCTTTAGTTGGAGAGGTCATAGGCTGCTTTTTGACTTTAAAAATGAAAAGAAATAGATAAACGAAATGATGAATATGCAGTAACTGTATAAAATATAACCAAATCGCTAGCTAGGCAACCCCGGTTGTCGCAAGGCGGTCTTAGCGTAGGTGGGGTGGCCGGCAGAACTTGTGATTTGTCTGCGATCTTGTATGGTTGGTTCCCTTTTGTTTTGAGTGGTCGTGAGTCCTGTCATGAAGTCGGTTGAAGAGCAGTTGGCGCTGATCAAGCGTGGCGCAGAAGAGGTTCTGGTTGAGGCCGAGCTGGTTGAGAAGCTCAAGCGTGGTCAGCCACTGCGTATCA